>DASVQA010000214.1:0-14894 GCA_036389375.1 Pyrinomonadaceae bacterium | reverse complement strand
CGTAAACAGACAGCTTTGATTTTTCACGGGGAGTTACACGCGCGAAAGTACACTAACGGCAGGTAAAAGAAAAGCGACTGCGGCGCGAGCTACGGCGTGGCGCGCCGCACCGGCGGTGCGGGCTGGCAGGCGGCCCAGGGCGCTTTACACGGATTGCGCTGCACGACGATGTAGAGGCCGAGCACGAAGGCGAGGAGGGCGATGATGAGACCGAGCAGGTGGCGTTTCATTTCGGATAGATGTGTCGCCCGTCAGCCGGTGCTGGGCGCGGAGGCGAAGCGTATGCGCGGCTCGGCCGCAGTCGAGTCTTCGGCGTGTGCGCGGCGCTTGCGACATTCGGGACAGTAGCCGAACATGCGCAAGGTGTGATGCGTCAATTCAAATTTATGCTGACCGGCGATCTGATCTTGCAGCGCCTCCATGTCGGCCGAGAAGAACTCGACCGTCTTGCCGCATTGCGTACAGATCAAGTGGTCGTGATGCGGGTGCTTGTAATTATGCTCGTAGCGCGTACGCCCGTCGCCGAAGCGCACTTCGCGCGCAAGGCCCGCATCCGTCAGCAGTTTGAGCGTGCGATAGACGGTGGTCTGGCCGATGTCGGAGTCTTCCTGCTGCACGAGCCGGTAGAGGTCTTCGCTTGAGAGATGCTCCTCGGTGCGCAGGAAGACTTCGAGAATGAGGTCGCGCTGCGCCGTGCGCTTGAGGCCCGCCTTCTGTATGTGGCGATGAAAGATTTCCTGTTCTTCCGTCATGTTCGGCTGGCGCGGTTTGGTTGCGGCTTGCTCGCTCATCTTCGGTTATGTGGCTAGTTTAACATCACCCGCCGCCGCCTGTGAAGGAGTTGGTTTCGGCGCGCGCTGCATGCTATCTTTTGCCCGCTAATGCCGGGGTGGCGGAATGGTAGACGCAACGGACTTAAAATCCGTTGGCCCTGCGGGCCGTGCGGGTTCGAGTCCCGCCCTCGGTATCAGCATTGACTGCGCTCAGTCCAGCCAAGTGCGTTGCGGCTGGACTTTTAGTTTCTCCGCGCCGATGGCGATCCAAGATAGAGTTGATCAAGCAGAGCGCGCCGACGGTTTTTGCTACGACCGGCGCGCGGCCGTTAGGCGACTGGCACGGGTTGACCCGGTGCTGGGCGCGTTGATGCGTGCGTGCGGGCCGTTCGCGTTGCAACTGCGCACGCTGCACAGCCCGTTCGAGGCGCTGGCGCGCAATATCATCTATCAACAGTTGCACGGGACGGCCGCCGCCGCCATCCACGCGCGCCTGCTCGCGCTCGTCATGCGTGGGCGCAAGCTGCAACCGCGCGACATTCTGGCGGCCGACGAAGCGGACTTGCGCGGCGTTGGTCTGTCGGGCGCGAAGACGGCGGCGCTCAAAGACCTCGCATTGAAGACGCTCGACGGCACAGTACCGACGCTTGCGCGACTGCGTCGGATGGCGGACGAGGAGATCGTGGCGCGGCTGACGAGCGTGCGCGGCATCGGGCGTTGGACGGTTGAGATGTTGTTGATGTCGCGGCTGGGGCGCGGCGACGTGCTGCCGGTCGGCGACCTCGGCGTGCGACGCGGCTTTGCGCTCGTCTATCAAACGCCGGAGTTGCCGACGCCAAAGGCGCTTGCCGCTTACGGCGAACGCTGGCGGCCCTTCCGCACCGTCGCAAGCTGGTACATGTGGCGCGCGCTCGAACTGCCGCGCGGCGCTTGGCCGCCGCCGGCGCAGACGCGTCGCCGGCACAAGGGGAGTACGCCATGAGCAAAGATGAAACGGCTAAGATCGACCGGCTCTCGATTCGCGCGCGGCCCGATGGGCTGCCGCTGATGGAGCATCACTGGGGGAAACTCCTCTTCATGCACTGGCGCATCGCAGCGCGCCAGTTGCGCCCGCTCATCCCCGACCGGCTGACCATTGACACTTACGACGGCAGCGCGTGGATCGCGATCACGCCGTTTACCTTGTGGGACGTGCGCCTTAGTTTCACGCCGCCCGTTCCCTATCTCAGCGACTTCCACGAGTTGAACGTCCGCACCTACGTGCATTACGACGGCGTGCCCGGCGTCTGGTTCTTCTCGCTCAACACAAACAGCCTGCCGACCGTGCTCGGCGCACGCACGTTCTATCACCTGCCCTACTATCACGCCGAGATCGAACTAGCCGACGCAGACCAGACCATCGACTACAAGCTGCGGCGCAACGAATCGAACAAACGCGCCGAGTTTCAAGCGACGTGGACGGCCGGCGCGGACTTGCCGGAAGCGCAGCCCGGCTCGTTGGAGTTCTTCCTCGTCGAACGCTACTGCCTCTACGCCGCGAGCGGCACAAGCCTCTATCGCGCACGCATACATCACCGGCCATGGCCTTTGCAGCAGGCCAAGCTATCGGCTTTTCGCTCCACAATGATCGAGGGCGACGGACTACCAACGCCGGCCGGCGAGCCTCTGTTGCATTACGCCGAGGCCTTAGCCGTTGACATCTGGCCGCCCGAACGCGTTTAGCCTGACCCGATGCCCAAGCACTTCATCAAACACCTGCTGCTGCTCCTGCTCTGCCTGCCTTCATGCGCGGGGCGATCAGCCCAAACGAATCGCAGTTCGACGCCAGCGCCGCAACGCATCGTCGTCCGGGCGGCGCGGCTCCTGGACGTTGAGCGCGGGCGGTTCATCGAGCATCCGTTCGTGGTGATAGAAGGCGCGCGGATCACGTCCGTCAGCACGAGCAGCACAGACACGGGCGGCGCGCAGGTCGTCGATCTCGGCGATGCGACCTTGCTGCCCGGTCTGATTGACGCGCACACGCACATCACCTACCACTTCGACGCCTCGGGCCACTTCGGGCTATCGGGCGACGCGAGCGCAGACGTGACGCTCAAATATTCGGCCGCCAATGCGCGCGACACGCTGCTCGCAGGCTACACGACAGTGCGCAATCTCGGCGCGGGGCAGCGCGTTGACATACTGTTACGCGACCAGATCGCGCGCGGCACGACGGAGGGGCCGCGCCTCGTCGTCTCCGGCGCACCGCTCCTGCCCGACGATCTTTACGACGCAGCCGACGCCGGCGCGCGGCTCGCACTCATACGCGAGTTTGTGCGTGCGCGCGTGCGCGAAGGCGCGGACGTGATCAAGGTGTTCGAGGGTGTGGACGGGCAGGGTCGTCCGCTCTTGAGCGAGGGCGAGATCAGGGCTGCGGTTGAAGAGGCCGCGCGCGCCGGCAAGCGCGTGGCCGTACACGCGCATGAGGCGGCGGCCGTGAAAGCGGCCGTGCGCGGCGGCTGCGCTTCGGTCGAGCACGGCTCGTTTCTCGACGCCGAAGCTATCCGCCTGCTCGCCGAGCATCACACCGCGCTCGTGCCCACGCTCTATCTGCCCACGCATTACCTCGCGCACAAAAGTCAGTTCGAGTTTGGCGATTCGGCCTGGGATTTCTTCGAGCGCCTGCAAACGCGCAATCTTGAGAATGCGCGCCGCGCACATGCGGCGGGCGTGTGGATCGTGGCCGGCTCGGATGCTGTCGCCGGGCTGCACGGGCAGAACGCGCGTGAACTTCAGTGGCTCGTCAAAGCCGGACTGACGCCGGCCGAAGCTGTCCGCGCGGCGACGTTCGACGCGGCGCGTCTGCTGGCCTTAGATGGACAGGTCGGCGCGGTCAAACCCGGCATGCTGGCCGATCTGATCGCCGTCGCGGGCGACCCTTTACGCGACATCGGTGTGCTTGAACACGTCGGGTTCGTAATGAAAGAGGGGCAGATCGTAAAGCACGAGTTGCTGCGGCAGCGTTAGATTTAACACGCCCTATTCTCTCGCAACTGGCAAGAGAAAAGCGGGAGTCGAACTAATTCGACTCCCGCTTCTGTTGTGCTTTGCGTCCGTCTGCGCGGCTTATTGCTGCAAGCCGTTGATGAACGCCTTGAGCAGACGTGCGCGCGAAGGATGACGGAGTTTCCTCAGCGCCTTCGCTTCAATCTGCCGGATGCGCTCGCGCGTCACGTCGAAGTCCTTGCCGACCTCTTCGAGCGTGTGTTCCTCGCCCTGCGTGCCGATCCCGTAACGCAGCTTGATGACCTTCTCTTCGCGCGGCGACAGAGTGGCCAACACCTCGTCCGTAATCTGCCGCAGGTTCGATGCGACGACCGAATCGGACGGGTTCACGCGCGACTTGTCTTCGATGAAGTCGCCGAGGTGCGAATCCTCTTCTTCACCGATGGGCGTCTCCAGAGAGATCGGCTGCTGCGCCAGTTTGAAGACGCTCCGCACCTTCGACACCGGCATGTCCACGCGATCCGCGATCTCTTCGCTTGTCGGTTCGCGTCCCAACTCCTGCACGAGCGCGCGCGAGGTACGCACGAGCTTGTTGATCGTCTCGATCATGTGGACGGGGATGCGAATGGTGCGCGCTTGATCGGCAATCGCCCGCGTGATGGCCTGCCTGATCCACCACGTCGCATAGGTCGAGAACTTGTAGCCACGTCGCCACTCGAACTTGTCCACGCCGCGCATCAAGCCGATGTTCCCTTCCTGAATCAGGTCGAGGAACTGTAGCCCGCGATTCGTGTACTTTTTGGCGATGGAGACGACGAGCCGCAGATTCGCCTCCGTCAACTCGCGCTTCGCCTGCACGGTCTGTGCCTCGCTCTTGGCAACCGCCATGTGTGCGCGTTTGATCTCGACCGGCGAAACGTGCCGGTCTATTTCAACCTGCTTGAGCCGACGCTTGGCAGCCGTGATGTGCCGCTTGTACTCCTTCGCGTCTTCCGGCTTGATCCGTTTGCGGTTCAGTTTCTCCGTGTACTGCTCGATCTCGCGTTCGGCCGTGCGCACCTCTTTCCACGACGCCGCGATGGCGTCGATCAGGCGTTGCCGGGCGCTCTCTTTCAACTTGAGATTAGCGATCTCACGCGCCAACGCGAGCCGTATGCTGGCGACCTTGCGCTTCATGCGCAGCAGTTTTTTGCCGGGCTTCTTGCCGCGCGCGAGTTGCTGTTCGGCGCGCAGCTTCGTCCATTCTTTCAAGCCGTCCTGCGTCAGCTTGCGGATACGCTGGATGTGCTCCAACGTCCACTGCAAATACTCGTCCGCCTTATCCTCAACCTCGGCCATGTCGGCCTGATCCGAGAAGGCTACGACATCGCGTATGCTGAGCGCGCCCGATTCCAGTTCATCGCCGATCCGCAGCAGTTCGGCGGCGGCAATGGGCGAACGGGCGATCACGCGGTTCGACCGGACGATGCCGGCCTCGATGCGCTTGGCGATGGAAACTTCCTGCTCGCGCGTTAAAAGCGGCACAGTACCCATCTGCCGCAGATACATGCGGACAGGATCGATTGATTTATCGTCGTCGCCCGCCGATAGGTCTAAGTCGTCTTCCTCGGCAAAGGCGTCTTCGTGCTGCTCGTCGTGCGCGACGGTCGTAGCGGCCTGTTCGATGAGCAGGTCGTCCGTGTGCGCCTCGCCGAGATTCGCGCCGTCGAGTTTTTGCAGCACGTCTTCGATGTCAGCCGGGATGGCATCTTCGGCCAGTTCCTGACCCAACGCCTCGAAGGGCGAATAGTTGCTGTTGCCCCGAGTCTCCATGAACCCCTCGTCACCACGCTTGTTCATATTCATGCTCATGAGTACCTCAATTGCGCCCTGCCAACGCCTGCCCCGCTTGATAAAAAAGTGGCTTGGGGCTTTAAGCCGTCCATAATGGCCCGCCGGTCAAGTATCATCAGCTTGAAATTAAGCTGTTGATACGACAGGGATTAGATGCAGCCGCCGGGCATCTTGTTGCATTGGTTGATACGGACGCTCCGCTCGCTTTGTTTCTACGCTCGGGCGCGCTACCCTGTAAAAATGCCGGATGGTAACAGAAAGTTGTAAAATAAGCCAGCATTTAGGTTTAGAACGGTCTGATTGTGCCGAATTGCACCGGAGCCGCTCTCGGTTCAGCCCCACCCGACCTTGCCCGACACCGGCCTCGCCGTCATCACCCCCAGTGTAATTCTAAGAAACCATAAATACTTAACCGACTTTTGCCGAAAGTCTGCGGTTTTGTTGGGCGAACGGCAGCCGTTTCTAAGTGGTATCAGCGCAGGAGATAGCGTTGAAATATTTTTTGCGTGTAAGTTTGCCCCTGCTACGTACTTTATGTGCTATAGTTTAGAGGCGTTGCGGGCTACCCCCCTTGGCCCGTCGGCATTTGCCCCAGGTTTAACCTCAAGACTAAATCCCGATAAAGCATCAAATTCGTCTGCCTTCTGTCAGTATGGAAGCAAGCGCCAGTCGTTTCACTAAGCCGTTCATGTGGTCGATTATCGTGCTGGGCGCGGCGGCCTGCACGTTTTCGGCGGCCCGTCTGCCGTTGGCACGGCTCGACCTGCGTTTCCTGATTCTGGCGCTCATCACGCTTGGCATCGGCTCGCGCCTGAGCGTGCGCGTGCCCCGCGTGCGCGGGCAGATTACCGTCTCCGACACGTTCCTGTTCCTGACGCTCCTACTGTTCGACGGCGAGGCGGCCATCGTGCTGGCGGCACTTGAGGGCCTCTGCACCTCTCTGCGCGTGACCTCGAAGAAGATGCACCACCTGTTCAACGCGAGCGGGCTGGCGCTGACCTATTTTGTCACCGTCTGGGTCATACGCTTCTGTTTCGGCTCGCCCATACTGCTCACGCACCACGCCTACTCGGAAAAGCTCATCATGGCGCTCTGCCTGATGGCGCTCATCCAGTACGTGACCAACACCAGCATGATCGCCGGTTGTCTGGCGCTCAAAGCGAACGAACGCTTCTGGCCCGTCTGGAAGGGCCATTTTCTTTACACTTCGATCACCTATTTTGCGGGCGCATCCGCCGCCGGCATCATCGCCCGTCTGGTCGAGACGGCCGGCTTCTTCGCCGTCATCGCCACGACGCCCATTATCGCCATCGTCTATTTCACCTATCGCACTTATCTCAACAGCGTCGAGACGAAGATGGCGCAGATCGAGCAGGCCGAGCGCCACGTCGAAGAATTGTCGCGGCACATCGCTGAACAGCAGCGCATCAGTCAGGAGTTGCAGCACAGCCGCGAACACTTCCGCCACGCCGCCTTCCACGATGCGCTGACGGGCCTGCCGAACCGCACGCTCCTGCTCGACCATCTCAAGCTCGCCATCGAACGCGCGCGCCGGCGCGCCGATCACCTGTTCGCCGTCCTCTTCATTGACCTTGACCGCTTCAAGAACATCAACGACAGTCTCGGTCACAGCACCGGCGACCGCCTGCTCATCGCGCTGGCGCGGCGGCTTGAAGGCTGCCTGCGTCCGATGGACACGGTCGCGCGGCTCGGCGGCGACGAGTTTGCGATCCTGCTCGACGGGTTGGAGGACGCCCGCGCCGCCATCTCTGTGGCCGAGCGCATCCAGAACGAGTTGATGCAGTCCTTCAACCTGAATGGGCACGAGGTCTACACGACCGCGTCCATCGGCATCGCGCTCAGCGCGACCGGCTACGAACAGCCTGAGAACGTCCTGCGCGACGCGGACACCGCCATGTATCGCGCCAAAGAAAACGGCAAAGCGCGCCACGAGTTGTTCGACACGGTCATGCACGCGCGCGCCGTCGCGCTGTTGAAACTTGAGAACGATCTGCGGCGGGCCGTCGAACGCAGCGAGTTCGTTGTTTACTATCAACCAGTCGTCTCGCTTGAGACGGGCGAGATCAAAGGCTTCGAGGCGCTGTTGCGCTGGCATCATCCGGAGCGGGGGCTTGTCGCGCCGACCGAGTTCGTGTCGCTCGCAGAGGAGACTGGGCTTATCTTCGAGATCGGCCGTTGGGTCTTACAGGAAGCCTGCCAGCAGCTACGCCGGCTGCAAAAGCTCGCGCCGCGCGCGCTCACCATCAGCGTCAATCTGTCGAGCAAGCAGTTCAATCAGCCGCACCTGATCGATCAGATCAAGCAGGCGCTTGCAGCGGCACAGATCGCACCACACTGTCTACAGTTGGAGATCACGGAATCGGTCGTCATGGAGAACGCCGAAACGGCCACCGCGATGCTCATGCAACTGCGCGCACTCGGCGTGCAACTCTCAATTGACGATTTCGGCACGGGCTATTCGTCCTTGAGCTATCTGCACCGCTTCCCCGTCTCGACGCTGAAGATCGACCGCTCGTTCGTCACCCGCATGGGCGCGGGCGACGAGAACGCCGAGATCGTGCGGACGATTGTTACGCTGGCCAATAATCTGGGCATGGAGGTCATTGCGGAGGGCGTTGAGACCGAAGCGCAACTGGCGCACCTGCGCGAATTGAATTGCGCCTACGGTCAGGGCTATCTCTTCTCGCGCCCTGTGGAGGGCGAGCGGGCCGCCGCGCTCGTTAAAGCGCCCGCCCACCCACACGCCGAAACTCCGCCGGCCAACCTCGGCGACGAATCGCTGCTCGACCCCGACACGATCTCCACCTACATCAACTAGACAGGCGCGCCGCACGTTTACCTCCTTACTTTCTAAACGCTGCCGGCTGGGCTATCATCTTTTTCGTTCGCACAATTCGCGCGGAGTAGGCTGGTTTACGGTTTGACCCAGAACTACGTCACGGCCTCTAAAGCTAACCCGCTGCTCAAGGCTTCCGGCAGTCATAGGCTGCGCGGACTAGACGCGCTGCGCGGTTTCGCCGCGATCTACGTCGTCCTCTACCACGCCGTCACACAGTCGCCGCGTGACGAATGGAACGCGTTCCTGCGCGGTGTGGCCGCGCCGTTGCGCGCCTTCCTGCACTACGGCTACATCAGCGTCTTTCTCTTCTTCGTCATCTCAGGCTTCTGCATACATCTGCACTGGGCGAAGGCGCGCGCCGCCGGCCGGCCCGCGCAGTTGGACTTCATTCCCTTCTGGCGCAGACGACTGCGCCGGCTCTATCCGCCTTACCTGTGCGCGCTCGTCCTCTTCCTCGCGGTCGCAGCTTACGCCGACGGCGTCGCGTTCACGCGCTTCTATCTCTACGACCTCGTGCTGCATCTGACCATGCTGCACAATCTCGATTCGCACACGGCTTACGGCATCAACGGCGTCTTCTGGACGCTCGCCATCGAAGAACAACTCTATCTCGCTTATTTCCTCCTGCTGTTCCTGCGGCGGCGTTGGGGCTGGCGCACGACCATCGCCTGTTGCGCGGGCGCACGCGTCGCGTGGCTGCTGCTGAGTCTGTTGATTAAGAATAAGTACGGCGTGTTCCTGCCTGTGAACGAGGCGGCGGCGGCGCACTGGTTCACGTGGGCGCTCGGCGCTTTAAGCGTCGAAGCGGCGTTCGGGTTGATTCAACTGCCGCGCTGGTGTCGCAGTTGGCGGGTCTGCCTCGCAGCGCTCGCCGCCGCCGCCGGTTTGGCTTACCTGCAAGAGAACGTGCCGCTTGTCTGGTACGTACACGACGGCATCTGGCTGCTGACGCATCCGTTGTGGGCGGTGGGTCTCTTCGTGCTGGTCAATCGCGTGGTCGCCGCCGAACTGGCGGGCCGGTTGTGGCGCAATGTGCCGCGCCTGTGGAACTGGGGCGCGAGCATCGGTCTCATGTCCTATTCGCTCTACCTGACACACGAACTGGTCATGCTTGAAATTTGGCGCTTCACGGGGCGCGGGCTGCCCGGTTACGTCGTCGCCGTGTTCATCATGACGCCGCTCAGCATCGCCTGCGCGTGGGTCTTCTTCTGGTTCTGCGAGCGTCCGTTTCTGCCCCGCTCGGCGCGCGCCGTCGTGCCCAGCACACCACTCGGCACGACCAACAGCGAGCCGGTGTCGGCGTAAAGACGGCGGGCGGCGGGTAGCAAGGGTGGCCATCGCTATTTCGCCCGCGCCCGCTTGTGTTAAGATTGCCCGCAAGTTCCGCCAACGCGTCCCCCGCACATCTTCAGGTTCTCATTTTGACAAGGAGGAGACTTTTTTATGCCAGCTTCAGTGAACACAGGCACGCAGGATGTGACCTACAATCTGCTGAGCGTCATCTATCATGCGCTGCAAGGCGCGGAGACCTACGAGCAGTACATCAGCGATGCCGAAGAGAAAGGGCAGCCGGAGGTTGCACAGTTCTTCCGCGAGGTGCGCGACGAAAACACCAAACGCGCCGAACGCGGTAAGCAACTGCTCGCGCAGCAACTAAGTCACGCTCAAGCCCAAGCCGCCAACCAGTAAGCGGCCCGCGCGCGCGTAAAGCGCCCGCCGCCATCAGGCTATTGAAAAGCGCGCAGACCGGCCGCACATCGGGCCGGTCTGCGCGCTTTAATTCTGCTGCGGCGCTCTGTGGCTGGCGCGTCAGTATTTCGGCACAGACGGATCAACCTCGTTCGACCAGGCGGTGATGCCGCCCTTGAGATTGACGAGCCGGCCCGCAAAGCCCGCGCCTTTGAGCGCCTCGATGGCTTTGGCGCTGCGCCCGCCCAGTTTGCAATGCACGACGGTTTCGCGTTGCGGGTCGATCTCGCTCATGCGGCCCACCACCTGACCGAGCGGGATCAGGGTGGCCTGTTCAAGCCGCGCGATCTGATACTCGTGCGGCTCGCGCACGTCTATGATCTGCAAGTCGTCGCCGCGCTCAAGGCGCTGTTTGAGTTCGGTGGCGGTGATCTCTTCCATCTGTGGCTTCTCCTCCTGTGCTGGCGTGGCGGCCGGCGGACGCAGACCGCAGAACTCCTCATAATCAATCAACTCTTTGATCGTCGCGCGCGGGCCGCAGACGGGGCAATCCGGGTCTTTCCTCAGTTTCAACTCGCGGAAGCGCAACTGCCACGCGTCGAACAGCAGCAAGCGGTTGATGAGCGGTTCGCCTGCGCCGAGGATCAGCTTGATCGCTTCGTTCGCCTGAATCGCGCCCACGATGCCGGGCAGGACGCCGAGCACGCCGCCCTCAGCGCACGACGGTACAAGCCCCGGCGGCGGCGGCTCAGGATACAGGCAGCGATAGCACGCGCCGCGTTCCGCCCAGAAGACGCTCGCCTGCCCCTCGAACCGAAAGATCGAACCGTAGACGTTCGCCTTGCCCGTCAGCACGCAGGCGTCGTTGACCAGATAACGCGTCGGGAAGTTGTCCGTTCCGTCCACGATGATGTCGTAATCGCGGAACAACTCTAATGCGTTCTCGCTCGTCAGACGCGTCTCGTAAGTTTCGATCCTGATGTGCGGGTTGATGTCCGCCAGCCGGTCGCGCGCCGACTCGATCTTGGGTCGCCCCACGTCGCGCGTGCCATGCACGATCTGGCGTTGCAGGTTCGACTCGTCAACCACATCGAAATCAACGATGCCGAGCGTGCCGACGCCGGCCGCCGCCAGATACATGCCGAGCGGTGCGCCTAAGCCCCCCGTGCCGATCATTAGCACGCGCGCCGCCTTCAACTTGCGCTGCCCCGCCATGCCGACCTCCGGCATGATCAGATGCCGGCTGTAACGCGCGATCTCTTCATTCGACAGTTGCGGCAACGCTTCGTCCGCGACCTCCGCTTCGGCCGCCGCGCCGCCCGCAATCGCCGGCACGATTGAGATCGTGTCGCCGTCTTTGATCGGCGTGTTGAGCCGGTCGGATGCGCGTATGTCCTCGTCGTTGACATAGACGTTGACGAAGCTGCGCAGCTTACTTTCACCGCTATACAGGTGCTTGCGCAGATCGCTGTTCGCCTGCATGATGCGGTCGAGCGCCTCGCCCACCGTCGCGCCGTCGGTTTCGATCTCGGTCTGTCCGCCGGCAAACTGCCTGAGCGCGGTCGGAATTAAAATCTTAACTGCCATACTTCAAGCTCCCTCTACGATCTCTTCCTCGTTGAACCGCGCGCCGTCCGCCGCCAGTTCCCACGAACGCAACTCGGCCGCTTTGCCCGCGCGCACCGAGACGACGATGTAAGACATGGTCGGCCAAGGTGCGAGATGCGCCAGATCAAACTGCGACGGCACGGCCGGGTGTTCCGGGTGCGAATGATAATTGCCCACGACGCCCAAGCCGCGCGCCGCGTACAGACGCTCCGCTCGCAGATAAGCCTGCGGCGGAATCAGCATCCGGCGATGTCTATCTTCGCCCGCCGCCGCCGGCACGGCTTGCGCCTGCGTCGCTTCGCTATCAGCAAACGCATCGCTCAAAGCGGCGCGGTCGAACTCGTTCTCGACCGGATAAGTCTCGGCGATCAGGCGCGTGCGCCCGTCGTCCGTGATCTGACCGATGAGCAGCCCGCAGCACTCGTGCGGATACACGCGTTCGGCGTGGCAACGCATCTCAGCCAGTTGGGCGCGGGCCAGTTTGATCATCGCAACGACACTCCCTGCCTCTACGCCTGCCAGAACTGCTCGCTCAGATAGCGCGCGCCGGAATCGCACAGGACGGTGACGACGCACGCGCCCGCCTGAAGCGTTGCGGCGAGCCTTAGCGCCGCCGTCACGTTCGCGCCGGAACTGATGCCGACGAACAACCCTTCATCGCGCGCAAGTTGCCGCGCCATGTCGTATGCGTCTTCGGTCGCCACTTCGATCTGACCGTCGGGCAGGGCGCGATCAAAGATGCCCGGCACGATGGCGGTCGCGTAGTGCTTCATGCCTTCCAGCCCGTGTAGCGGCGAGTCGGGCTGCACGGTCAGCAGACGGATGCGCGGATCGTGTTCCTTCAGCCTGCGCCCGACGCCCGTGAACGTGCCCGACGTGCCGAGACCGGCGACGAAGTGCGTGATGCGCCCTTCGGTCTGCGCGTGGATTTCCACGCCCGTACCTTCGTAGTGCGCGCGCCAGTTGGCCTCGTTGTTGTACTGGTCTGGATAGAAATACTTCTGCGGTTCGGCGGCGGCGATCTCCTGCGCGCGCAGTTGTGCGCCGTCCGCGCCGGTGAGCGGATCTGTTTCGATCAACTCCGCGCCGTAGATACGCAGCATGCGTTTGCGCTCGACGTTCGCGTTCGCGGGCAGACAGAGTGTCACGCGATAGCCGCGCGCCGCGCCGAGCATGGCGTAGGCGATGCCTGTGTTGCCGCTCGTCGCGTCGAGGATGGTCTTGGCCGGCGTCAAAGTTCCGGCGCGCTCGCCCGCCAGAATCATGGCGCGCGCCGCACGGTCTTTCACAGAGCCGCCCGGGTTCAGATGCTCCGCCTTCGCATAGACCTCGACGCCCGCCGGCAGCCCGCGCGCCACGCGTCTGAGCCGCAGGAGCGGCGTGTGGCCGATCTGCGCCCACAGGTCGTCCCGGCCCGCGACCAACCCTGCCTGTTCTACCGACGCGCTCAAAAGTTGACCCTGTAAACTGCTTGACCTTCAGGCTGCGAGCGCCTGCTCGATGTCGTTGACGATGTCGGCGATAGCTTCGATGCCAACTGAGATGCGGACGAGTCCTGCACCGATGCCGAGTTCGCGCCGCCGCTCCGCCCCAAGCCCGCGATGCGACGCCGTCATCGGATGCAGCACGCTGGTCACGACATCGCCGAGACTCGTCAGCCGCACACACAGGCGCAGCGCATCCATGAAGCGATATGCGGCGGCGCGCGTGTTCTCGCCGAGTTCGAGCGAGACAAGCGCGCCCGTGTACGGTCGGCGCAGCACGCGTTCGACGACCGCGCGTTGCGCCTCGTTTGCGCCGAAGCCCGGATGATAGACGCGCGCGATGCGTTCGTGCCCGTCGAGGCGTTCCGCCAGTTGCCGCGCGTTCTCGCACTGACGCTCCACGCGCACGCCGAGCGTCTTTACGCCGCGCAGGATGGCGTGCGCCTCCCAGACGCTCAACACGCCGCCGACCACCTTCTTCATGTTCACGAGCGCCGCGTGCAACTCCGCCTCGCGCGCCACCGCGATGCCGCCCATTGCGTCGCCATGCCCGCCCAGATATTTCGTCGCACTGTGGACAGAGATGTCCGCGCCCAGTTTCAACGGCTGGCAGAGCAACGGCGAGGCAAACGTGTTGTCCACGATGAAGCGCGCGCCGACCGCGTGTGCGATCTCGGCGCACGCCTCTATGTCGCAGACGCGCAGGAGCGGATTCGAGATCGTCTCCGCCAGCATGACGCGCGGGCGTACTTCGTGGGCCGTTGCGCGCAAGGTCGTCAGGTCGTTGAAGTCCGCCGTCACGGTCTTGACGCCGGAGTGCATGAAGACCGTATTCAGTAGCGTCGTGGTCGTGCCGTAGAGGTCTTGGGCGGCGAGGACGGTTGTGCCGGGCGCGAGTTCGCAGGCGACGAGGGCCGCGTGGATTGCCGCCATGCCGGAAGCGTAAGCGGCCGCGCCCGCGCCTGCTTCAAGCGTGGCGAGAGCGGTCTCTAACGCGTGGACGGTCGGGTTGCCGTAGCGCGCATAGACGAAGCCGCGCTCATCGTCGGCGAAGACCGCGTCCATCTCGGCCATAGAGTCGTAGGTGTAGGTCGCGGTCGTGTAGATGGGCGTGACGACGGGCGTGCCGGGGCGCGGCGGCTGGCGCTCGCCCGCGTGTACGAGTTGCGTGGCGAGATCGAGCGCCTCTAGCCCGGCGGCTCTGTCTTTTGGTTCTGCGGCCATTTTTGTAAACATCATAAGCGCCGCGCTGGTGCGCGAGCAAACGGCCAACTGCTCGTTCGCACGCCCGGCGCGGCGCTATCACGTGCAGGCTCCCGCGCGCGGCGGGCAGCTTAAGACAGGGTTCGTTTGGCGAGATACCAGTCGGTGATCTCGTAGTCGGATTGCAGACGCTTTTCAGCGTCGGCGATGGTCTGCGGCGGCGGCACAACCACCTTGTCGCCGGGTCGCCAGTTGGCGGGCGTCGCGCAGGCGTTCGTGTCGGCGGTCTGCAAGCCGTCTATGGCGCGCAGGATTTCGTCTATATTGCGCCCCAGCGACATCGGGTAATAGATGAGCGCGCGAATGATCCCCTTGTCGTCAATGACGAAGACGGCGCGCACGGTCGCCGTCTCGGACGCCGACGGATGAATCAGCCCGTACTTCTGCGCCACCTTCGTG
>DASVQA010000213.1:0-11023 GCA_036389375.1 Pyrinomonadaceae bacterium | reverse complement strand
TGGTGCGGCCGGAAACGACCCGGTCGATCATCAAGATCAGGTCTTTGTCGCGCCCGAAGAGGCGGCCCTCGTCCGCCAACTGGTAAGGCTTCAGTCCTGGGAAGGGATTAATCATCGCTGCTCGTGCCCGGCCCGCCTGCCATCTCGTCCGGGTAGATTATCTTCAGCGCCGTCTGCGCGATGTGCTGTTCATCCGTTTGGCTGCGCCCCTTCAGGTCTGCGGCCACGCCGGCCACGTAAGCGTTCAGATCAGTTTGCAGGATGGTAATGAGGTTTTTGCGGAAGAAGACCTTTTCATACTCGCCGACCCAGTTCATGACGGCATAATCCTGCCCGCCGAAGTCTTCGCCGCGCTTGCGGCGCAAGGTCTCAAACAGGCTGCGCACGTTCCAGTCGCTCAGACTGTAGCCGAGGAAGAGAAAGGCCTTGCCATGCATGTTGGTATTGAACCAACTTGGCACGGCCCCATAAGTTTCCATGTGCGAAAGGTAGTCAATGTAATCGCTGTCCGAGATGATCACACTGTCGTCCTGAAATTTCAGGTCGGGATTGAGACAGCCGTGAATTTTATAGAGTACGACCAGACTCTCGCCCGGCTTCACCAGCGACCAATTCTTGGGGTGATACTGCCCTGAGTTCAAGTCCACCCAGAGGTTCGCCATCTCGACGTTTGGCGAGAAACGCACGACTACCTTTTGATCTTTCTTTCTGGTTGCCAGCACGACATACTTGACGCCCGCCTCGTCCAGCGCCTTCTCCATCAGGCAGTCGTAATTGCTGGTTACGATCAGGTAGTCGGTAAAGCGCTGTTGGATGTGGCGGCTGGCGGCGGCGGCGATGAGCCGGTGCGTGTTGGTCGCCTTCTCCTTGCCGGAGAAGATGCCGTGCAGCTTCATCCAGAGATATTCGCGCGTCAACCGCTGCTCATAATAGCTGGCGATGCCGGTCAGCGGATCGGGCGGATTGGCAATGCCCGTCACGGCGGCGAGCAGGCGCAGCAGTTTGATCTGCGCGTCGCTGTCGGTCGGCAGATAACCGGGCGGCAGCGTCCGCGCCAAATCCTGCACGACTGTCTCAAACTTCGTGTGTTTGGCTTCGAGTGATAAGTAGGTGGTTAACTGACCAACCGAAGGCGGATAATCGTCCTGCCTGAGTTCCTCGTAAAGCTGCTGATGATCCCACTTGACCTTCTCATCCACGTCCGTTTGCAGTTGGCTGGCGATGTAGACGGCCAGCTTGATGAAGTCGCGGGCGTTTGTTGCGTCCAGCCCAAGTTGATCGCATAGCTCATCAACTTTGGCCGCCGCTGTATCTACCTGTGCGGGCGCAGCGGCCGGCGCAGGCCAGGCCCGGCCCGATAGCGAGACGCCTGCGCCGAGAAAGGGGATAAGTTGCTGCTTGCCTGGCGCATCTGCGCGCGCCGACATGTTGAACAACTTTTCAGCCTGACCGGAGAAGAGAATCTGCTTGGTTTCGATAACTTCAAAAATACCCATAAGGTTTCTCCCCGCGCTCCGCTTGTTTCGACGTGCGTGATGGTATCAGGCAGGAGCGGCTGCGCCGCCGCCAGCGAACGGGAGTTTATGCGGCGCAGTCATCTACTAAAGTGACCTGAGGCAACTGCGGTTGTGTGCGACTAGCAGCGCGCTTAGCGATATTCATCCATACGCCCGTCAAAATATAGATGAGGAAGTTGACCGAATCGCGCGCCCAACGGCGCACGGCCCGATATTCAGGTAGAGGTCTTTTAGCACATCAGTTGAGCAAATGGGTAGTTCTTATGGCCGTTCTGCCTATAAGCCAAAGAGAGTCGGGTGCTGAGCGTTCAGCGCGGGCACTCATTTCTTGCGCGGGCGCAGTTGGGCCAGGAGTGCGGGCACTTCGCCGGGCAGTTCGCGCGCGAGATAGCCGAGCGGGCCGCGCTGCGCGGCCAGACGCTCGCCCGCGCGGGCGTGCAGGTAGACGCCCCAGACGGCCGCCTGAAGCGGCGCAGCCCCGCGCGCGGCGAGTCCGGCGATGAGACCGGCAAGCGTGTCGCCTGAGCCGGAGGTGGCGAGGCCGACGTTGCCCGCGCGGTTGCAATAGACCTGACTGCCGGGCGCGGCGATCAGCGTCTCGCGTCCCTTCAGCACGACGACGGCGTGGAAACGCGCGACCGCCTGTTTGAGCGCGCCGCTACGGTCGCGCGCCACCGCCGCCTTGCTTGTGTTGAGTAGTTCGCCCATCTCCTCTGCGTGCGGCGTGAGCACGACGCGCCCGCGCAAAGCCTTCAGACTCTCTGGCGCGCGGGCGAGGAACGCGAGCGCGTTGGCGTCGAGAATGAACGTGGGGCTGTTTGTTTGGGCCAGCAGATTTGTCAGGAAGCGTGCGATGGCCGCTTCGCCAATCAGACCGGGGCCGACAAGCACGGCGCGCGCTTCGTTGACATACTCGACAAGTTGGGTGACGCCGCTGGTAGCGAGCGCGCCCGCGCGCGTCTCCGGCAGCGCAAAGACGCGCGCTTCCGGTACGGCCACGGCCACGTGCGGGGCGACGCTTTGACACGTGGCGATTTGCAACTTCCCCGCCCCGGCACGCGCGGCAGCGGTCGCAGCCAGCACGCAAGCGCCCGGCATCTCCGGCGAGCCGCCGATCACTAGCACGCGCCCGCGCACCTCTTTGTCGCCGCCTTCGTCCGGCTGCGGCAGCGGCCAAGCGCGCAGCCGGGCGGGCGAGATGAGCACGGGTCGGCCCGTTGCAGGGCGGCGCGCAGCCGCGCGTTTAGTCGCCATCGCCGCGCCCCTCGCCCGGCTTCGTGCCTCTATTTTGGTGCAGTCGGGACATCCTTCTTGGTCGTCACGCGCGTGCCTTCGGTTTCGAGGGGCGCGACAAAGTTGTAGCGACGCAGCACGAGGCGACCGCGCCGGCTGCTCTGCGCGTCGTAGGCGTACTCGGTGATGGCGCAGTTGGCCACGTCGTCCGTGCGGTCGATCTGTAGGATTTCGTCTTCGGTCATGTGCTCGATCAGGTAACGGAAGCAGAGCACGACGACCGAATGCGCGATGATGAGGACGCGCTCGCCGCGATATTCGCGCGTCAGCGTGTCAATCACGCTGCGCAGCCGCAGGATCACGTCGCACCAACTCTCGCCGCCGGGCGGGCGATGATAGAACTTGCCGATGGCATCGCGGAATTCATACTGCTCCGGAAATTTCTCCCTGATGCCTTCTTTCGTCAGCCGGTCGAGAATGCCGAACTCTTTCTCGCGCAGCCGCTCGTCGGCGATGAGCGTCACGTCGTCCGTGCTAAGCCCGGCCGCCTGCAAGGCGATCTCGGCCGTCGTGCGCGAGCGCAGATAGGTTGAGGTCAAGACCACTTCGGGCTGCGCGCCGGCGGGCAACTGACCGAACCAGCGACCGAGCGAGCGCGCCTGCTGCTCGCCAAGCTGCGACAAGGGCACGTCCATGTCGCGCCGGACGGCGAGAGCGATCTCCTTCAAACCGGCCGCCTCGGCCGCATCGCGCGCCACGTTCGACGCGCTCTGCCCGTGACGCACCAGCCACAACACGTCCGGCCATTTTTGCTCTCGGCTCATGCGGCTTAACCGATCTCGTTATTACGTTCGGCGGCGCGGTCGCTCAGCGCCGTCAGGACGGACGGCGCGAGCGGCGAGGTGCTGTCCCGCCCTCGTGCGCGGCGTGTGCCGATGCCGCCGGGCGCAGGCAGGAGTTGACCGGCGAGAGCGCGCAGGTCTGCGCTCAACTCCGGCCAGAGCGCGTGGAACTTGATGGCGATCACGGCCTGCATTGAGAGGATCGTCTCCGCGTCGCCGCGCCGGCAGGCCGCGATGATCTGGCGTGCGGCGCGCTCCGCCTGCATGGACGTAACCGGCAGCGCATCGCTGATGCTGAACCACGCATACTCGGCGCGGTGCTGTCCTTTGAAGCCGGCGTTGCGCGGGCTGCCCGTCCGCATCAGGCCGGGGCAGACGGTGGTGACGACGATGCCGTCCTTCATCAACTCCGCCCGCAAACCTTCCGACAGGCCGACGAGCGCAAACTTGCTGGCGCTATAAGGGACGAGATGCGGGATGCCGATCTTGCCGCCGATGGACGTGATGTTGACGATGCGGCCGGCGCGCTGGCGTTTCATCTCCGGCAGCACCGCCATGATCGCGTAGAGCGGCCCCCAGAAGTGCGTCTTCATCGCCTCCTCGAAGTCCGCGAGCGTCTGCACCTCAAGCGGCCCGACTTCGATCACGCCCGCGTTATTGATGAGCACGTCCACGCGCCCGTAGCGGTCGCGCGCCACGCGCACCCACTCTGCGACCTGCGCCCGGTCGGTCACGTCGCACGGAAAGACCATGACCTCCGCGCCGCGCCCGGCCAGCTCGGCCCGCGCGCGTTCCAACTCTGCCGGGTCGCGCGCACACAAGGCGAGGCGCGCGCCGGCGTGCGCCAATTCGCGCGCGAGCACCAGCCCCAGCCCGCGCGAACCGCCGGTGATGAGCACCGTCTTGTCCCGAAAATCGAACTCGCGTCCCTGTCGCCAGAGCGCCCGCGCTGCCAGCAAGCCACCCAACCCGGCCGCCGCCCACAGCCAAGCGTTGCCGCCCTGTCCCTGCGGTCGCCGCAAAATCTCTTTGCCTTGCCCACTCATTTCATCAGCCCCCGTGCCAACTCATTTGAACTGCGCCACGACCGGCGTGTGATCCGACGGTCGCTCCCAACCGCGCGGCTCTTTATCGATCCACGCGTCTGTGCAACGCTCGGCGAGCGGCGGCGAGACCCAGATGTGATCAATACGCAGACCGGCGTTGCGCCGGAAACTGCCCGAGCGATAATCCCACCAGGAGAAGTTGCCGGCCGCCGCGACGTGTGCGCGGTAAGCATCCACAAAGCCCCAGTCTTTGACTTCGGCGAGCGCCTTCTTTTCCGGCCCGCTAAAGAGTATGCGCCCGTGCCAGAGTTGCGGGTCGTGTACATCGCGGTCTTCCGGCGCAACGTTGAAGTCGCCGCACACCAGCACCTCGTCGTCCGTCCAGTAGTGCTCGTCGAAAAATTCGCGCAGGCGGTGCAGCCACTTGAGTTTGAACTTGTACTTCTCCGTCCCGACCGCCTGTCCGTTCGGGACGTAGATGTTGACGACGCGCACGCCGCCCACCGTCGCGGCGAGCAGACGCGCCTGCGCCGTCTCGTCGTCGTCATCACCAAAGCCGCGTTGCACGTCCGTCAACGCGCGGCGCGCGATGATGGCCACGCCGTTATACGTCGGCATGCCGTAGGCGACCGATTGATAACCGAGGGCGGCGAACGCTTCGGCCGGAAACTTCTCGTCGGTGCATTTCGTCTCCTGCAAACAGAGCACGTCGGGGCGCGCGCCTTTGAGCCACTGTTCGACCAGCGGCAGGCGCGCCAGCACCGAATTAACGTTCCACGTTGCGATCTTCACGTGGCGGAATAATACAGTAGTCAGTAGCCAGTAGTCAGCAGTCAGTAGTTTTTTTGCTATTGAGTTATGCTCTTAACCGGCGCGGCTCAAGGCGCGCCCTTTTCTACTGGCTACTGGCTACTGCTTTATGCCTCGTATTCTTTTGGTCGAAGATGACGAGTTGCGCTGCGCGTGGTTTCGGGCGCGGCTCGCGGGTTACGAGTTGGACGTGACGTGCGACGTGCGCGTGGCGACGACGTGGCTGGCGGAACGCGAGTACGCGGCCATTCTGCTGGATCACGATCTGGCGGAAGAACACTATTTCTCCGATGAGCCGGATGACGAACGCACAGGTTACGCGGTCGCCGCGTGGCTCGCCGCGCACCCGGATCGCAGCCGCGCGGCGCTCATCGTCATACACTCGCTCAACTATGCGGGCGCGGCGCGCATGCGCGACCTGCTGTGCGCCGCCGGACGCGATGCCGAGTGCGTCCCGTTCCACTACCTGCAAAGCCGGCTCAGACTCTAACGCCCTACGCCTCATCCAACCGCACGAGCGCGGGGCGCGCGTGCTCCGCGTCAGGCGCGCGGCGCACCCAACGCCGGCCGCAGACGCGGCAGCGATATTGATCCTTCTGCGCGGGCGAGGCGCGCCCCAGATCTTCAAGAAAGGCTTTGCTGTAAGCCGGGACGCTCGCGCCTTCCAGCCGCTCGAACTTCGCACAGGAACAGTTTGGTTGATTCATGCCGGCCCTTCACGTGGTTGTTGCGCCGCTCGTCTGCCAGTGCTGGCAAGCGTTGCGCCGTGCGCGCCAGATTACCTAAAAACCTCAGAATAGGATATATTTTGCCCTGCACTTCTTCAGCCGTAATATCTTGTGTTCCACGCGGGAGCGACTTCTTTAGCAGACCTGAGGCTTAAGGG
This sequence comes from Pyrinomonadaceae bacterium, assembly GCA_036389375.1. Classification (GTDB taxonomy): domain Bacteria; phylum Acidobacteriota; class Blastocatellia; order Pyrinomonadales; family Pyrinomonadaceae; genus QHXQ01. The sequence goes on along the minus strand of DASVQA010000213.1, from coordinate 4,689 downwards.
AGGACTATTTGGCAGCCGCCGCTTTCTACGATCTGGAGGGCACGCTCGTCAGCACCAATCTGGTGCATACGCTCGGCTTTTACGCGCGCAACCAGCAGGGGCTTTGGCGCAGCCTCTCTAAATCCGCCGCGACCGTGATGAGCCTGCCGCTCTTTGCCGTGACGGATCAATATAGCCGCAACGTCTTTAACGATCTCTTCTTCAAACGCTACAAAGGCGAGACCGAAGACCGCCTGCGCTTCTTCGCCGACGAATTGTTCACAGACGTGTTGAAACCGGCCGTCTATCCCGGCGCGTTCGAGTTGATCGAACAGTCGCGCAAACTCGGTCTGCGGCAGGTGGTCGTTACCGGCGCGCTCGACATCTCGGTCAAGCCTTTGATGGCGTACCTGGGGATCGTGGACTACGCGGCCAACCGCTTGGAGTTTGTTAACGGCGTGGCGACCGGGCGACTCTTGCCGCCCGTGCTCGCCGCCGCGACGAAAGCGAGTTGGATTCGCATCTTTGCCGAACGCGAAGGCATCAGCCTGAGCGAGTCCTACGCTTACAGCGACAGCATGAGCGATCTCCCAATGCTCTCAATCGTCGGCCATCCCGCCGCCGTGAATCCCGATATGCGTCTGCGCCAGACGGCGCTGCACCATGATTGGCCCGTGATTAGTTTGAAATGAGTTAAACTCGCGCCCGGCACGCATTGCAAGACGGCCCGCCGCTGCTATTGCCTGCGCGAGCTAATTGCTTAAAGGAGTTTCGATCATGCGTTCGATCAGATCATTTGCCCCTGCTGTCGTCCTGCTGACGCTCGTCGCCGTCGTCAGCGCTCAGAGCAACGTGCGCTCGGTCGCCAGCACGGGCCGGACGGGCCGGCCCGCCTACCCGGTCGCGCGCAAGAGCGAGCAGGTGGACGATTTTTTCGGCACGAAGGTCGCTGATCCCTATCGCTGGCTGGAAGACCTCGACTCGCCCGAGACGAAAGCCTGGGTTGAGGCCGAAAACAGATTAACTTTTGATTACCTGAATCAGATTCCCGAACGGGCTGCCATCAAAGCGCGCCTGACGAAGCTGTGGGACTTCGAGCGTTACGACGTGCCGGAACAGGAGGGCGGCCGTTATTTCTTCAAGAAGAACGACGGCTTGCAGAATCAGTACGTGCTCTACACCGTCAACACGCTGGGCGGTCAACCGCGCGTGCTGCTCGACCCCAACAAGCTCTCGGCCGACGGTACGGTGGCGCTCTCCGGGACAGCGTTTACGCAGGACGGCAAGCTGATGGCTTACGGGCTGGCCGCCTCAGGCTCGGACTGGAACGAGTGGCGCGTGCGCGACGTGGCGACGGGTAACGATCTGCCCGAAGTGATCAAGTGGGTCAAGTTCTCCGGCGCTTCGTGGACGCCCGACGGCAAAGGCTTCTATTACAGTCGCTACGACGAGCCGAAATCGGGCAACGCGCTCTCGGCCGTCAACGAGTATCACAAGATTTACTTTCACCGCGTCGGCACAACGCAGGCGGAAGACACACTGGCTTTCGCGGGCACGGACGAGCAGAAGGGCTGGACGTTCAACGGTCAGGTCACGGACGACGGCCATTACCTGATCATCTGGGGCTATCCCGGCGCGAGCGCCGAGAATCGCATCTACTACAAAGACCTGACGGTGCAGGAAGCGCCCCTCGTCAAACTGCTCGACGACCCGGGCGTGGCGCAGTATTTCGTTGGCAACGACGGCCCCATCTTCTGGTTTCACACCGACCGCGCCGCCTCGCATAAGAAACTCATTGCGATTGATACGCGCGCACCCGCACGCCAGAACTGGCAAGTGCTCATCCCCGAAGCGAAAGATACACTCGACGGCGTCACGGTCGTCGGCAACCACTTCCTCGCCTCCTATCTCAAGGACGCACACCGCCTCATCAAACTTTATGACCTGAAGGGCGCGTTTGTGCGCGAACTGGCGCTGCCCGGCATCGGCGACGCCTTCGGTTTCACGGGCCGGCGCAAAGACAAAGAGACCTTCTACGCCTTCACCAGTTTCACCACGCCGACCACCATCTATCGTTACGATTTTACGACCGGCAAAAGCACCATCTTCGGCCAGCCGAAGATGGATTTCCGCAGCGCAGACTACGAGACGAAACAGGTCTTCTACACCAGCAAAGACGGCACGCGCGTGCCCATGTTCATCACGCACAGGAAGGGTCTCAAACTCGACGGGCAGAACCCGACCTACCTGTACGGCTACGGCGGCTTCGACATCGCCATGACGCCCAACTTCTCCGTTAGTAATCTGGCGTGGATGGAGATGGGCGGCGTCTATGCGATGGCGAACCTGCGCGGCGGCAGCGAGTATGGCAAGGAATGGCACGAAGGCGGCATGAAGCTGAAGAAGCAGAACGTCTTCGACGACTTCATCGCCGCCGCCGAATGGCTGATTGCGAACAAGTACACTTCGACCCCGAAACTCGCCATCGGCGGCGGCTCAAACGGCGGCTTGCTCGTCGGCGCAGCCGTCACGCAGCGCCCCGACCTGTTCGGCGCGGCGCTCCCGGCGGTCGGCGTGATGGACATGCTGCGCTACACCAAGTTCACCATCGGCGCTTCGTGGGCCACCGACTACGGCTCGCCCGATGACCCGACAGAGTTCAAGGCGCTCTACGCCTATTCGCCGCTCCACAACATCAAGCCCGGCACGCGCTATCCGCCGATGCTGATTACGACCGCCGACCACGACGACCGCGTGTGGCCCGGGCACAGCTTCAAATTTGCCGCCGCCATGCAGGCCGCGCAGGCCGGCGACGCGCCCATCCTGATCCGCATCGAGACCAAAGCCGGACACGGCGCGGGCAAGCCGACCACCAAGGTCATTGAAGAGTCCGCCGACAAATGGGGCTTCCTCGTCCGCGCGCTCAACATGAAAGGATAAAAGCAGTGCTGAGTGCTTGAGTGCTGAGTGCCGAGCGAGAAAGCAGTTTGCTTTAGCTTAACACCCAGCATTCAGTACCCAGCACTCAGCACTATTCTTATGAGCCTACAGCTACGCCGCAAAGTACACGAGTCGGTCGTCTATATTGACCGCGACAGCGCGCCGCGCATCATTCCGTCGGGCGAGGATTTCATTCTCGAAGACTTGCCTATCGGCACGCGCGTTATCTATCCGAAGCCCGCGATCAAGGGCTTGCCCAATCGCGCCGCCGCGATCCGTTATGCCCTGAATCATCCGCACGATTGCGATCCACTCTTCGCCCAGCTTGAGCCGGGCATGAAGGTGACGATTGCGGTGGACGACATCAGTTTGCCTCTGCCGCCGATGCAGACGCCCGACGTGCGCCAGACGATGCTTGAGATCGTCCTGCAAATGCTCGCCGACTACGGCGTGGACGACGTACACATCATTATCGCCAACTCGCTGCACCGCAAGATGACCGAGTGGGAGATGCGGCGCATGGCCGGCGACAAGGTCTTTAACGAGTTCTATCCCGAACGCTATTACAACCATGACGCCGAGTGGGAGGATGGCCTAGTCACCATTGGCGAAACCAAACATCACGAACCGCTGCGTATCAATCGCCGCGTCGCCGAAAGCGACCTCGTCATCTACTGCAACATCAATCTCGTGCCGATGGACGGTGGGCACAAATCGGTCGCCGTCGGTCTCTGCGATTACGAAAGCTTGCGCGCGCACCACGAGCCGCAAACCATCCGCGATTCCGACAGCTACATGGATCCCGCGCGCTCGGCCCTCAATCACAAGGTCGTGCGCCTCGGTCAACTACTCGACAAGCACGTTAACGTCTTTCACATCGAGACGGCGCTCAACAATCGCATCTACGGCTCGCAACTCGATTTTCTGATCAAGAATGAAGACTACTTCTCCGCGCTCGACCGCATGAAGTACGAGGCCATGCGGATGGCGATGGGGAAACTGCCGCGCGCCGCGCGCCGCAAGATGCTGCACAGCGTTCCCGCCGCTTACGAAATGATCGCCTGCCACGCCGGCAAGACCGAGCCGACCCACGCCGAGATTCTGAAGAAGAATTTCGACCAGTATGCGATCCCCGTCAACGGTCAGTGCGACATTCTCATCACGGGCATCCCGGACATCTCGCCCTATAACGTCTATTCGATCCTGAACCCGTTGCTCGTACAGGTGATGGCGCTCGGCTATCACTTCAATTTCTACCGCAGCAAGCCGCTCCTGAAGAAAGGCGGCGTGCTCATCCTCCAGCACCCGTGCTACGACGAGTTCGATCATAACTTCCACCCGAGCTACATCGAGTTCTTCAACCGGCTGCTGCCGGAGACGCGCGACGCGTTCACCCTGCGCGAGAAGTACGAGCGCGAGTTCGCCAACAACCCGTCCTACGTCGAGATGTACCGGCGCGGCAACGCCTATCACGGCGCGCATCCCTTCTTCATGTGGTACTGGGGCGAGAACGGCCGCCAGCACGTCGGGCACGTCATCGCCGCCGGCGCCGAGAACGCCCACGTCCCCGAGCGCATGGGCTGGGAGCGCGCCGACAACCTGACCGAGGCGATTGCCATGGCCCGCAGCTACATGGGCCGCTCCGCCGAGATCACCATGCTCCACCAGCCCGTGATCGCGCTGTGCGAAGTGGAGTAGAATGACGAACCGATGAAACTGTCGCCCACAGAGATCTATCAAGGCCGCCGGATTTTTCTGATCGGCAGCACG
>DASVQA010000212.1:0-2734 GCA_036389375.1 Pyrinomonadaceae bacterium | reverse complement strand
CGTGCCAGTCGGACGTGATCGCCCCGCCCTGTTTGAGCCGCGCCGCGTCGCGCTCGATAGAGAGGATGGCGATGTGCGCGGGTGCGCCTTGCAGGATTTGATTCACGACCGTCTCAGAGCCGGCGAACGAGGTGACGAACTTCACCTCCTGCCCGTGCTCGCGCTGCCACTGCGCGGCGAAGCCCGGAAAGATCGCCTTCTCCAGCGACTCCTTCATGATCGAAAAGCCGTACACGGTCAACTGCACGCCGCCTGCGTTCGACTGTTGCTTCGGCAAGCAACTGCTCAGCGCCAGCAGACCCACCAGCGCGAGCGCCGCCCCGGCTGCGCCGTTCCGTCTAACAAATACGTGTTTCCGCTTCATGGTCGAAACGTCTCCTGCCCGAAGCCCGCGGCCACGAACCTTGCACGACTCTCCAACTAAGCGGCGGTTTTGAGGGTCTATAGCATAACTGACGGCATTTCGGGAAGGCGGAAAAGCAGTGACAAGTGACGAATGAAGAGTGGTGAGTTAAAAATTTCTGGCTCGTCACTCGTCACTCGTCACGGTTGTTTCAAAGCCTGCGGCTATCCACGCGCTCGTGCCGCCGGTGACGTTGAGCAGGTCGGTGTAGCCGTGCCGGGCGAGGATGCTGGTGGCGGCGCTCGAACGATAGCCGCCGGCGCAGATGACGGCGAGGGGACGGGCGGGGTCAAAATTCAAGTTGGCGATCTGTTTTTCGAGTTGCGCGAGCGGGGCGCTACGGGCCGCCGGCACGTGCCCGCCGGTGTATTCGGGCGGGCGGCGCACGTCGAGGACTTGCAGGCGGGGTTGCGCGTCGAGCATCTGCTTCAACTCGGCGACGGAGATTTGCGGCACGCTGGCCGTTGTACGACCTGACGCGCGCCATGCCTCGACGCCGCCGCGCAGGTAGCCGCGCACGCGTTCGATGCCGACGCGCGCGAGCCGCAGCACGGCTTCAGCCACCTGCTCGTCGTGCGTGGCGATGATGACGACGGGCGCGCTGAAGGGAATGAGACACCCCGCCCAGATCGCGAACTGCCCGCCCAGACCGATGTTGAGCGAGCCGGGCACGTGCTCTGCGCCGAACTCGGCCGCCGCGCGCACGTCAAGCAGCACAGCACCCTCTGCGGCTTGTTGCTCAATCTCTGCGGGCGTGAGCGCGACGGGGCGCGGCAGCTCACTCAACGCTTGCGCGCCGGTGCGATTGATCTCGGCGTCGCGCGCGAAGTAGGCGGGCTGTTCGGGCAGGTCGGCGGTCATCAGCTTGACGAACTCGGTGCGTGGCATCGGCTTGAGCGCGTAGTTGAACTGTCGCTGCTGCCCGATGGTCGAAGAGGTCTCCTTAGACATATTGCGCCCGCACATCGAACCCGCGCCGTGCGCCGGATAGACTTCGACGGCATCATCGAGTTTCAGCAGTTTGTCGTGCAGACTGTTGTAGAGCATCCCGGCCATCATCTCCGAAGTGTAGCCGCGTCCGCCCGCAAGATCGGGCCGGCCCACATCGCCGATGAAGAGCGTGTCGCCGGTCAACACCTTCTGCGGCTTGTCTGAGATCGTCGGATCGATCACGAGGAGCGAGATGCCTTCGGGCGTGTGCCCCGGCGTCTCCATGATGCGCAGGAGGACACGCCCGACGCGCAGTTCGTCGCCGTCTTTAACTGCGCGATGCGGAATCCCAGCGCCCGCCTGTGCGCCAAAGACGACTTCAGCGCCGGTGCGCGCCGCGAGTTCTCTGTGCCCGCTCACGAAGTCGGCGTGCAGGTGCGTCTCGATGACGTACTTGATCTTGAACCCTCGTGCGGTGGCTTCAGCGATGTACTGCTCCACGTCGCGCTGCGGATCGACGACCGCTGCTTCGTCGTCCGCGCCGATAAGGTACGAAGCGTGCGCAAGACAACTGAGATAGAATTGTTTGAAGTACATGGCGGTGACTCCTGCTAGGGCGTGTTTAGGTGCGAGAGATTTTAAGCGCGGATGATAGCTTTAGACAATCATGAGCCTGTGAGATTTAACCGCAAAGGGCCGCAGAGAGAGCCGCAAAGGGCCGCAAAGTTTTTTCTCTGCGGCCCTCCGGCGGCTTTTCTTTGCGCCCTTTGCGGTTAAATCTCTTGCTATCTCACTTCTCCTCCGGCGGTGCTACAATCTCCACAGAGCAAGTGGGCGAATATACAATCGAGGGTTACACATGAATGCTAACCACCACGCGCCCGGTCTCGGTCTCTTTCAATTCTTCAAATCGTTCCCCGAATTTCGCGCCGACCCGCTCAACTTCATGTTCGCGCTCACGCGCCGCCACGGCCACGTCGTGCGCTTTCGCGGCGCATGGGTGACGCACCAGATCACGCACCCGCGCGACATCGAGCGCGTCTTGCAGACCAACGCGCAGAACTATCGCAAGGGACGCTCGTTTAAGCGGCTGCTCCCCATCACAGGCAACGGGCTGCTCGTCAGCGATGGCGATTTCTGGCGACGACAGCGCCGCCTCGCGCAGCCCGCCTTTCAACGTCAGCGCCTCGGCACTTACGCGCCCGCCATGACCGCCGCGACTGAACAGATGCTTGCGCGCTGGGCTACTCTCGCCGCGCGCGGCGCGGTGTTCGACGTGGCGCAAGAGATGATGCGCCTGGCGCTGCACATCATCGGGCTGACCGTCTTCGGCACAGACCTGACCGCCGAGTCCGACGCCATCTCCCGCTCGCAAGATGTGGCGCGCGCCTTCTCGATCCG
>DASVQA010000211.1:0-42060 GCA_036389375.1 Pyrinomonadaceae bacterium | reverse complement strand
GTGGATGGTTTGGACGTCGTCGCCGGGCAGGCAATAGGTGTCGCATTCGTCGCAGTCAAGCGAAACCGAGCCGTAAAACTCCTCGAAGGGCGGCGCTTGCAAGATGATCTGTCCTCGGCCGTCCGTCACGATGGATGCGCCGTCGAAGATCACGCCGTCGTTCGCGCCGACGAGGTTGACGAAGACGATGGGCACGCCCGCCGCCTTCGCCCGGTGCGACACCATCGAGCAGCGCTGGCCCATCTTGCCCTTGTTGAAGGGCGAGGCGTTGATCGAAACGATCACCTGCGCGCCCATCGCAATCAGCTCGTCGGTCGGGTCGTTCGCGTAGAGCCGTTCGCGCCAGTAGGTCTTATCGTTCCACATGTCCTCGCAGACGGCGACGCCGACGCGCTTGCCGTCAAGCTCGAACAGCCGCCGTTCTTTGCCCGGCTCGAAATAGCGCGGGTCATCGAACACGTCATACTCAGGCAGCAGCGTCTTGTCGGCATAGCCGAGCAACTGCCCGTCCCGAATTACCGCCGCCGAGTTGAACAAACGCCGCCCGTGCGTCGAATCGTTCGGGCGCACCGTGCCGACGACGACCGTCAGCCCCGCGCTCGCGGCGATGATCTTGTCGAGCGGCTCGGTCACGTGCGCTACCACGTCGCGGTCGAGAAACCAATCGAACGACATGTAGCCCTGCACCGCGACTTCCGGCAGCACGACCAGATCGCTCTTATCAGCGCGCGCCCGTTCAAGCGCGCGCAAACATTTTTCGACGTTGCCCTCATAGTCGCCGTTCGTCGTATTGATCTGTCCGATGGTGACGCGCATAGTGTGAGTTTCCGATTTGCGCGCGGCGCGGCCGCGCCAGCTTATTAAGCCGCTTCCACGTATTCCGCCATGCTGGACGGTTCAGGGATCGGCACACCATCCTCGCGCAGACCGCGCAGGTGCATGTCAATCGCTTTACGCATCCGCTCTCTGATCTCTTCCACCGTCTGCCCGGTTGCAATGCAGCCCGGTAGGTCAGGCAAATAAGCAGAGTAGTTTTGCTCACCCCTTTCGATGATCATGGCGTAACGCACTTACCAGCACCTCCTCATTTCTTAAGTCCGGCCTGCGTCAGAATACTCTTTAAAGTTTTCGGATGAACTTCTTCACTGCGATGCCCGGCGATAGTGACTCGCCCCGGCTTGGTTAAATGTTTGTACTGCCGATGGCTACCTTCAATCACAACCAGATGCCAGCCGTCCTGCTCGATCAGCTTTATCACGTCGCGAACCTTCATCACGCTCCCTGACGAGCACTGTGCGCCGCGTTGATCTGCCCGAAGCGGACGCGCATGGAGAGATTTTAGCACTGATCGCTGCCTAGAATAAGTGATTCACTTACTCTTATGCAGCGATGAACAGCAGACTTTATTTCTGGCCGTGGCCGCCGCCGCCCGGCGTCTCGATGCGTATGCGGTCGCCGGCTTGCAACGCCCATGAGCCTTTAGCCTTGATCTCTTCGACGCGCCCGTCGCGGCGCACGATGCGGTCGCGGCCCGTGCGGCCGTCTGCGCCGCCTGCGAGACCGTAAGGCGCGCGGCGGCGTCTGTCCGCGAGCAGCGAGGCGCGGGCGGGAACGAGCGTTTCGATCTCACGGACGATGCCTGCGCCGCCCTCGTAACGGCCGCGCCCGCCGGAGTTCGCCCTGAGTTGGTACGCGCGCACGCGCAACGGGTAAGCGTATTCGAGCGCCTCGACCGGCGTGTTCAGACTGTTCGTCATGTGCGTGTGGACGCCGCTCAGTCCATCCATGTGCGCGCGCGCGCCCATGCCGCCCGCAATCGTCTCGTAGTAAGCGAACTCGCCCGCGCCGTCTGCGCGCGCGCCGCCGATGGTCAGGTTGTTCATCGTCCCCTGACTCGCCGCCGGGATGCGCGGGGGCAGGGCTTGCGCGAGCGCCTTGAACAGCACGTCCACGATGCGCTGCGAGGTCTCGACATTCCCGCCCGCTACGGACGCGGGTGGCGCTGCGTTCGTCACCGTGCCCGGCGGTGCGACGACCGTGATCGGCTCCATCAAGCCCGCGCTGGCCGGCACGTCGTCCGCCGCCAGCAGACAACGAAAGACGTAAGCGACCGCCGACACCGTGATCGCCTCGACCGCGTTGACCGGCCCCGCCACCTGCACGGCGCTGCCCGTGAAATCAACGACCGCGCGCGGGCCTTTAACTTCGACGCGCACGCGCAACGGCACAGGTTCCGTCGTCACGCCGTCGTCATCGAGCGCGTCCGCTGCTTCATAGACGCCGTCCGGTATGTGCGCGATGGTGGCGCGCATGAGCCGCGCCGAGTAAGCGCGCAAGTGTGCGGCGTAGGCGCGCGCCTCGCGCGCACCGCTGCGCCCGACGATCTCAAGCAGACGGCGCGCACCCGTCTGAAGCGCGCCGATCTGCGCCGCGAAATCCGCCCGTCGCTCATCAGCCCCGCGCACGTTCGCCAGCAACAACCTCTGCACATCCTCAACTACCTGCCCCGCGCGCACGAGTTTGACCGGCGGGATGCGCAGACCCTCGCCGTACACGTCCGTCGCCAGCCCCATCGAACCGGGACTCGCCCCGCCGATGTCCGCGTGGTGCGCGCGATTCGCCACGTAAAAGATCGCCCGCGCAGCCTTGCCTTTAGTCGCTTCGTACACGCCCATTACGAGCGTCACGTCGGGCAGGTGCGTGCCGCCGGCAAAGGGGTCGTTTAAGGCGACCACGTCGCCGGGCGCAAGCGTCGCCGCACGCAGCGCTGCCGCGACCGCCATCGGCATCGAGCCGAGATGGACGGGCATGTGGTCGCCCTGCGCGATTACTCTCCCTTCGGCATCGAAGACGGCGCACGAGTAGTCGCGCCGCTCCTTGATGTTCGGTGAAAAGGCCGTGCGCCGGAGCGCGACACCCATCTCTTCGGCGACCGACGTGTAGAGCGCACGATAGATTTCCAGCGTGATCGGATCGAAGCGTTGTCTGCGACTCATAAGCGGCTCATAGTTCGATACACAGATTGCCATGCTCGTCCACCTGTGCGTGCGCGCCCGGCGGCACGAGCGTGGTTGACGAATACTCCGTCACGATACACGGCGCGGCGAGGCGCTCGCCGGGCGCGAGGTCTGCACGCGGATGGACGGCGACGCGCGCAGGCTTGTTCGTGAAATAGACTTGCGCGTAGCGTTGCGGCGCAGGTCTTGTCAGCGCGGTTCGTGCCGCTAGTCGCTCCGCTTTGATCTTTGCGACCAGCCCGGCCGAGCGCACGCGCGCGCTCACGATCTCGACCGCGTTCTCCGTCTGCGCATAGCCGTAGCGCGCCGCGTGTGCGCGATGAAAGGCGCGCGCCAACTGTGTCCCCGCGCGCCACTTGATCTCCAACTCAAAGGACTGGCCGCGATAGCGCGCCGCGACGCTGCGCTCGTGGCGCTGGCGCGCGGTGTCGAAGCCTTCGCGTTTGAGCGCGGCGCGCGCGGCGTGTTCCAACTCGCGGAAAGTTCGTTCAAGGGTGGTCATCTGCCCGGCGCTGGCTTCGAGCATGACGGTGCGGCTCGTATCCTTGATCACGTCGGCGGAGAGCGCGCCGAGCGCCGAGAGTGCGCCGGGCCGGCGCGGCACGATGACGCGCGGGATGTGCAGGGCGGCGGCGAGCGCGCACGCGTGCAGACCGCCCGCCCCGCCAAACGAGACGAGCGCGCAGCCGCGCGGATCGTGGCCGCGCTCGACCGACACGACGCGCAACGCACGCTCCATGCCGGCGTTCACCACGCGCACGACGCCGAGCGCCGCCTCGACGGTGCTGACGCGTCGCCCGCCCGCTTTCGTCATCTGTTGCGCGAGGTCTGCGAGCGCCGCGTGCGCGCGTGCTTCGTCAAGCTGAAAGTCGCCGCCTAATAACTGTGCGCCGCCGAAGCGACCGAGCGCGAGGTTCGCGTCCGTCACGGTGGGCTGCGTGCCACGCCCGTAACAGGCGGGGCCCGGCGCTGCGCCCGCCGATTCCGGCCCGACGCGCAGCGAGCCGCCCGCGTCCACGCGCGCGATTGAGCCGCCGCCCGCGCCGACCGTGTGTATGTCGAGCACGTGGACGGCGACGGGCAGCGCCGCCACCGTCGCTTCGTTCGTCGTGCCGAGCGCGCCCGCCGCGCAGAGCGCAACATCGGTTGACGTGCCGCCCATGTCGAACGTGATGATGTCGTCTGCGCCGGCCGTGCGCGCGGCGGCGAGCGCGCCGACCACGCCGCCCGCCGGCCCCGACAGGATCGTGCGGACAGGCTCGCGCGCCGCCGCCTGCGCCGAGATGCTCCCGCCCGACGATTGCATCACGCGCAGACGTGGCGCGTCCGCGCTCAGGCGTTTCAGATACGCGCCCATCAAAGGTTGCAGGTAGGCATTGATCGTGACCGTCGAAGTGCGCTCGTACTCACGATACTCCGGCAGTATCTCGTGCGCGACGGAGAGGGGCAGACCGAGTTCGGCAAGCGCGCGTGCGATGCGCTGCTCGTGCTCAGGCCGGACGAAGGAAAAGAGCAGGGAGATGGCGACGGCTTCGACGCGCGCGGCTTTCAGTTTTGCGACCAGCGCGGCGAGCGCATCGTCGGTTAACTCTGTAAGCACCGCGCCCGTCGCGCTCACGCGCTCGCGGACGCCGAAGCGCAACGCGCGCGCGACGAGCGGCGCGGGCCGTGCGGCGTCCAGATCGTAGAGCGCGGGACGCGCCTGCCGGCCGATCTCCAACACGTCCTCGAAACCGGCGGTGGTGACGAGCGCCGTGCGCGCGCCGCGTCGTTCCAACAGCGCGTTTGTGCCGACCGTTGTGCCGTGTACGACTTCGAGTGCGGCGCGGCGCACGCCCGTCGCGCGCGCGATGCGCTGCAAGCCTGCGCTGATCGCGCGCGAAGGATCGTCGGGCGTGGAGGCAAGCTTGAAGATGTGTACGCGCCCGCCTGCGGCGTAGACGAAATCGGTGAACGTCCCACCCGTGTCCACGCCCACGCGCACGGGCCGGGCCGCCGCAGTCTGCCGTTTAGTCTGCCTTTTGGTCACGCCTGCTTATCTTATAAGTTGCCGCGCGCGCGCAAGCGAAAACGGCCGCTCGCGGTCTGCGTGCTAAACTTTTTTCGTCGCTCGGAAATTTTTTTCGCCGCAGGGCTTGACCCTGACGTTGCGTCAGACCTTAAGGTGCTCGGCGGCAGGAGGCAGAGGCTTTGCAGACGACGACCGAAGAACTGTTTCAGGCGCGCGATTTCGCCGCGCGGGCGGGCGTGACGGTGCGTACGCTGCATCATTACGACCGTCTGGGCTTGCTCAAACCGGCGCGGCGCACGGCGGCCGGCTATCGGCTCTACAGCACGCGCGACTTCGCACGCTTGCAGCAGATCGTGACGTTGAAGTTCATCGGGCTGCCCCTGAAGCGGATCAAAGAGTTGCTGGCCGGGCAGCAGTTCAATCTGGCCACGACGCTGCGACTCCAACGCGAAATCCTCGCAGAGCAGCGGACACGGATCGAGCGGGCCCTGCAAGCCATCGGGCAGGCCGAGTGGGTCTTGCAACAACGCGGCGCGCCCGACTGGGAGACATTTAAGACAATCTTGGAGGTGATGACCGTGAGCGACATGGACTGGACGAAGAAATACTATTCGCCGGACGCGCAGCAGAAGATCGACGAGCGCGCCCAAACGATCCCGCGCGAAGTGATCGAACAGGGGCAGCGCGACTGGGGCGTGCTTATTAAAGAATGCGAGCAGGCGGTGGCCGAGGGCGTTGACCCGGCGAGCGCGCGCGCGCAAGGGTTGGCGGCGCGCTGGTCGGAACTGATCAAAGGCTTCACCGGCGGCGACCCTGAGATTCAGCGGGGACTCAATCAGATGTACGCCGACAAGGCCAACTGGCCCGCCGCTTTCCCGCGCCCCTACGGCGACGACGTGCAGGCGTTCATCACGCAGGCGATGACCGTCCGCAAACAGCAGCGGCAGTAGACAGCAGTTTGGTTTCACGCCGCCGCTAAAACTAAAACGCGCAAGGCCGCGAAGGAGAACAAAGCTCTTTCACGGCCTTGCGCGTTCCCGCTTATCACTTAGCGCGCGGCGCGCTTGAATCACTTTGGGCTACACGACTATGCCACGCGCACCCAACGAGCATGCTGATGTGAAGCGCGCGCGGCGTCCAGGACGAGTTGCGCGCGATGCCCGTCCTCAAAGGTGGCGGCGTGCGCGACCTCGTTGCGCCCGGCCCGCAGGGCGTTGATCAACTCGCGCGCGAAGACGCTGAAGCCGCGCGACCAACTGCCGTCACGCAGACCCGTTGCGAGGGGCGTGGGCGCGAGTTCGATGCGCTGCCATGCGCCGCCGTCGAGTGTCGCGCGATAGAGTTCTTCCGGTTCGGCGATCATCAGCGCGCCGCGTTCGCCGAAGAGTTCGATGCGATGCACAGACTCGCCCGGCGCGACCATCGAGAGCGCGACGACGCCGGTCGTGCCGGCGGTCAAGTCAGTCTCGGTGAAGCGCAAGAGCAAGTTTGCCTCGTCGTCGGTTGTGACGCGGCGTAGCGTGCCCGTCCGTTCGTCGGCGCGCTCCTGCACGTGCGTCGCCAGTTGCGCGCAGACCTCATTTATTTCCGCGCCGAGCAGCCAGCGCAGCGCGTCAACCGCGTGCGAGCCGATTGCGCCGAGCACACCGCCACCCGCGCGCTCGTCCGACCACCAATCCCAACCGCGTTCCGCGCTGGCGCGTGCGCCGGTGCTGTAGATGAACCGCGCGTGGCGCACGCGGCCGATCTCGCCCGCGCGCAGCAACGCGTGCAGCCGTTGCCGCCCGGCCAGCAGACGCAGTTCGTGATCAATCAGCGCGCACGCATTCAACTCCTCTGCGCGGACGCGCATTGCATCCGTCTCGTGCGCGTCCATCGCCATCGGCTTCTCGCAGAGCACGGCCTTGCCTGCGTCGAGCGCCGCGAGCGCGATCTCTCTGTGCGTCGCGGGCGGCGTGACGATGCTGACGAGATCAACGTCGGCGCGCTCAATCACCGCACGCCAGTCGTCCGCGACGAACGGGATGTCGAACTCGCGCGCGACCGCCTCTGCGTTCGCCCTGTGCCCGCTCGCAACGGCGGCGAGGCGTGCGCCCTGACATGCTTTGAACGCGGGCAACTGCGTCGAGCGCGCGAAGCCCGTGCCGATGATGCCGATGCCGATTGAATCTCTGCCGGTCAAACCTTTGCCCCCCCCCTTGTGTCGTTTGTGTCGTTTGTGTCGTTTGTGTCGTCTGTATGGTCTGCGCCGCGCGCCATGGCTGCCATCTGTTACTGCTGCTGCGTGCGGGCCGGCGCGTCGTTCATACTACGCCAGTCGCCGGACTGAATGAAGCTGGCCCAGTAGAACGGATGGCTGCGCGTCTGCGCCTGCGCGCCGGGGTGCAACTCGTCGAGCATGCCGCGCCCCTGCCCGTCGCCCGGCGCGACTGCGCCGCTCGTGAGCATCTGCAACTGCACACGGCGCAGCGCCTCGCCGCGCCCTTCGCCAGCGCGCAGTCGTCGGTAGTATTCGACCATCAGATCGCGCGTGGCCGCATCGTTGACCTTCCAGAGACTCATCAGTTGACTGGCCGAGCCGGCCAGCACGAGCGCGCGTCTGAGACCATAGACGCCGTCGCCGTTCTGCACTTCGCCGAGGCCCGTCTCGCACGCGGAGAGCACGACCAGCTTTGTGCCCCATAAATCCAGCCCGGCGGCTTCGAGCGCCGTCAGCACGCCGTCCTCGTTGCCCTCGCTCTGCAACTGATTGGCCCCGGCGAGTGCGAGACCCGAACGCAGGAGCGGATTCTCGCTGCGACTGTTGGTGGGCGTCGGCGGCGTGTCGGCGCTGCGCGTGTCGGCGGGCGCTGGCGGCGGCACGTCGGGCAGGAAGAAACCGTGCGTGGCGATGTGCAGCAACAGCGGCCCATGCGCCTGCTTGAGCGCCGCTTCGCTCGCCTGCGCGGCGGCGAGCACGCGCGCGTCGGTGATGAGCGACTTGACGGCCGCCGCCTCTTCAGCCGTGCCCTTGAGCGCCGGAAAGGTCAGCCGGCCCAGATCGCCCGCGCGCAGGTTTCCGGCCGGCGCAGGCGTGCCGTTATTGACCGGCGCACTCGCCGCCGGCTGTGCGCCCGGCTGATCATAGAGCGGGTTCGCTAAGACGAGCGGGCCTGTGCGGCTGGGCGGCGCGAGTTGGAGGCGCAACAGGTCGCGCCCGCTCGTCAGGTAAGTGATCGCATAAGTCTCGACCAGATACTTGTTCTGCTCGTCCACGAGCGCGGCGAAGGGGATCAGGTTGAGCGTGCCGTCGGGCGCGATGAGCAGGTGACGGCTTGCGCCGACGAGCCGGCGCACAGGGCGCATCACGGATTCGTCGAGCGTGCGGGCGAGTGCTTTCACGTCCGTGCGGGCCGGGTTGACGAGCGCCGCGCGCCAGTTTGTGACCGCCGCATCAATCGGCGCGGCGACGCCCAGATCAATCCAGCCGGGCCCGCCCGTGTGCTGTAGAACGTAAGCCGCGTAGCGCGGGCTGTCCGTGCGCGCGTGGCCGCGCTCATCGTGCTGATAGTAGGTGACGAACTCGACGAGTGCCGCGTCGGCTGGCAACGCCTGCTGGACGGCTTCGATGGTGACGGGCTGGCCTTGTGCGCGCAACTCCGCGCGCAACTCAGGGCTGCGCGCCGCGATAGCGCCGACCGCCTCTTCGAGCCGCTGAGTCTCGGCGGTGAGTTGCGCGATCTCGGCCTGCCGCCGCGTGGCGTCCGTCTCGGCCTGCTTGTGGTCGAGCACGAGCGCGGCGAGGCGCGCGCGGGCTTTGGCGAGTTGGTCGAGCAACGTCTGATCTTCAGGGCGGGCGAGCCGGCGCAGGGCCGCGATCTGATCCGTCATGGCGTCGAGCGCGCGCCCCTTGCGGCGCAGGATGGTCGTGAGCGCGAGCCGCGCGAGTTGCGCCGACGCGGGCGTGGGCGGCGGCTGGCGCAGGTGATAGGCGATGGCGAAACTCGTCTCCCAACGAAGCGTGTCGAGGTAGGCGCGCTTCTGCGCTTCCGAACCGGCGGCGAGGAGCAGCGATAGATTATGTTCACGCGTCTCCGCGACGCGGGTGAGCATGTCGGTCGCTTCGACGGTGCGGCCCTGTGTTGCGTAGAGCACGGCGAGGTTGGCGCGCAGACCGGCCACGTCCGGGTGTTCAGGGCTGAGCGCGTGCTCGAGGATGGCGAGCGCGCGCCGCAGCAATGGCTCAGTCTCGACGTACCTACCCTGCGCGGCGGCGACGAGCGCGAGCGTGTTGAGCGAGTGCGCGACCGACAGGTGATCGGGGCCGAGCGCGCGTTCACGGATGGCGAGCGCGCGCGTGGCGAGCGCGGCGGCGCGTGTGTAGTCATTCGTGCGGCGATAGGATTCGGCCAGATTGTTGAGCGGCAGCGCAAGGTCTGCGTGCTCGGGCCCAAGCACGCGCTCGTAGATCGCAACCGCACGTTCATAGAGCGGGATGGCGCGCGCGTGCTCGCCCTGCGCGGCGTAGAGCAGGGCGAGATTGTTGAGCGAGAGCGCCAGATCAGGGTGCGTGGGCGGCAGAGCGTGCTCTCTGAGCGTAAGCGCACGCACGAGTAGCGGCGCGGCGTGTTCGTAGTCGCCGCGCGCCACGTAGAGACCCGCGAGGTTGCTGAGCGGATAGGCGAGCGCCGCGTTCTCTGCGCCCAGCCGTTGCTCATAGATGCTGAGAGCGCGCCGCGCGAGCGGCTCGGCCGCAGGCAGATCGCCCTTGATGCGATAGATCTCCGCCAGATTGTTGAGCACCATCCCTACCTCGGGCGCATCAGGCCCGCGCACCTGCTCCATGATCCGCAGCACGTCCTGCATGCTGCGCGCCGCCTCGTCGTAGCGCCCTTGAGTGAAATAGAGGGTGGCGAGGTTGTTAACGGCGGTTGCCACGTCCGGGTGCGCGACGCCGTAGTGTTTGATGTAGATGCGTGTGGCGCGCTCGCCCAGTGCCTCGGCGCGCGCGTAGTCGCCGGTGAGGCGTTTGAGCGCGCCGAGATTGTCGAGCAGCGCGGCCAGTTCCGTGCTGTCGGGGCCGGAGAGCTTTTCGCGCAGCGTCAGTGCGCGCTCAAGCACGGGCGCGGCGTGCGCGTAGTCGGCGCGCGCCAGCAGTATGACGGAGAGCAGACCGAGCGTGCGGGCGACGGCTTCGCTCTCCGGCCCCGTAGTCTTTTCGTATAACGCCAGTGCGCGCTCGGCCGCCGGCCGCGCCGCTTCCGATTGCCCCTGACCTTGCAACTCGTCGGCTTGATGCAGGAGGCGGCCCGCCTCTTCGAGTTCGGCGCTCTGCGCGGCGGGCGTTGCCGGCTGTCCATGCGCTTGTGGGGCGCGCGCGTTGGCGGCCAAGCAGCAGCAGATGGATAGGACAAAGGAGCGCAGCGCACGTCGCCGCCGACCGGGGAATGAGAGGTTCATAGATTGTGTAGCTGTCGAATTGTGTTGCCGTTTTGCGCCGCGCGCAAAAGACTGAGGAGCTTAAAAAGCGGGCCGGCCATGCACCACATAAGGCCTTGGGTCGCCGCGCATATCGTAGGAGTGCATCTGTCGGCTTGTCAACGAAGCCAACAAATCGGCGTGCGCTTGCTTGCGTCGGCAGCGCGGCTTAGAATGGCTTCTGTCAACGCGCTTGCAGTCAGCCTGCCTTGCACGGAAGTTTCGGGATCATAATCCAGCAAAGGAATCTTTTGGAAACGCCATGAGCACCGTCATAGACACGCCGCCGGTTGAGCACGGCGAGAAACAGCACGAAGAGGTCGAAACCGTCACCATTCGCTTCGCGGGCGATTCGGGCGACGGCATGCAGCTAACGGGCACGCAGTTTACGAACACCTCGGCTGTACTCGGCAACGACATCTCCACGCTGCCGGATTTTCCCGCCGAGATTCGCGCGCCCGCCGGCAGTCTGCCCGGCGTCTCCGGTTTCCAGTTGAACTTCTCGTCGCAGGACATACGCACGCCCGGCGATCAACCCAACGTGCTCGTAGCGATGAACCCGGCCGCGCTCAAAGTGAACCTCTCCGATCTGGAAGAGGGCGGCACGATCATCGTCAACACGGACGAGTTCAACAAGGACAATCTGAAAAAGGCGGCCTACGCAGTCAACCCGCTCGAAGACGACACGCTCGCCGGTTATCGCGTCCATAAACTCCCGATCACGACCTTGAACCTGCGCGCGTTGCAAGAGGCAAAGGTCGGCCTCGGGCGCAAAGAGATGGATCGCTGCAAGAACTTCTTCGCGCTCGGCGTGCTCTACTGGCTCTACGACCGTCCGATGGATGCGACGCTCAACTGGATCAAGGCGAAGTTTGCGAAGCTGCCGGAAGTTGCCAAAGCCAACGAGATCGCTTTGAAGACCGGCTACAATTTCGCCGACACGACCGAAGTCTTCACCACGCACTACACCATTCGCAAGGCGCACATTGCGCCGGGCAAGTATCGCAAGATCACCGGCAACGAGGCGACCGCCCTCGGCTTCGTCGCCGCCGCGCAGCTTGCCGGCCGGCCCCTCTTCTACGGCTCGTACCCGATCACGCCCGCTTCTGACATCCTGCACGAACTCGCGCGGCACAAAAATTTCGGCGTCCGCACGTTTCAAGCCGAAGACGAGATCGCCGCCGTCTGCGCCGCCATCGGCGCATCCTTCGCCGGGCACATCGGGCTGACGGGCACATCGGGCCCCGGCGTCGCGTTAAAGCAGGAAGCCATCGGGCTGGCTGTGATGACTGAACTGCCGCTCGTCATCGTCAACGTGCAGCGCGGCGGCCCTTCGACGGGGCTGCCGACGAAGACCGAGCAGGCCGATCTCTTTCAAGCCGTCTGGGGGCGCAACGGCGAGTGCCCGGCGGTCGTCGTCGCGCCCGCTTCGCCCGCCGACTGTTTTGACATGGCGATTGAAGCCGTGCGCCTCGCGTTCAAATACATGACGCCGGTTTTCTATCTCTCGGACGGCTACCTCGCCAATGGCGCGGAGCCTTGGGCGCTGCCGAAGATTGACGAGCTACCGAAGATCGAAGTGAAACTCGCGGACGACCCCGCGACCTTTCTGCCTTACGCCCGCGACGAGCAGACGCTGGCGCGCCCCTACGCGCTGCCGGGCACGCCGGGCCTCGAACACCGCATCGGCGGCATCGAGAAACAGCACGTCACGGGCAACGTCTCTTACGACCCGGAGAACCACGAGTTCATGGTGCGTATGCGACAGGCGAAAGTTGACCGCGTCGCACAGGAGATTCCCGACGTGGAACTCTTCGGCGCAAAGACCGGCAAGGTGCTCGTGCTCGGCTGGGGTTCGACCTACGGCGCGATCACCTCTGCGGTCGAACGTCTGCAACGCGCCGGGCACGCCGTCTCAAGCGCGCACCTGCGCCACCTCAACCCGTTCCCGCAGAATCTGGGCGAAGTCCTCGCCAGCTTTGACAAGGTCATCGTGCCGGAGATGAACCTCGGCCAACTCTGCACCATGATCCGCGCCAAGTACCTCGTGGACGCCGTCGCCTTCTCGAAGGTCAAGGGTCGCCCCTTCCAGATTCGTGAGATCGAGCGGAAGGTTGAGGAGTATTTATAACGACAGGCGCTCATGATAAATGCTTCCGCTGAAAATCTTGCGCCTCGTTCCGTCCATGATGTGTACGCCGAGGGGCAACGCTACTTTATGGGGCAGGGGCAATTGCATGGCGCGTTGGCGCAACTGTCGGCCGATCTGAAGCAGCACGGCATTGATTACATTGTGATCGGTGCGGTCGCGTTGATGGCGCATGGTTATCCGCGTTTCACCGAAGACATTGATCTGGTGCTGACGCAGGCAGGATTGGAGACTTTTCATCGTGAGTTGGTTGGGCTTGGTTATGCGCCCGCGTTTCAGGGCGCGCGTAAGCGGCTGCGGGCGACGCGCGCAAACGTGCCGGTTGAAGTGATCGTGGCGGGCGAGTATCCGGGCGATGGGCAGCCGAAGCCGGTCGCGTTTCCCGTGCCTGCGACGGCGGCGACCGAGATTGATGGCGTACGTTTCGTCACCTTGGAGAAGTTGATCGAGTTGAAACTGGCGTCGGGTATGACCGCGCCGGATCGCTTGAAGGATTTGGCGGATGTGCAGGAGTTGATCAAACTGCGCCGGCTCGCGGCCGACTTTGCAGAGCGATTGAATCCTTATGTGCGAGCGCAGTTTTTAACGTTGTGTCGCGCGGTCGAGCAGGCAAGGCAAAACAGCATTACGGATGAAAGAGAGTAGGACATCGAGATGAGCACAAACGGCAAGAACGGGCATGGCGCGAACGGGGCTGAGGAGCGCGCGTCTGGCATTGCAGGGAACGTGGGCGGCGGGGTTGCGCCGGAGAGCGAGCCTGCATCCGTCGTGGCGGGCGCGGTTGCGCCGCCGCCGGCCAAGTTGACGAAGGCCGATTTCACGTCGGATCAGGAAGTGCGCTGGTGTCCCGGTTGCGGCGACTATTCGATCCTGAATAACGTGCAGAAGGTGATGCCCGAACTCGGCATTCCGCGCGAGAAGATCGTGTTCGTCTCGGGCATCGGCTGCTCGTCGCGCTTTCCCTATTACATGAACACCTACGGCTTCCACTCGATCCACGGGCGCGCGCCCGCCATCGCCACCGGCATCAAGGGCGCGAACCCGGAGTTGAGCGTCTGGGTCATCACCGGCGACGGCGACGCGCTCTCTATCGGTGGCAACCATTTCATGCACGCCATCCGCCGCAACCTCGACATCAACTACATACTCTTCAACAACCGCATCTACGGTTTGACCAAAGGGCAGTATAGCCCCACGTCCGAGATCGGCAAGAAGACGAAGTCCACGCCGATGGGCGTGATCGATTACCCGGTCAACCCCGTCTCGCTCGCCATCGCGTCGGAAGCGACCTTCGTGGCGCGCTCGCTCGATCTTGATGTCAAACACTTGGGCGCGACCGTGCAGGCGGCGGCCCGCCACAAGGGCGTCGCGTTCGTCGAGGTCTATCAGAACTGCAACATCTTCAACGACGGCGCGTTTGAATACTTCACGCAGCGCACCGAGCGCGCCGACCGCATGATCTACCTTGAGCACGGGCAGCCGATGGTCTTTGGCAAGAACCGCGACAAGGGCATCCGTATGAACGGCGCACACCCCGAAGTCGTCCAGCTAGGCAGCGAGACGGGGCTGAACGAAAACGATCTGCTCGTCCACGACATACACTTGAAAGACCCCTCGGTTGCCTTCATGCTCGCGCGCATGGAGTACCCCGATTTCCCGCAGCCCGTCGGCATCTTCCGCGCCGTCCAGCGCGACACCTACGAAGACATGCTCACCGCACAGATCGACGCCGCCATCGCCAAGTCCGGCCCCGGCAATCTTGAGAAACTCATCAACAGCGGCGACACCTGGATCGTTGAATAGATTCGGGCGCACAGACCGGCAAGCGAAAGGGCAGGGCGAAAGTCAGGACGCGTTAAAGGCACGTCTTAACTTTTGCCCTTCGCCTTTCCACGCTCCGCTTTGCTTAACAATCGTCTGACCACGTCAACGAGCGTGATCAAGTTGTTTGGCTTACGCAACAGTTCGTCCGCGCCCGCTTCGAGCGCCGCCTTACGACAGTCTTCGATGGACACTAAAATAATCGGCGTCTTCTTCCAATATGGCATCTGCCGCGCCAGCCGCACTACTTCCAGCCCGCTCATCTGAGGCGTGTCATTGTCCAGCAACAACAGGTCGTAGTGCGCGCGCCGCTCTTTGACCGACTTCAAAGCGGCAAACGCCAGCACCCCGCCCGGATAGTGCGCGACCCGACAGCCCAACAACTCCAACACATCGGTCACGAGTTGCACGAGGATTTGGTTATCTTCCGTATAGAAGACGACCGGCGGCGCTGGCTCGCTCACAACATAACTCCTCTCAGACTGTCCTGCCCTTGCGGATATTCAACCGGCGCACGCATCTGCTATCATGCGCCCGCTCTCGTCTTTGAAAACGACGGCCACATGCGTAGCTCAACCTCACCCATTGCTGAGTGATGAGCATCGCCGTTGAGTCTGAAAGGTTCACACTCACGGCGACCGCGTTGCGCAAACGAATTATACCCACAAATGTGGGTAACGGCAAGTCGTGTCTGGTCTATGCACCGTCAGGAGGAAACTCCTGATGGGCACACGGGCACGGCCTAAGCCCAAGCGCCTGGCCGAAAAGCTGCGACAGATTCGTGAGGTGCTTGGCTTATCTCAGAGCGAGATGCTCAAGCGTTTGGATGTGGGCGACGATGTCTCGCTCAAGCGCATGTCTGATTACGAACTAGGTGTGCGCGAACCATCATTAGTAACTCTGCTCCGCTATGCCTACGACGCCCGCATCCACATGGAAGCCCTCGTTGACGACGAACTAGACCTCCCCGCCAAACTCCCCGACACCATCAACCACGAAGACATCAAACGCCGCTACACCTCACAGCGCAAAAAACGCTGAACGCCGCCCATTCAAGCCGCGCACGCCAAAGATTTTTCCCGCCCCGCCCGCCCGCACCGCCGCACGGCTCAAGTTCACCCCGCACCGCGCGATTTTCGCCCGCACCGCCCGTATTTCACCCCCGCACCGCCGGAATTTCACCCCGCCCGGCCGCACTTTCACGCCGCACTGCCTCACTTTCGCCCGCACCGGCAGGCTTTCACCCCGCACCGCCTGACCCGCACACGTCAAAATGACGATTTTCACCCGCACGGCCCGACTTTCAGTCCGCACCGCTCGACTTTCACGCCCACACCCTCATTTCACCCGCCCCGCCTCGCCCCTTCTAACCGCCAAGCCACCCTTCACCGTCTCTCACGCAGAGATCAACCGCCACCCCGCCCCGCGCCATCGGCCGCGATAACTTATCTTCACTCACCCTGCCCACGCCATTCAGCCAATGTTTCGCGCACCTTAGCGGCGTATGGGTCTTCAAGCTGCTCATAAATCTTCAGCGCAGCCTCCGCATAAGCAATGGCTTGAAGGCGATCCCCAATCTTGTCTAGTGCAAGGCTCATATTCCATAGATCATTGCCCTCTCCGCGCCGGTCGCCAATCTCACGGCGAATGACTAATGCCTGCTCATAGAACTCAAGAGCACGGCGCGGCTCGCCCAGTTGC
The DNA here is from genome assembly GCA_036389375.1 of Pyrinomonadaceae bacterium. Lineage (GTDB taxonomy): Bacteria > Acidobacteriota > Blastocatellia > Pyrinomonadales > Pyrinomonadaceae > QHXQ01. Next base: position 25,904 of record DASVQA010000211.1, on the reverse strand, counting down.
TTGTAAGCAATGCCGAGGTTGCCAAGCGTGGTGCCTTCGTCACGCCGATTGCCAATTTCACGGTTAATCTCTAATACTTGCTCAAAGAATTCAATACCGCGTTGCAACTCAGCCAAATTTGCGTAGGCGCGACCAAGATTGCCAAGCGCGCTCGCCTCCCGTTGCCGATCACCAAGTTTCCTAAAAATGATTAACGCCTGCTCGCAGAACTCAATGGTGCGCCGCGGCTCTCCTAAGTCGGCGTAGGCAAGACCAAGATTATTGAGCGCGCTAGCTTCGCCGCGCGGGTTGTTCGACTCCGTGCCTGTAGCCAAAGCTTGCTGTAACCAGTTGATCCGCTCTCGTGGATGCTGGCGTAAGTTGAGCACATATACACCGACATCAGGATAACGAAAACACAACTGAGCGTTAGTGTCGCTACTATCGGCGTGGTGCGCGGCCCATGACTGCCCGGCCTGAATGTTCGTCCATTCGGCGTCGAACAATGATAGCCCGCGCATGATCGCCTCGCCGCCTTGTAGGTAGAGATCATTCGCTGCCTCAAGCACGTCCGCATAATGTGTAGCGTGTCGCGCCTGTCCCATGTTCCGTTCGTCGGCGCTCATGCGGATGTTAGCAAACAGGCGCGCGAGGTCGTGCAGGCTGTAGCGGGCGCTCGTGTCGCTCCAACTTACCAAACTGTACTTGACCAACTCGCCGAGCGTGTCCTGCGCGGTGTCCAGTTCCATCTCCCACACGGCGGCGGCGGCTTGGGCGTCGAACGTGGCAGGGAAGACGGCGAGGGTGCGCCAACGCTGTTGCAGTTCCGCGCTCAGCAGATCGTAGCTCAGGCTAAGCGAGGCTTGGATCAGATTGAGCCGCTGTTGGGCGTCGGTCAGCCGCCGCACGTAGTCGGGCACGCCGAGGTCGGGGCGTTCGGCAAGGGCGCTGGCGGCGAGGCGTAGCGCGAGCGGGAGATAGCCGCAGAGTTTCGCTATCTCGTCCGCCTGCGCGCCGATGCGTGGCGCGATGGTGAGCAGCAAAGCGCGCGCATCTTCGGGCGGGAGCGTGTCGAGGTCTTTGGCGTAGAGTCCGGGCAGCGTGAAGTGTTGGCGCGAGGTGACAAGCAGGACACAACCGGCGGGCGGGATGAGCGGCGCGACCTGCGCGGCGTCCGCTACGTTGTCCATCAACAGGAGTGCGCGCTGGCCATGTAGCACACTGCGATATAGTCCTTGCAACTCCGCTTCATTGTCGGGCAGCTTAGCGTTTGGATGATAGGCGCGGATGACGTGCGCGAGCGCGGCGGTGACGGAGAGCGGTTCTTTGCTCGCGCCCTTCAGGTCAAGATAGAACTGCGCGTCTGGATAGCTTGGCGCAAGTTGTTCGGCCAGCTTGAGCGCGAGCGCCGTCTTGCCAATGCCGCCTTGCCCGCGCAGTCCGGAGATGTTGACACCGTGCTCGATGTTGGCGGTGAGTTCCGCGAGTTCATCCGCGCGCCCGGTGAAGTCGCCGGGCGGCGGCGGTAGTTGATGGAGCGCGACGAGGGCCAGCGCGGCAGTAGCTTCAGTATGCGAATCTGTTGCGTGGTGTGGTTGGTATTCCTCTGCCAGCCAGCGATGCAGGTCGGCGACCACTTTGGCGGCGAGGTCTGCGGGGCTGGTGAACGTGGTTATGACGTGCGCTTGCTGCAACTCTGCTTTCAGCTTATCGAGCCGCGCCTGCTGCGCCGAGTCTTTTTCGACTTGATCCCACGTGATACTCGCTTCGGCCTTGAAATAGATGTGGCAGGTCAGTCCGCGTTCGCGTGCGCGGCGATATTCGGCTTCGGTGATGCCTGAGCCGTAGCGCGCGGCGAAGATGCCGACGTAGACGTGGCTGCGATCAACTTCGGCGAGCGAGACTGCGCGCGGCGTCTCGTCGCGGCTACCGAAGTATTCCATGCCGTTGAAGCCGGGTTCGCGCATGCGATGGATGGCTGCTTCGACGGCCTCGCGCTCCGGCTCTAGATCGAGCCACGTCGAACTGATGAAGACTTTGGGCGGAGGTGTCTGCACGCTGGTTCAAATTCCGGCGGTCGGTCTGTGCCGTGAGGCGGCTTCACTTTAGCACCGCGACCGCGCTGGCGGAAGATAGAGCCAACTCCCAACCGTCCTTAGATAGAGACACGTCTCATCGGGCTTTGCGTGTGCGCGGCTGTTGTTGCTTGGCTGCGCGTTCGCCGCCGGATTCGCCTTTTTTGACGTTGGTGGGGACGGCGGCGGGCGTGGAGGGTGTGTTGGAGCGTGGGCGGGCGGCGTTGCTGCCGGCGGCCTGTTGGGTGTCGTCGGCGAAGAACTCGTTTGCGTCTTTGCGGCGACCGCGCAGGGCGGGCGTGTTCTGTTTGGCCTCGCTCAGTTTGTTGGGGCTGTTGGTTTTTTCATCGCCCATCTGTTGCCCGCGCCGGTTGGTGGGGATGCCTGCTTTGCGTTGCGCTTTCTTGGTCGCCATGTTGGTTTTCTCCTTGTTCGGTTGGTGTTGGTCTGCGAATGAGCTTGAGCCGTCGTCAATGCTCCGGTGTTGTTGTTGTGCGCGTGAGCGTCCACTTGAGGAGCGGCGGCGCGACGAGCGTGGTAATGAGCACGACGACGACGATTGCGCCGTAGGTCGCTGCATCAACGACGGGCGCGAGCGTGCCGTCGGCAGTTGGCAGCATGAGCGTCGCGCCGACGCCCGCGAAGATCAGTTCGACCTCGCCACGCGGCAGCATGCCGATGCCGATGGCGAGGCGGTTGATTTTGCGCTCCGTCACGACCAGTCCGCAGACCTGTTTGCCGACGAGCGCGGCGAGCGTGAGCGCCAGCGCGAAGCCGAGCAGGCGCGGCCCGGCCAGCACGCGCAGGTCAACGCGCATCCCCGTCAGCACGAAGAAGAGTGGGACGAGCAGCGCGCTCACGGGTGCGAGCAGTTCTTCCAGATCGCGCTTCTCGTGCTGCGGCAGACGCTCGAAGTGTACCTCATCCAAGATCAAGCCGGCGGCGAACGCGCCGATGATCGGTGCAAGACCGAGCCGTGCGGCCGTCCATGCGAGCAGCAGGCAGAAGGCGATGGCGAACGCGAGCAGCACGCCGCGCACCGCGAAGCGCCCGACGCCGCGAAACAGTTGCGGCACGACGTAGCGCCCCAACACGCCCGCGCCCACGAGAAAGACCGCAGCCTTCAACGCGATGACGAGCACCGCCAGCTTCGACAGCGTCGCGCCCGTCGCGGCGGCGGCGACAAGTCCGGCCATGACCGCAAGGATGACCAGACCGAGCACGTCGTCCACGACCGCCGCGCCTAGAATGATGCGCGCCTCGCGCGTCTGCAAGCGGCCCAGATCGCGCAGCACGCGCGCCGTGATGCCGATGCTCGTGGCGCACAGGGATGCGCCGATGAAGACGTGCGCGAGCGGCGGCGCGGCGGGCAGAAAATAGACGGCCGCGCCCCAGCCGAGCGCGAAGGACGCACACGTGCCGGCCGCAGCGACCAACAGCGCCGAGCGCCCGACCGCCAGCAGTTCGCCCATGCTCGATTCCAGCCCGACCTCAAAGAGCAGCACGATGACGCCCAACTCCGCGAGCGCCGCGATGATCGCGTTCTGTTTGAGCGGTTCGATTGCGCCGAAGCCTATGAGCGCAAGATTGCCGAGCAGTATGCCGCCGACCAACTCGCCGAGTACCGCCGGCTGGCGCAGCCGCTCGCACAACTCGCCGCCCAGCTTGGCGACGACCAGCATCAACGCCACGCCGACGAGTACGAGCGGGTCAAGCCCGTGCGGTGCGCCGCCCGCCGCTGCGCCCGCGCCCTCGGCCGCCCACGCGCACGGCGCGAGCATGAACAGCGCGCCCGCGCCTGCGCACAGACTGATATTTTTAACCCGCTTCATCTCGCCTATCAGGTGGCCGCCGGCCCGTCCTCTATGCGCGGCCATCATAGTCTATCTCGCTCTATCTGGCGGGCAAGTGTGTTGCCGTTGTGCAAACCACTGTGCTAAATTGAATTCGGCTCAACCCAATGGCCGTGAAGCGCCAACCATTTACCGCCTTCTCCCTGAGCTTTAGACGTGCGGCTGTAGAAAGCAGGTTGAGTAGTAAAGTCTGACATCAAATAAACAGAGTGGCCCGCGCACAGGTTTGAGACATAAGCGCCCAATTACCCTCGTGCGACCGAGCGTCAATTTCACCGGCCACCCGGCCGGGCATTCGTCTCCAAGGAGAAACATTATGAGAACCCCTAAACGCGCTGGTTGGGCGATGCTAACAGCCTTAGTGCTCTGCTTCGCTCTGCTCGCCCCGGCGAGCATGCTGGCTCAAGACATTTCCAAGCAGGGCGTCACCGGGCGCAAGGCCGGCTCAGGCCAGTCCAAAATCGCTCTGCCGCAACTTGCTGCGCTCGCCCCGCAGGCCGTGTTCTCGAACACCACCCCGATCACGATTGGCAACGGTGCGGCCGTGCCTTATCCGTCAACCATCGCCGTCTCCGGGCTGGTCGGCAACATCACCAAGGTGACGATGACGATTACGGGCTTCACCCATAACTTCCCCGACGATGTGGACATGCTGCTCGTCGCGCCCAACGGCGCGCTGTTCGTGCCGTGGTCGGACAACGGCGGCAATGTCGCGGTGTCGAACCTGACGATCACCCTTGACGATGCGGCCGCCACCGCTCTGCCGGATACCGGGCCGCTGACAAGCGGCACGTTCAAGCCGAGCGACTTCGGCACAGCCGGCACGGATAACTGGCCCACGCCTGCGCCCGCTGCGTGTAACACCCCCGGCGGGTGCGATACTTCCGGTGCTGCACCTATCGGCGCAAAGACCTTCGCCACGCAGTTCAACGGGCTGACGCCGGCGCAGGCCAACGGCACTTGGAGTCTCTACATCGTGTCCGATACGGCCGGCGACTCCGGCTCAATCAGCGGCGGCTGGTCGCTAAACATCTCGCAGGCGCTGCCGCCGACCACGGTCGGGCAGTTGATCATCTCCGAGTTCCGCCTGCGCGGCCCCGGCGGCGCACAGGACGAGTTCATCGAAATCTACAATCCGACCGCCGCGAGCGTGTCGGCGCAAGCCGCAGACGCCTCGGCCGGTCTCGGCATCGTCGCCTCTGACGGCACGCTGCGCTGCACCATCCCGAACGGCACGCCGATCCCCGCGCGCGGCCACTTCCTGTGCGCCAACACGGCCTACAGCCTGATCAACTATCCGTCCGGTAACAACGGCTCAGTGGCGACGCTCGCCACCGCCGACGCGGCCTTCTCGAACACGACCGATATTCCCGACATTGCCGGCATCGCGCTCTTTAACAATTCAACTGCTGGCAGCTTCACGGCAGGTAATATGCTCGACGCGGTCGGGCCGAACGCGATCAGCGCGCCCTTCAAAGAGGGCACGGGTCTCGCTGCGCTCCCGACGGCGAACATCGAGTACGCCTACTATCGCAAGATTGATCCGAACACGGGGCTGCCGACCGACACGGGCAACAACGTCAACGACTTCACCGGCGTCTCGACGACCGCGCCGACCGATAGCTCAGGCTTGAAACTCGGCGCACCGGGGCCGGAGAATTTGACCAGCCCGATTCAGCGCAACGCCACGATCAAGTCAACCTTGATCGATCCGGGCTGCACCAGCACGGCAACCGTCGCCACGCAGGCCTGTCCGCGCTTCCGCACCGTCGCGCCGGTCACAAACGGCGCACAGGGCACGCTCTCGATCCGCCGTCGCTTCGTCAACGGGACGGGCGGGCCGATTTCGCGCCTGCGCTTCCGCATCGTGGACATGACGACGTTCCCGGCCGGCGCGGGCAACGCAGACATGCGCGCGCTCACGTCTGGCAACCAGACCGCCACTTGTATCGGCACAGGGCTTGGATGTCCGAGCGCCGGTTCGATCATCACGATCAACGGCACGACGCTCGAAGAAGATACGGTCGCACCGAACGCCGGTCAGCCGAACGGCGGCGGGTTGAACTCGTCGCTCACGACCGGGACGGTCTCGCTGGGCACTACGCTGGCTAATGGTGCGTCGGTTAACTTGCAGTTCCTGCTCGGCATCAACGGGACGGGCAACTATCGCTTCTTCGTCAACGTCGAAGCGCTGCCCTAACTCTTTCAACCTGCAACGGCCGGCGCGCACCCTGATGTGGTGCGCGCCGGCCCGGCAATTCTGTCCAAACATGAGCGCCGGCTAATAACCCATCGGGTTTTAGCCGGCGCTCTCTTTTTTCCCGCAACCCCCTTGCGCGGCCGTCGGTTTTCGACGGCGCGGCAACTATAGCCCTTGTCCCGCAGATTGTTTTGCCGTCTGGTGTAAGATGGCCGCACCTCATCGGTCAAAGGAGCGACGCCGGGCGTGCCCATCGAAATCTTCTACTCCTACGCGCACAAGGACGAAGCCTTGCGCGACCGCTTGGAGCAGCATCTGGCGACGCTGAAGCACGCGGGCGACATCGCCGTTTGGCACGACCGCCGCATCCCGCCCGGCACGCAATGGGATCGACAGATCGACGCGCACCTCAACTCGGCCGACATCATCCTGCTGCTGGTCAGCGCGGACTTTCTCGCCTCGAAATACTGCACCGACATAGAGGTCGCCCGCGCCATGCAGCGCCACGCCGCCGGCACGGCGCGCGTCATCCCCATCATCCTGCACCCGTGCGACTGGATGCCCGCGCCCTTCGGCAAGCTGCAAGGTTTACCGAAGGATGCGAAGCCCGTCAGCCTGTGGCCGAATCAGGACGAAGCCTTCCTCAACGTTGTGCAAGGCATCCGCGCCGCCATCGCGGACATGACGACGACGACGACTCTGCGCCCGAAGCCGCCGCCCACGCACCCCGGCGCGGCCAAGCTTGTGACAACGGCGCAAATCCCCGACTACCTCGTTGTCGAGTTCGTCGCCCGCCGCGATGCGGACGGCTGCGACATCGGCGCGCGCTTGCAGGATGAGCTTGCGCCGGACAAGCAACGGCTCGTCATCCTCTGGGGCGCGGGCGGCGTCGGCAAAACAACGCTCGCCGCCGAAACGGCCCGCGCCCTCATCTCGGCCTTCGCCGGGCGCATCGTCTGGACTTCCGCCCTCGGTCGCGCCGACTACACACGCGCGACGCTCCTCGACGAGATCGCCACCCAACTCGGTCGCCCAGACCTACGCCAACTCGCGTCTGAGCAGAAGCCGGAAGCCGTCCGCGCCCTGCTCGCCGAAGCGCCCACGCTCGTCATCCACGATAACTTCGAGACCGTGCCGGAGGCGGAACAGAAACCTTGCGCCGACTTCCTCCACGACGCGCCCTGCGCCGCGCTCATCACCACGCGCCAGCGCATTGAAGGCGAGCGCAGCGTCCCCGTCGCCGCCATGTCGCTCGCAGAAGCGCACGACTACCTGCAACTCCTGATCGCGCAGGCGAACGACCGCGCCATCTTCGCCCAACTCGACCACGCACACATCATCTCTGCCGCCGCCCGCAACCCGCTCCTCCTGCAATGGGTCGTCGCCCAGATTGACGGCGCGCAAGACCCCTCAGCCGTACTCGCAGACCTCACGCACGGCGCAGGCAACGCCGCCGAACGCGTCTTCACCCGCTCCTTTGAGTTACCGCAACTCACCGACGACGGCCGCGCCGTCCTGCTCGCGCTCTCGCTGTTCACGCCCGACGCCGCCCGCGAGGCGCTGGCAGAAGTCGCCGGCTTCGACACGGACATGCCCCGCCTGAACGCAGCCGTCAAGCGGCTCGCCTCGCTCTGGCTGGTCAAGACCACAGCCGCAGGCTCACGCCTCGCCCTTGAAGGTCTGACCCGTCAACTGGCACTGGCGCGCTTACAGCAAGACGCGCACGCCGATGCATACCGCCGCCGATTCGTCGCCCACTTCCAGCGCTACGCCAAAGCGCATAGTCAACCAAGCCCGGCAGCTTACGATGCACTGAAAGCCGAGAGTGATAATCTGCTGAGCGCAACAGATGCAGCCTTTGCGCGTGAAGATTGGGAAAGCGTCGTACTGTTGGCCGATGCGCTGATGCGACCCGGCGAAGGTATATTGAGTGTGCGCGGTTACTGGGACGAAGCCTTATGGATTGGTGGTCTGGCCTTGAGCGCAGCCCGTGCCTTGCAGTCCGAAACATGGATCGCAAATATGGCTCACAATGTGGCCATTATGTATCAGCATCGTGGTGAGTTAGATAAGGCGCGGCAACTCTATGACGAGAGTCTTGAGATCAAAAACAAATATGGCAACCAACCTGGCATGGCGGGGACACTGCTCCAGTTGGGTTGGCTGGCGCAGGGAAGCGGTAAATTGGAGGAAGCGCGCCAACTCTGCCACAAGAGTTTGCGTATCGCACATCGTATAGGCGACCGGCGAGGTGTGGCCCGCGCGCTGCACCAGTTGGGCCGGTTGGCAAAAGATCGAGGCAAGCTTGCTGAAGCGCGGCGGCTCTACAATGAGAGCTTAGAGATCAACAGAGAACTCGATGATCAGCGAGGCATCGCCAGTACCCTGCACGATCTTGCGGCCGTGCTGCAAGATCAAGGTGAACATGATAAAGCGCACCGGCTCTACACCGAAAGCTTAAGGATCGTAGAGAGTTTCGGTGACCGGAGCGGCATCGCCAGCACCTTGCACCAACTGGGCAACATTGCTTATTTAGCCGGAAAATTTGCTGAGGCACGCCGCCTCTACAGTGAGAGCTTAGAGATCGAAAGGAAACTGGGCGACCAGCGTGGCGTGGCCATGAGTTTGGCCCAATTGGGTCTGTTGGCTGAAAGAGAAGGCAGACAGTCAGAAGCTGTTCGATTATTGCGCGAGGCGCTCAGCATCTTTGAGCGATTGAAGTCGCAGGATGCTGAGAAGGCGCGGCGGATTCTGGCGCGGCTGGAAGCGGCGGGGCAGTGAATCGGAAGGCGCGCGGTAGTCAGCTTGGGGTAGCTCGCCTAACGCGTAGGGCGCAGCCGGCTGGCGACGGGTAGAAGTAGGCGAGTCGTGGCGGAGTACAAACGAAAGTGGCAGACAGGCTGTTGTGCGCTGTCTGCCACTTTTCGCTTTGGTTGTGGGCAGCCCCTCCTTACGCTTCGCGTGCGTGGATGGTGGCCGGTTCGGTAGCCTGCGATGCGGGTTCGCGCGTGCCGTCGCCCGGGGGCGCGGGCGCAGGCGGCGGCAGGGCGCTGACGCTCTTGTCGAGGGCTGCGTCGAGTGCTTCGCTGATGCGCGTGACGAGGGTGATCGTTAACTCTTTGCGCACGTCGGCCGGAATCTCTTCGAGGTCGGCTTCGTTGCGGGCGGGGAGGATGATGCGGCGTATGCCTGCGCGATGCGCGGCGAGCACCTTCTCCTTGATGCCGCCGACGGGGAAGACGAGACCCGATAGAGTGATCTCGCCCGTCATGGAAGTGTGCGGATCGACGGAGCGGCCGGTCAAAAGTGACGCAAGCGCGACCGTCATCGCCACGCCCGCCGAGGGGCCGTCCTTCGGAATCGCGCCGGCCGGCACGTGCAGGTGTACGCCGTAGTGCTTGAACATCTCAGGCGAGATGCCGAAGGCCGCCGCGTGCGCCCACAGGTATGAGCGCGCCGCCCGCGCGGACTCCTGCATCACCTCGCCGAGTTGGCCCGTGAGCGTGAGGCCAGAGCCGCCGGGCAAGAGCGTCGCTTCGATGAACAGTATCTCGCCGCCCATCTCCGTCCACGCCATGCCGGTCGCCACGCCGACCGTCTGTTCCGTGCGCGCCTGCTCCGGATAGAAGCGCGGCGCACCAAGGAACTCTTTGATGTCGCTCTCGTCCACGTGCACGTGCGCCGTCTGCCCTTGCGCGATCTGCAACGCCGCCTTGCGTGCGACGCGCCCGATAGCGCGCTCGTACTGGCGCACGCCCGCCTCGCGCGTATAACGCGCCGCGATCAACTCCAAAGCCGCGTCGGTGATCTCAAACTGTTCGGGCCGTAGTCCGTTCTCCGTCACCTGACGCGGCACGAGGTACTGCTTGGCGATGTTCAGTTTCTCGCGGTCGCTATAGCCTGCGAGCGCGATGATCTCCATGCGGTCGCGCAGAGGGGGCGGGATAGGCCCCAACTGGTTCGCCGTCGCAATGAAGAAGACCTTCGATAGATCGAAGGGCAGGTCAATGTAGTGATCGCGGAACGTGTTGTTCTGCGCCGGGTCGAGAATCTCAAGGAGCGCCGCCGCCGGGTCGCCGCGAAAATCCGCGCCGAGCTTGTCGATCTCGTCGAGCATCATCACGGGGTTGTTGACCTTCGCGCGCCTGAGCGACTGAATGATGCGACCGGGCAGCGCGCCGATGTAGGTGCGCCGGTGGCCGCGCAGTTCCGCCTCGTCGCGCACGCCGCCCAGCGAGATGCGCTCGAACTCGCGCCCAAGCGCGCGCGCAATCGAACGCCCCAGACTCGTCTTGCCGACGCCGGGCGGGCCGACGAGACAGAGGATCGGGCTTTTCGCATCGGGGCGCAGCTTGATGACGGCGAGAAATTCCAGTATGCGCTCCTTGATGTCTTCCAAGCCGTAGTGGTCTTGGTCGAGTATGCGCCGCGCCTCGTTGAGATCGAGCTTGTCCTCCGAAGCTTTGCGCCACGGCAACTCAAGCACGTATTCCAGATAAGAACGAATGACGTGATAATCGGGCGCGGCCGCCGGCAGGCGCTCCATGCGGCGCAACTCGCGCTCGGCCTCTGTGCGTACCTCTTCGGGCAGGTCGGCTTCTTGCAAACGCTCGCGCAACAACTCTGCCTCGGCCCGCTCGCCGCCTTCGTCGTCGCCCAACTCCTTCTGGATGGCCTTCATCTGCTGGCGCAGGATGTAATCGCGCTGCGCCTTGTCCATCTCCGTCTGCGCTTCGGTGGCGATCTTCGAGCGCAACTGCATGACCTCAAGCTCGCGCGCCAGCCGCGCGTAGGCGAGCCTGAGCAGTTCGTCCACCGTGTCGGCTTCGAGCATGGCCTGTTCCTGTTCCAGTCCGAGGTTCAGGATCGAAGCGAGGAAGTAGGCGATCTGCACAGCGTCGTTCGTGCCGAGCACGGCGGCGCGCACTTCGGGTGGCACTTGCGGCAGCAGCGCCAGCGCGCGCTCGATGAGCGACCGCACGCTCTGTTGCAGCGCCTCGACCTGCACCGCATCTTCCACCGTCGGCGCGGGCAGTATCCGCACGCGCGCACGCAGAAAGGGTTCGGTCTGCACCCACTTCACCACCCGCACGCGCTCCGTGCCCTGCACGATCAACTGGATCGCATCGGGCGCGCGCATCATGCGCTTGATCATGACGAGCGTGCCGACCTCGTAGACATCTTCCGGCAACGCCTCCTGCTCGACGCCGCGCTCGGCGCGCACGCTCATGCACGCGATCAACTTCTCCGGGTGCGCGAGCGCCGCCTCGACCGCCGCCACCGAACGCGGGCGGCCCGCCGCAAGCGGCACGACCGTGCCCGGAAACAGCGTCGTGTTCTGCAACGGCAGCACCGCGATCTCGAACGGCTCGGCCGCGTTCAACGCCGGTACATCGGCCGTGGGTGTCTGATTATTAGTTTGTTCTTCAGCCATAATAGTTCAGTAGCCAGTAGCCAGTAGCCAGTAGCTAGTAGAAAAGGCAATCGTTCCTTCTACTGACTACTGGCTTACTGGCTACTGACTACTTTCCTCACATTCTTCTTGGCCGCGCAGGCGCAGGATTAGCAGCCCGTCGCGGTAGTCGCGTTCAACCGTCGCGCCCTCAATCGCGCAAGGGAAGCGTAGGGTCTTCTCGAAGCGGCTGTAGGTGATCTCTATTTGATGGTAGGCGAGCGTCTCCTGACAATAGGCGTCGCGCCGGCAACCGGACAGGCGCAAGATGGGGCCCGTGATCTCGATCTCGATCTCGTCCGGGCGCACGCCCGCGAGATCGACCTTGACCAGCCAGCCGCCCTTGATCTGATACACGTCCGCCGCAGGCGACCAACGCTGCCCCATGCCCGGTTGGCGCTGCGGCACATGCAACAGCCGAAAATAACGCTCGATTGATTTTGCCATGAAAACGGTGGTCAATAGTCAGTAGCCGGTAGCAAAGCAGCAAGGTTGTTTGCGGCCTGCTACCGGCTACTGGCTATGTCAGCCAAAAACTCTGTTCCAGAAGGACGAGCCGCTACTGATCTCTTCGAGCGCCTCGGCCAGTTCGCGGTCGTCGTTGGTCTCAAGCGCCACGTCGGCCATCGAGATGATGCCGCGCAGAATCTGATCACGATCCACGACCGGAATGCGGCGCACCTGCTTGTCGCCCATCTTGCGCACGGCGTCAATGACGCGGTCGTTGGGCTGCGCCGTGTGTATGTCGGTCGTCATGATCTCTTCGGCGCGGGTGACAGTCACGTCCTTACCTTCGGCGACGGCGCGGACGACGATGTCGCGGTCGGTAATAAGACCGACGAGTTTGCCGTTCGAGCGCATACGGTTGTTGACGCGCGGCAGGTGCTCCGCCTTGCCGTCGCCTTCGAGCATCGATTTATCATCCAACTCGACGACGGGAATGACGCCCGTATCTTCGTCGCGCATCATCTTGGCGACCTCGCCGAGCGGCGTGGCGCGCGTCGCGACGGTCACATCGCGCGTCATGATGTCGCGGCAACGCACGTGCGAGCGCGAAGCGCCGCGCCGCTCACGACCGCGCCCGTAGCCGCCGCGCGCGTCGTCCCAGAACGAGCGCCCTGCTTCGTCGTCGCGCCCGCGCCCGCGCTCGTCGTAGTCGAACCGCTCGCCGCGCCGGCCGACCGCGCCGGTCGGGTAATCGGGGCGCTGGCTTTCGCGCGTGTAGTAGTCGCGCTCACGCTCGAAATCAGCGCCGCGCCCGCGCGCCAGCCCCTCGTCGTATTCGCTGTAATAACCTGCGCCGCGCCCATAATCGCGCCCGCGCCCGCGTGCGCCTTCGTCAAACTCGCGCCCGCGGCCACCGCCAAATTCGTCGTCCCGGTCGTATCTTGACATCGCTTCCCTCCCGAATCGTTTGCCACGGACAGTGCGACCAGAAGGCGCAGCCATCCGCCGGAAAATGTGTCCAACTCGACTACAAGGGGAACGCGAGACATTATAGAGGCAAAAGGCCGAAAGCAGAAAGCAGGTCGGCAGCATAGGCGTTTAAGACGAGCCAAAGGCGAGCAGTTGCCGGCCGGGACGTGCTTTTTTGGTCCCGCGCTAACCGCTCGCCTTTTTTAACTGCCGAACGCCTGCCTCGACTACCGGCCCGTGTTGATCTCAGCGACAAGCTGCACCTGCGAACTGATGTCGAGCGCGCCGACTTCGATTGGCGTGGGCGCTGATTGGGCGACGACGCCGCGCGCCGCCGCCATCTCCGTCTTATAGAGCGGGATGGGGCGGCCGGCGGTCGTCTCCTGCACCTCGATGATGCGGACGACGCGCCCGCCGAGCGCCTGCGCGATGGTCTGCGCCTTATCCAGCGCCGTGCGTGTCGCGTCGGCGAGCGCCTGCGCGCGGGCCTGTTTGTCCTGCCGCAAGGTGAACGAGAGGCTGTCCACGTTCGTCGCGCCCGCGCCCGTCGCGGCGTCTATGACCGCGCCGACGCGCGTCAGATCGCTCAACGTCACGGTCACGCTGTTGCGCGCCTCGTAGCCGCGAATCGTCGGCGACCCGCCCTGCGGGTAGGCATACTGCGGCTGCAAGTTGTAACCGCTCGTCTTAACTTCGGCGCGCGGGCCCGCCGCGTCTTTAACGGCGCGGACGACCGCATCACTCTTGCGCGCGTTCTCCTGCTGCGCTTCGAGCGCGGTGCGCGCCTGCGTCGTGACGGCGACGACCACGACGGCCGTATCCGGTTGCGCCTGCACGAGCGCTTCACCTGTGACGACGACGCGGGTGAGGTTTTGCGCGCCGGCGGTGACTTGCATCTGCGCCGCCTGCGCGCCCGCCGCGAAAGGGCGCAAGCTGCGCGCCTCAAACGCCCGGCCTTCCATGTAGACCGTCATGGTGTCGGGGCGCAGATCGCCCGTCGCCTCAACCTCGGCGTCCGCGCGAAACCACGATTCATTGCGCCAACGCTCGACGTTGACGATCAGATACTTCTCCTTCTGCGTGACGACGAGCCAGCCGCCCGCCTCGACCGTCGGCTGCAAGCGCCCGCGAATCGTGATCTCTTCCGTTGCGCGCGCGCCTGCGGCGGTCACAAAGATCAGGGCGCACAGCGTCGCCCATGTCAATAAAGTTCTACGCATCATCTCTCTACTCCCTTTCGCTCAAATGATATTAAGCTCGGCGCGTCACGCGTGAGAGAGTACCGCCGCCGCCGCGCAGGCCGCCACATTGCGCGCCCGTAGTTTGTGAACGGGCGAAGTCGCACGTGCTTGCGCTCGTTGCCCGCGCGGCCGACAGTTTGTTACGATCACCGGCACAATGCAATCGTTCGACAGGAAATTTACCAACGCAAAGCGCCCGGAGCGAACGGGCGCGCGCCTGACCGTCGGGCGCGTCGAAGACTTACCGCCGGGCCGCGGTGCCACCGTCGAACTCGAAGGCGGCAAAGAACTCGCGCTCTACAACGTCGGCGGCAGCTTCCACGCCATCGAGAACTTCTGCCCGCATCGCGGCGCACCGCTCGCCGAAGGCCAATTATGCCAGCACATCGTCGAATGCGACTGGCACGGCTGGCGCTTCGACGTGCGTAGCGGCGCATGTCTCACAAACCCCGCGCACGCCGTCGAGGCTTACGAAGTGATGATCGAAGACGGCTTGATTAAAATTCTGCTTTGAACTGCTTGTCAGCCATCATTGCCGATGGCTTCGACCGGGCAGGAGACGAGGGCTTCTTCGCAGAGCGCACGCTCGTCGTCGGTCTGCGGCTGCTTGAAGACGAAAGAGTAGTTGCCGTCGTCCGAGCGGGTGAAGTTGTCGGGCGCGGTATCGCGGCACACGTCGCAATCAATACAGGTCGTGTCCACGTAGTACGTGCCCGGCACGTTCTCCGCGACCTTGTCTGTCGGATCAGCCATAAGAACAGTGACAAGTGCCGAGTGCCGAGCAGGCGACAAGCCTTTAACTTGTCACTCGTCGCTCGGCACTCGGCACTGTTATTTAATCGCCAGCATGCGGTCGAGCGCGACGCGCGCCCAACGTGCAGTCTCTTCGGGCACGGTGATCTGGTTGACGACCACGCCGGCCGTGAGCGATTCGAGCACCCACGCGAGATTCTGCGGCGCGATGCGGTACATCGTGGCGCACATGCACAGGTCGGGCGCGAGCAGGCGTATGTGCTGGTCTGGGAACTGCTTGATCAGCCGGTTGACCAGATTGACCTCCGTGCCGACCGCCCACGACGTACCGGCCGGTGCAGCCGCAATCGTCTTGATGATGAACTCGGTCGAGCCGTTCAGATCGGCCTGCTCAACCACCTCGCGCTCACATTCAGGATGCACGAGCACCTTGATGCCGGGCACTTCGCGGCGCACCTGCTCGACGTGCCACGCGCGAAAGCGCCCATGCACCGAGCAGTGCCCCTTCCATAAGATCAAACGCGCTTGGCGCAACTGCTCGACCGTGTTCCCGCCCAACTCCTTGAAGGGATCCCACACCACCATCTGTTCGAGCGGGATGCCGAACTTGACGCCTGTGTTGCGCCCCAGATGCTGGTCGGGGAAGAAGAACAACTTGTCGGCCGCCTGTAAGCTCTGGGCAAAGAGCGGCACGGCGTTCGACGAGGTGCAGACCACGCCCTCGTGCCGGCCGCAGAACGCTTTGATCGCGGCGGTCGAGTTCATGTAAGTGATCGGCATCACGCGGAAATCGGCCACGATGCCCGCCTCTGTTAGCTGCTCCCAGGCATCTTCGACCTGCTCGGCCGAAGCCATGTCCGCCATCGAACAGCCCGCGCCTAAGTCGGGCAGGATCACCTTCTGGTCGCCCGGCTTCAGGATGTCGGCCGATTCGGCCATGAAGTGTACGCCGCAGAAGACGATGAACTCGGCGGCGGGGCGCGACACCGTGAGTTGCGAGAGCTTGAAGGAATCGCCCGTATAATCGGCGTGACAGATCACGTCGTCGCGCTGATAGTGGTGGCCGAGTATGAGCAGGCGCGCGCCCAACTCGCGCCGCGCCGCCTCGATGCGCGCGTGCAACTCCGCGTCCGACAGCCCGAAATAATCTTCGAGTACAGGCGCTTTCGTTTCAACCGCAAACGTCATGTCTGCCGCTCCTCTTAGCCGTCGCTTCGCTGACCTACGCCGCGAAACGCGAAACTATCGCACTTCAGAAATCGAAGCGCAAGCCACGCTCGCGCCCCAGTTCCGCCCAAAAGTTAGCCCGCGCAGGCTGCTTCTGCACCCCTGTCGCAGGCATATATTTAGATGCGCTAATGGTGGCTTCAGATGCGTGCGGAACTCTAAGCAGTAAACGCAGGTCTATGGCGACGGGCTGCTCCTTTCACGGATGCGTCATCTCTTCCGGCTTGACGTAGGCGTCGAACTGCTCGCCGGTCAGCAAGCCGAGTTTGATCGCGGACTCGCGCAACGAGATGCCTTGCTGGTGCGCGTGCTTGGCGATCTTGGCGGCGTTGTCGTAGCCGATGTGCGGGTTGAGCGCCGTGACGAGCATGAGCGAGTTTTTCAGGTGCGCGTCAATCTGCGCGCGGTTGAGTTCGATGCCGGCGACGCAGTAGTCCACGAAGCCGTGACAGGCATCTTGCAGCAGCCGGATCGAGTGGAGCAGGTTGTGGATCATCACCGGCTTGAAGACGTTCAACTCGAAGTTGCCCTGCGAACCGGCGAAGCCTATGGTCGCATCGTTGCCCAAGACCTGCACCGCCACCATCGTCATCGCCTCGGACTGTGTCGGGTTCACCTTGCCCGGCATGATGGACGAGCCGGGTTCGTTCTCCGGCAGCACCAGTTCGCCAAAGCCTGCGCGCGGCCCCGACGCCAGCCAGCGCACGTCGTTCGCAATCTTCATCAGCGAGCACGCGAGCGTCTTGAGCGCGCCCGACGCGAACACGATCTCGTCGTGCGCCGACAGGGCCGCAAACTTGTTCGGGTGCGACGTAAACGGCAGCCCCGTCAACTCCGCGATCTTCGCTGCCGCGCGCTCGGCAAACTCCGGGTGCGCGTTGAGGCCCGTGCCGACGGCCGTCCCGCCGATAGCGAGATCATAAAGACCGGGCAGCACCAAGCGCAGCCGCTCCACGTCGCGCGCCAACAGGCTCGCCCAGCCAGACATCTCCTGCCCGACCGTCAAAGGCGTCGCGTCCTGCAAGTGCGTGCGCCCGATCTTGACCACGTCGGCAAACTCGCGCGCCTTCTCTTCAATTGCCGCCTGCACGCGCTCGACTTCAGGCAGCAGCGCATTCAGCCGCTCGGCCGCCGCAATGTGCATCGCCGTCGGGAACGTGTCGTTCGACGATTGCGACATGTTCACGTCGTCGTTCGGATGGACGGGTTTCTTACTACCGAGCACGCCGCCCGCCAACTCAATCGCGCGATTCGAGATGACCTCGTTCGCGTTCATGTTCGTCTGCGTCCCGCTCCCTGTCTGCCACACCCGCAAGGGGAAGTGCGCGTCCAACTTGCCCTCGATCACCTCATCCGCCGCCCGTGTAATCAGCGCCGCCTTCTCCGCCGACAGTTTCCCCAAGTCCTGATTCACCAGCGCCGCCGCCTTCTTCAACAACCCCAGAGCGCGGATCATCTCGCGCGGCATCACATCTGTGCCGATATTGAAGTGGTGCAGCGAGCGCTCCGTCTGCGCGCCCCAGTAACGGTCGGCGGCCACTTCGATGCCGCCCATCGAATCCGTCTCGGTGCGCGTCTGCGCCGCCTGTGTCTGTCGCTCGGTCGCTTCCTGTGTCATGGCCGTTTCATCCTCTGCCCAGATTCTACAACACAACCCGCGCGCCGCTCACTTCGCCCCGGCAGGCACAAGGAACTCTCTGATCTGCTCGACCAGACGACCGCTATTCTCCGGCGTCGCGTCCGTCGGCACGACGAGGCACGGCGTCCCCGCGCGCCACGGCAACGTGCGCGCATACTCCACCAACTCCGCGCCCGTCGCCTCCGGCAACTGCTCGTCGAACATCAGCAGATCATAGTTGGTAAATGTGGCAATAATCTTATGCGACAGCCCCGTAGAGGGCGCATAAGAGATGTTGCAACTTATCTCTTTCAGTTCACGGTTCAGATAAGTTACGAGCGGCGCGCGTTTCGTCCCAAGATAGAGGATGTTATAGCGGTAATGAGGCACGCGCGGCCAATCGTCGCAGTCCATCCACATAACGTGTCACCTGTCGCGCGCCGTTTCTGCTATCATGCGCGCGCTCTTTCTTTGAAAATCCGGCAACGGCCTTATGCGCTGCTCACCCTCACAGTCTGAGTGATGAGCGTCGCCGTTGAGTATGAAAGGTTCATTCTCACGGCGACGAGCATGTTGGAGTATATTCTATTACTTGTAGGTAATAGAAGCAAGACTGCTTGCCCTATCTCAACCCCATCAGGAGGTCACTCCTGATGGGCGCACCGCGACAAAAGCAGCAGCGGCTGGCGGAGAAGCTGTTGCAGATTCGGCTTGGCTTGGGACTCTCTCAATCCGAGATGTTGAAACGCCTCGACGTGGCAGACCGGATCGCCTACACCCAGATTTCCAGATACGAAACAGGCTCGCACGAACCGCCCTTGCAGATTCTCCTGCAATACGCTCGCGCCGCAGGCGTCCACTTGGAAGACATCGTTGACGATGAGCTAGACCTGCCCGCCAAACTTCCCGGCTCATTCCGCCACGTTGGCATCAGACACAAATCAACCGCCCACACAAAGAAGCGCTGACCGCCGCCCCAAAACGCATCAGGGTCGAGGCTACAGCCCCGACCCTGAGGCAAAACTCTTGCACTTGTCCTTACTTCACTGCACTTGCGTCGGGCTTGGCCTTTTTCGTCGGTTTCTTGTACTCCGACACTTTCTTCAGCCCCAACGCCTGCGCCTCGTTCGAGTCGCGCCCGAACATCGCCACCACTTGATCTTTCGTCCCCAACATCAGATTGTGAAACGCCCACTCCTTAGCGACCGCATTATCCCGCGCCGCTGCTGCTGCTGCCGCCGCTTGCACGTCCGCCGCCTGCGCCCGCTTCAATTCCTCGAACGCCGCATCCAACGCCACCTGCGTATAACTCGGATTAGCCGGGGCATAATTCTTTACCCCCTTCGCCGCCGTGTACACCCGCTCGTCGTCCGCCAACTGGGCCGGTTTCAACCGTCTGGTTTCATTCTGTGGCATGAGGAGTTCTCCTTTGAGAATTTGAGGAAATCAGCCGCGAGGCAGCCGCCCCCATCTTACGCATCCCCCTAACCCCTCGCAACAACTAAGTTCCCACCACCCGCCACCAACCACCCACAACCCGCAAGCTTCCGCCCACCCGTCGCCACAAACCACCCACACCCGCGCACAAACTATCCACACGCGGACAGAAGCCACCCACGCCCAGACAGTAACTAACCACACTTGGGCAGAAACCGCCCACCTTTGGACACTAACTACCCACACCCCGCCACAAACCAACCACTACCAGCAACAAACCCACCAATCCCACGCAAAAACCAACGGCACGCGGCTAGAAACTACCTACGCGCCGCCCTAAACAACCCACCACCGCAAACAATGACCCTCCCCGCGTCCCGTCAACCCTCATCCTTCTCTCCCGCACCCTCCACCCGCGCCAAATCCGCCCGCGCCAAATCCGCATCCGGCGACTTCAACCGCTCGAAGATACTCAACGCCGCCCGCAGCAACCGCGCCGCCTCCGCCCTGTCGCCTTCCGCCTCTGCCAGTAGCCCCAACTGATGCAGCGCGATGGCGATGCTTCTCTGGTCGCCAAGTGTTTGGCTAATCTCTAAGGTCTGCTCGTAATATTGTTTGGCCTCTTTCCATTCGCCTTGACCAAAAGCAATAATACCTAACTGGCCCAGCGTGTAGGCGATGCCGCTCTGGTTGCCCAGCTTCTTTTCGATGGTCAAGCTCTCATCGTAGAGTCGTCGCGCTTCTGTTAGCTCGCCTTGTGCTTGGGCGAGCATAGCCAACTGATGCAGCGTGATAGCGATGCCTCTCTGGTCGCCCAGTTTCTTTGCGATGGTCAAGCTCTCGTCGTAGAGTCGCCGCGCTTGCGTTAGCTCTCCACGGTTCTGATATATCAGGGCTAAGTTATGCGAGAGACTTGCAATCTGTATCTCAGATTGCGCAGAACGCGCGGCTTGCAACGCCATTTCGCTGTTGTGTAGTGCCTCATCCCAGTAGCCGCGCATGCGTAGCATACCGTTCACCGGATAAGCCAATCGTATTACGCTCGTCCAATCTTCCTGCCCTGATGCCGTGTCAACCGCGCTCAACAGGTTGTCTCTCTCCACTTCAAGCGCGTCGTAGTCCTGCGCCGTCTCCTGCGCGTGCGCTCTGGCATAGCGCAGAAAGTAGGCGACAAAGCGGCGGCGGTAGTCGTCAGCGCGTTCGTCATTGGCGAGACGCGCTTCGGCTAAACTGCGTGTCAAGCCTTCAATGGTTAGCCGACGATTTTCATCCAGCCCTTTAATCAGCCAGAGCGCACGCAGATTCTTAACCGCTTCGTTCAGTCGCCGCTCGTCTTGGCCGAAGCCGGCCACTTCGGCGAGTGCATCCCGCCCCGCGCTCGGCACAAAGAGTGAGAGTGCGAGCAGCGTAGCGCGGCCATCGTCGCCCACCTGTTCGAGATTGAAGGAACGGTCGAAGACGCGCTCGGCGGCATCGCCTGCGCCCTGCGCCAACTCAGCCAGCACGGTACGCGGCTCTTGCGCCTCATCAATCTGCGCCACGATCCATTCCATGAGGAAGGGATTAGCCTCTGCCGTTTTGTAGATGTCATTGCGTACTTCGGCAGAGAAAATCTGCGCGTCTTGCGTCTGCGCAATTAGCTTAGTCAAAAGCTCCGTTGCCTCGTCAGGCTGCATAAACTGGATAGTTACGTTAAGCGTCTTTTTGATCTTCTGCCGCGAGGTGAAAAGTGCAGCGCATGGCGTACTCTCGAACCACGCCTCAATACGCTGCTGCTCCGCGACGGCCACCGTCTCATAGTTATCCAGCACGATCAGACTAGGCGGCGCGACGACCAACGCGCGCACCTGCGCTTCTTTAGCTTCAGGCGCAAGCGTGCGCAGGTCGGCGCGACCTAACTGCGTCGCCACGTCGTCAAGCAAGGTCGAAAGCGTGTAGCCCGCGCGCCCGGCTGCGCTGCTCCATACGATGCGGTCATCGAACACGTCTTGCAGTGCCCGCACAGCCGCAGCCGCCAGCGTAGTCTTACCAGCACCGCCCGGCCCCGACAGCGTGACTAACTTATTCTGATTCGGAGCTAATTCCTCTTTTAACCGAGTCACAATGTCCCTCCCTTGCTCGTCTCGGCGCGCGACAAAGCCAACGACAGGCGGGCGCGGGATAAGGGAAGGTTGCGGAGTTTTGGCTGGCTCAGCAGACGCATTGTTGTTGGCTGCGCGGCTCGCCAACAACTCTTTGGCGGTGGCGCGAATGCCTTTAGCAACGTCTAGGAAGGCTTCATCACGATTCAACCAGCGTGTAATCGGTTTCGCGTCTTTGGGTAAACCTTGAAGTTTGCTAAATGGCGCGGTCGTCCAGTCGCACGGGCGTAGAATGATTGGTATGACGCGCGCTTCATTCGCCTCATGTCTTTTCATCGCCTGCCTTACTTCTACGTCGTTGCAATAATCTGAGGCGAGAAAGCTGGGACTTACGAGCAGCAGAATTATATCGGCTGACTCTAAGTGCTCATCAATTTCTCCGGCCCACTCTCGACCGCCGCCGATTTTGCGATCATGCCAGCCTTTGATAACGCCGTCGCGTTTTAGTTGAGCAAGGTGTTCCTCTAGCTTGTCACGCAGTTTTTCGTCTTTGTGAGAATAAGAATAGAAGACTTCTAAGGCGGCGGTCGGTTCAGTGGGCACGGGTGAGTAAGCTCCTTTCAGAGTCCGCCGGTACTATAACATCTAGTCACTTTCCGTTGGCGCACCTGATTCCTGCCAAGCTTTCCAGCCGCCGGCCATGGAGTAGACGTTGGTGTAGCCCATGCGTTGGAGGTTGTCGGCGGCGAGGGCGGAGCGGTAGCCGCCGCCGCAGTAGAGGATGAGTTCGGTGGTGTGGTTGGGGACGCGTGCTTCGATGTCGCGTTCGATGATGCCGCGCCCCATGTGCTCTGCGCCGCTGGCGTGCCCCTGTTGCCATTCGTTGTCTTCGCGCACGTCTATGAGGCGTGCGTGCGGATTGGCGGCGAGGTGCGCTTGCGTCTCAGTTACGTTTAGTTCGCGGATGCGGGTCTTGGCGTCGTTGACTAGGTTGAGAAATCCGTCGGAGTGCTGCATGGGTTTTGGGCTGTCCTTTCGTTGCTGGCTGAAAAACGTGCGACGCATTATAATCTCGGTTTGCAAGACCATCCATGAACAATTCGAGACGCGACTGAAGGGCCGCAACGCAAAGAGTGTGGCTTGCGGCGCGGCGCGTCCCTTCGGTCGGAGAGGTGGAGAGCTTTGGCGAGCGAACAGTTTGACGTGACGATTATCGGCTCCGGCCCCGGCGGCTACGTGGCGGCGGTGCGCGCGGGGCAGTTGGGTCTCAAGACCGCGATTGTGGAGAAGGACAAACGCTTAGGCGGGACGTGTACGCTGCGCGGCTGCATCCCGACGAAGCAACTCCTGATGTCCGCGCACGTCTACGAGCAGGTGCAGCACGCGGCGGACTTCGGCGTGCAGGCGAGCGACATCAAACTCGCCTTTGCCGACGTGCAGAAACGCAAAGAGCGCGTGGTAACGAAGAACTCGAAGGGCATCGAGTTTCTGATGAAGAAGAACAAGGCGACGGTCTTCAAAGGCACGGGGCGGTTGGCGCTGCCGGGCAAGGTCATCGTCACGGGCGAGGACGGCACGGAGCAGACGATTGAGACGAAGAACATCATCATCGCCACCGGCTCAGTCGTCCGCCCGATCAAGGGGTTCGAGACGGACGGCGTGCGCGTCGTCAATAGCGATCACATACTGGAATTGAAGGCCGTGCCGAAGTCTTTGATCGTGATGGGCGCGGGCGCGGTCGGCGTGGAGTTCGCCTCGGTCTATTCGCGCTTTGGCGCGGAGACGACCATCGTGGAATTGCTGCCGCACCTGCTGCCGCTCGAAGACGAGGAGATTTCGACCGAGCTTGAGAAGTCGTTCCGCAAGCGCGGCATCAAGTATTCGTTGGGCACGAAGCTTGAACAGATGGAGAAGACGGACAACTCCGTTATTGTTACGGGCAAGAACGCGAAGGGCGAGGACGTGCGGCTCGAAGCCGAGATGTTTCTGGTCGCCGTCGGGCGCATGCCTTACCTCGAAGGCTTGGGGCTTGAAGGGACGAAGATCAAGGTCGAGCGCGGCACGATTCAGGTGGACGAGTTCTGCCGCACGGGCGAGCCGAACGTCTATGCCATCGGCGACGTGATCCCGACGCCCTGGCTCGCGCACCTCGCGTCGAAAGAGGGCATCCTCGCGGTCGAGCAGATCGCAGGGCAGCAGCCCCGCCCGATCAACATGCGCCACGTGCCGTCGTGTACTTATTGCGACCCGGAAGTGGCATCGGTAGGGCTGACGGAAGCGGCGGCGAAGAAGGAGGGCTACGACGTGCGCGTCGGCAAGTTCCCGTTCTCCGCCTCAGGCAAGGCGCGCATACTCGGCGAGGAAGAGGGCTTCGTCAAGGTCATCAGCGAAGCGAAGTATGACGAGTTGCTGGGCGTCCACATCATCGGCCCGCACGCGACCGAGTTGATCGCCGAGGCGGGCGTGGCGCTGCAACTAGAATCGACGGCGGAAGAACTGGGGCGCACGATCTTTGCCCACCCGACTATCTCCGAGTCCGTCATGGAAGCGGCCGAAGGTGTCCACGGGTTGACGATTCACTTCTAAAATTAACTTTTGCATGAAAGCGGAAACGACACGTAAGACCACGCGCAACGCGGGCAAGCAAGCTAAAGAGACGCAGGCTGCGAAAGGCAACGGCGCGAGCGAGCAGGCGCGCGGCCCGTTCATCCCGGCCGAAGACGCGCTCTGCCAGACGGAGACGACCTTGACGCCCGCGCAGATGTTGGAACTCTATCGCCACCTGCTGCTGACGCGGCTCGTCGAGGAACGGCTCGTCAATCTCTACCGGCAGACGAAGGTGGTGGGCGGCGTGTTCCGTTCGTTGGGGCAGGAAGCGACGGCGGTCGGTTCGGCATACGCGCTCGCTCCGCAGGACTTCATCGCGCCGCTCATACGCGACCTCGGCGCGGTGCTGGTCAAAGGCATTCGCCCGCGCGACATCTTCGCGCAGTACATGGCGAAGGCCTGGGGGCCTTCGGGCGGGCGCGACCTGAACATTCACTTCGGCGACCTCAAGAAGGGTTTCATCGGCCCCATCTCGCATCTCGGCGACATGATCCCCGTGATGACCGGCATCGCGCTCGCCGGCCGGATGCAGCACAAGGACATCGTCGCGCTCGCGTACATCGGCGACGGCGGCATGAGCACGGGCGCGTTCCACGAGGGGTTGAATTTCGCCGCCGTCCAGCGCCTGCCCGTCATCGTCATCGCCGAGTACAATCACTACGCCTACTCGACGCCCACGCGTTTGCAGACGGCCGTCGAGCAT
This sequence comes from Pyrinomonadaceae bacterium, assembly GCA_036389375.1. Classification (GTDB taxonomy): domain Bacteria; phylum Acidobacteriota; class Blastocatellia; order Pyrinomonadales; family Pyrinomonadaceae; genus QHXQ01. Next base: position 1,262 of record DASVQA010000211.1, on the reverse strand, counting down.
CTGGCCGACAAGGCCGCGGGCTACGGCATCCCCGGTCACATCGTTGACGGCAACGATATCATTGCCTGCTACGAGGTAACGAAACAGGCGGCCGAGTTTGCGCGCGGTGGCGGCGGCGCTGTGCTAATCGAAGCGAAGACTTATCGCCGCAAAGGGCACGCCGAGCACGACGATCAGCGTTATCTGCCGCCCGGCGAGATCGAGTTCTGGGAGAAGCGCGACCCCGTCACGCGCTACGAGCGCCACCTGCTCGCGCAAGGGCTGGCGACGCAAGCGCAACTCGACGAGATCGGCGCGGACGTGCGGCGCGAGATTGACGAAGACGTGGCGTGGGCCGAGTCTTCACCCATGCCGGACGCGGAGCAGGCGGCCTACAACGTGTTCGACAATTCGATTGTGCCGCCCGCGTACCGCCCGAAAATCTTCGGCGGCAACTAAAGCAGGCAAAGGCGACGATGGCGCTGCTGGTCTTAGCCTATCCGCATCTCGGCCCGGTAGATTTTGCGTGGCTACAGGCGCTCAGAGCGCAGCATGACGAACGCTATTTCTCATTCGTCGCACCGCACGTCACGCTCGTCTTTCCGGTCAAAGGGGTCGAGTGGGGCGGCTTCAGCCGGCACGTGCGCCGACGGGCGGCGGGTGTGCCGCCGATCAGGTTCGTCGCGCGCTGCGCCATTGTGGTCGCGGACGATGCAAGACAGTTCAGCCACGTCTTTCTCGTGCCGGACGAAGGCTTCAGCGAGATCGTGAAATTGCACGACCGGCTCTACACAGATTTACTTGCGCCGGAACTCAGGCTCGACATCACGTTTATCCCGCACCTGGGCGTCGGCAACGCAAAGGACGCGCGCGCGTGCAAGCTATTGGCGGACGAGTTGAACGCGCAGAACTTTTGCCTCGCGGGGTTGATTGATACGCTCGACGTGGTGTGGTACGAACATAACAAGGTGGAGACGATTGAGCGGATCGCTTTGACCTGATTAGCCCGAAGAGAGGTGCTTATTCCGCAGCATGACGACGGCAGTCAAAGAGCAGAAAGCGAATCGCCCGGCGCGCGGCGGCCTCAGCACGTTTGTTGAAGCCATCCGGCAGGGGCTATGGGAAGAGATGGAGCGCGACCCTGCGGTCTTCGTCATCGGCGAGGACGTGGGCGCTTATGGCGGCGCGTTCAAGGTGACGGAGGGCTTGCTCGCGGAGTTTGGCGCGGAGCGCGTGATTGACACGCCGATCTCGGAGGCGGCGATTGTCGGCGCGGCCTGCGG
>DASVQA010000210.1:0-20174 GCA_036389375.1 Pyrinomonadaceae bacterium | reverse complement strand
AGCAGCGCGGCGGCGGCGCGCAGTTCGGCCAGTTCGGCGCGACACTCAGCGCACGCCGCGAGATGTGCGTCGAGCGGCACGCCCGCGCCCCGGTCGAGCGCGTCGAGGGCGGCAGCCGCCAACAGCTCCTTGTACTCTTCGTGCTTCATCTAAAGCATCAAACGCGCGGTCTGCATCTGCTCGCGCAGCAGTTCGCGCAGCTTGATCAAACCTGAACGCATGCGCGTCTTGATTGTGCCGAGCGGCTGATTAAGCAGCGCGGCGATCTCGGATTGCGTCAGCCCGTCGTAGTAAGCCAGCCATAGCGCGCGGCGTTGTTCTTCCGGCAACTGCGCGAGCGCCGCTTGCACGACGACGCGCTGCTCCGAGTGGAGCACGTCGTCGGTGGCGTCAACCGTCTCTTCGCGGACTTCGCGTCCGGCGGCGGTGGCGGCGCGTGTGCGCGCGTCGATGGAGCGCAGACGGTCTATAGCGCGGCTGCGGGCGAGTGTGACGAGCCATGTGAAGCCGCGCCCGCGCGCCTCGTCGAAATCATGCGCGCGCCGCCAAACTTGCAGAAAAACTTCCTGCAACACGTCCTCCGCCTCCGGGCGGTCGTGCAATATACGGAGCAGTAGACCTAACAGGATGGCACTGTAGCGATCATAGAGCGCCGCGAGCGAGGATTCATCGCCGCGCGCAATCGCGTGCAGAAGCTCGGTGTCGGAGGGAGTCGGTGCGCGTTCGGAAGAAGACACGGCGGAAAGAAGTAGCCAGTAGCCAGTAGTCAGTAGCAAAACATCTGTTCCTGCTACTGACTACTGGCTACTGGCTACTGACTACTGGTTCATGCGACGGTGATAGTTTCGTCGAGGTACACGTCCTGAATGGCGTTCAGGAGTTCGACGCCTTCGTTCATCGGGCGCTGGAAGGCTTTGCGCCCGGAGATGAGACCCATGCCGCCGCCGCGTTTGTTGATGACGGCGGTGCGGACGGCCTCGGCCATGTCGCTTGCGCCCTTCGACTCGCCGCCCGAATTGATCAAACCGCAACGACCCATGAAGCAGTTCGCCACTTGATAGCGGACGAGGTCAATGGGGTTGTCGGTCGTCAGTTCGTCGTAAATCTTCGGGCTGGTCTTGCCGTAAGACGAGCCGCCCATATTGAGCGCGTTGAAGCCGCCGTTGGTGGTCGGCAGTTTCTGTTTGATGATGTCGGCTTCGATGGTGACGCCGAGATGGTTGGCCTGCCCCGTCAGATCGGCCGCCGTGTGCATGTCGCCTTCGGAGGTTTTGAACTTGGGGTTGCGCAGGTAGCACCAGAGGATCGTGGCCATGCCTAGCTCGTGCGCGTGCGCGAAGCACTCGGCAATCTCGACGAGTTGGCGCGTGGACTCTTCCGAGCCGAAATAGATGGTCGCGCCCACGGCCACAGCGCCCATGTCGTAAGCTTCCTCAATCGTGCCGAACAGCACTTGATCGAATCTGTTCGGGTAGCTCAGCAACTCGTTGTGGTTGATCTTGACGATGAATGGAATCTTGTGCGCGTAGCGGCGGGCGACGACGCCGAGCACGCCGTAAGTCGAAGCGACGGCGTTGCAGCCGCCTTCGATGGCGAGCCGCACGATGTTTTCGGGATCGAAGTAGATCGGGTTGGGCGCAAAAGACGAGCCGGCGGAATGCTCGATGCCCTGATCGACGGGCAGGATCGAGAGATAGCCTGTGCCGGCCAGCCGGCCCGCGCCGAAGAGGGTCTGCAACGAGCGCAGCACGCGCGGGTTGCGATCCGAAGCCGACCAGACGCGATCCACGAAATCAGGGCCGGGCAGTTGCAGGTGCTCTTTGCTGATCGTGTGCGAGGTGTAATCGAGAATGGCGCGCGCGTCCGCGCCGAGCAGTTCTTCGATGCGGCCCGAGGTCGTGCCCTCGCGTTTCAGTTCGGTGGCCATGCTGTTTAAGTCCTCCAGACGGTGGTTGAATAGACGTTTGAAAACTCGCTGTCTTGTGCGGGAACAGACGTGGCGCGGATTATAACAAGGAGCAGTCCGGCACGCCAACGCAAATATGCTCGCCCGCTCGGCGCACCACGCTTTGCGGCTCTTGCCAAGCGCCATGAGGCTCGCTTAAAATCTGCCGTCCGCTTTAGTTGACGCTCTCAACCTAACGCTCAAGAGTAGTCGTCCTAAAGTATGCCCCCGACTCACCGGCCATAACGCCTCACCAGCGCATAAGCCGACATGTGAAAGGTGTTAGAAGATGTTCCACCGCCCACCTGCTCGCACCCCCTTGTCTCTCGGTGTCTGTTGTCTGCTGCTTTGCCTCGCCGCGCTACCCGCCTTAGCCGGTGGTGAAGAGTGGCGGCCCATCGATCCGGGGCAGCTTGCACTGAAAAAGCCCGTGGTCGAGCCGGACGCCGACGCCGAAGCCCTCTTCTGGGAAGCCCGCGTCGCCGACGAGATCAAAGACACCCTCCAAAGCGCCTACCCGCGCACGGTCATTAACCACTACATCCGCGTTAAGGTCTTCACCGACCGGGGGCGCGAATCGCAGAGCAAGATCGATATTCCGTTCGGCCCCGATGTCGAGATCAAAGACATCGCCGCGCGCACCATCAAGCCCGACGGCGCAATCGTTGAACTGACGAAGAAGGATTTCTTTGAGCGCACAATCGTCAAGGTGGGCGGCGCGAAGGTGAAGGCTAAATCCTTCGCGCTGCCGGGCGTCGAGCCGGGCGCAATCGTCGAGTATCGTTGGCGCGAGGTGCGCAACAACTCGCTCAGCTTCTTCGAGCGACTCGACTTCCAGCGCGACATTCCCGCCCAGAGCGTCAGTTATTACGTCAAGCCGCTGATGATTCCCGGTCTGGGCTTCCGCATACAGTATTTCAACGGGCGCATCCAGCAATCGGCGGACAAGCAGGGCGGCTTCACCTTCTCGATGGCGAACGTGCCCGCCTATCACGAAGAACCGAACATGCCGCCGAAGTATCAGGTGCGCCCTTACCTGCTCATCTACTACACGCCGGCCGAGGAACAACTCAACCCCGCCACCTACTGGACGGACTACGGCAAGGAAGTCTTTAACGACTACAAGGCGGGACTGAAGGTGAAGGATGATATTCGCGCGGCGGCCACCGAAGCCGTCGGCGATGCCGCCACGCCCGACCAGAAACTCGAACGCATACTGGCCTACTGTCGCGCGAAGATCAAAAACACTTCGGACGACGCTTCGGGCCTGACCGACGCAGACCGTGAAAAGCTGAAAGAGAACAAGACGCCCTCCGACACTTTGAAGCGCGGCATGGGCACGGAGCGCGACATCGCGCTGCTCTTTGGCGCAATGGCCACGGCCGCCGGTTTCGAAGCGCGCATGGCCAAGATCGGCGACCGCAGCGAGTCGTTCTTCGACAAACGGCAGACCATCTCCTTCTTCCTCAGTTCCTACGACATCGCCGTCAAGGTCGGCAACGAATGGCGCATCGTTGACCCGGCCAGTTCCTACGTGCCCTACGGCATGTTGCTCTGGCAGGAGGAAGGGCAGGAGGCGCTCGTCTCCGATCCGAAAGAGCCGTTCTTCGTCCACACGCCGCTATCCGGCCCCGAAAAATCGGTCGAGCGGCGCACCGCGAAACTCAAACTCGCCGAAGACGGCACGCTCGAAGGCGACGTGCATATCGAGTACACGGGTCATCTCGCCGTGGACAAGAAGGAGCAGAACGACGAAGATTCGCCCACGCAGCGCGAGGACAATCTGAAGGAGTTGTTCAAGCAGCAGATGTCCACGGCCGAGTTGTCCGAGATCAAGGTCGAGAACGTGACCGACCCCGTCAAGCCGTTCATCTACGAGTTTCACGTGCGCGTGCCCGGTTACGCGCAACGCACGGGCAAGCGCCTGTTTCTCCAACCCGGCTTCTTCCGGCACGGCGTCGGCGCGCTTTTTCCCGCCGCCGAGCGGCGCTACAACATCTATTTCCACTATCCTTGGACGGAAGCCGACAACATCGAGATCGAGTTGCCATCGGGCTTTAGTCTCGACAACGCCGACTCGCCCGGCCCCTTTGAAGCCGGCGGCGTCAGCAAGTACGACGTGCATATCTCGGTGACGAAGGACAAGCGGACACTCATCTATAACCGGCAGTTCGTCTTCGGTGCGACCGGCGACGTGAGCTACTTCACGCCGCAGTCCTATCCGGGTTTGAAGCAAATCTTCGACGAACTGTACCGGCGCGACAATCACACGATCACGCTCAAGCAGGACGCCGCCACGGCCAGCGCGGCCACCCCGAATCAATAACGCTCGCAAGGGCCCCCGCGAAAGAGGAATTAGAGATGTTGTACCGTGCGCTCAGTCTGTGTTGCCTGTTCATCGCGCTGATGTGCGCGCCCGCGTTTGCGGTCGGCGACGACGCGCCCGCTTGGTTGCAGCAGGCCGCCGCGACCGCTGTGCCGGCCTACGACAAGGACGTGAAGGCGGTCGTGCTCTACCACGAGCAGAACGTCTCGGTCGGCACGGACGGCCGCCTCGTGACGACGACCAATTACGCCGTCCGCATCCTGACGCGTGAGGGGCGCGAATACGCGCGCGCCATCGAAAATTATCTGACCGACGGTGGCAAGGTGCGCGAGATGAAAGCGTGGCTCATCCGACCGGCGGGACAGATCAAACGCTACGGCAAGGACGAGACGGTGGACATTGCCCTCAGCCCTGACGACATCTACAACGAACAGCGCGCGCGCCTGATCCTCGCTAAAGACGACGCCGAGCCGGGCGCGGTTTTCGGTTATCAATCCAGTTCCGAAGATCGCTCGTGGAACAGCCAGACCGGCTGGATGTTTCAGGACGAACTGCCCACGCTCGTCTCCCGTTTCACGCTCCAACTGCCGGCGGGCTGGCGCGCCAGCGCCATCACGTTCAACCACACGCCCATCGAGCCGACAGTGGCGGGCACAAACTACACCTGGGAGTTGCGGAACCTCGCGCCCGTCGCCGCCGAGCCGGCCAGCCCCGCGTGGACGAACATCGTGCCGCGTCTTGCCGTCAGCTACTTCCCGCCCGACGGCGCGCAGGTGGCCGGCGTGCGCCCCTTCGCCAACTGGACGGACGTATCGCGCTGGGTTAGCGAACTGGCCGACCCGCAAGCCGATGCCAACGACGCGCTCGCCACCAAAGCCATGCAACTGACGCAGGGCGCAAAGACCGAGCTAGAGAAGATTCAAGCCATCGGCCGCTTCGTGCAGGGCATTCAATACATCTCGATTGACATCAGCATCGGGCACGGCGGCGGCATCCGCCCGCACGCCGCGACCGAGGTCTTCGCCAAGTCCTACGGCGACTGCAAGGATAAGGCGAATCTGATGCGCGCGATGCTCAAGGTCGTCGGCATCCCCGCCTATCTCGTGGCGATCTATTCGGGCGACCCGGACTACGTGCGCGAAGAATGGGCCTCGCCCGGTCAGTTCAACCACTGCATCATCGCCGTCAAAGTAAGCGACGAGACGCAAGCCGCGACCGTCATCAATCATCCGAAGCTTGGTCGGCTGCTCATCTTCGACGCGACCAACAGCAACACGCCGGTCGGTGACCTGCCCGACTACGAACAGGGCAGCCTCGCGCTCGTCGTCGCGGGCGCAGACGGCGCGCTCCTGCGCATGCCCACGACGCCGCCCGAAGCGAACCAGCTTGAACGTCAGACCGAAGTCAGTCTCGCCGCCGATGGTTCGATCAGCGCGAGCTTACACGAGCGCTCGCGCGGGCAGTCGGCGGCCGGTGAGCGTTACATATTCAAAAGCGCCACACGCCCTGAATACCAGCGGATCATTCAGGCGTGGGTGGAGCGCGGCGCGAGCGGTGCGCAGGTGACGAAGGTTGAACCGGCGGACGAGCACAACTCCGGCCGCTTTGCGCTCGACGTAGAGTTCTCGGCCGCGAGCTACGGCCAGTTGATGCAGAATCGCCTGCTCATCTTCAAACCGGCCATCGTCGCGCGGCGTGAAGCGCTGACCCTGACCGCGCCCGCGCGCCAGCACCCGGTCGTGCTCAGCCCCTTCTCTTACACCGAGACGGTCAAGGTCAAACTCCCCGCCGGCTTCGACGTGGACGAACTGCCTGACCCCGTCAAACTAGACGCGCCCTTCGGTTCTTACGCCGCGACCTACGTGGTCAAAGACGGGCAACTCAGCTTCACGCGCACCATGATCCAACGCGCCGCCACCATCCCCGCCGCACAGTACGCCACCGTGCGCGGCTTCTTCGAGCGCATCCGCGCCGCCGAGCAAACCCCGGTCGTGCTCGCACGTAAATAAAACCGCTAGATGCAGCAGCAGCACAACGAACAAGGGCCACGCATCTTGAATGCGTGGCCCTTGTTCGTTGCCTACAGCAACTCCTTGCCGGGCAGCGCACGCAACCGGCCCCGCGCACACGGCTTGTGCTGTTGCTAAAGCCCCAGCGGCACGTTGATTCCTTTAAGCGTGCCGTGCGCGGCGAAGTAGCGCAGCAACTCGGTCGCCAGCAGGCGCTGGCCTTCGTGGTTCGGGTGGATCAACTCGCCAAAGAGTTGCTGCGTGGCCGGATAGTTCGTCTCGGTCAACGCCTGGATTTCGAGATACGCGACGCCGTGCGCCTGCGCCGCCGCGCGCAGCGCGTCCCTGTGGCCACGGATGCGCGCGGCTTCAGGCGGGTTGGTGACGGCATCACGATAGACTGGCGCGATGATGAGCGGCGTTGCGCCGTGCGCTCCGGCGAGCCGCGCGATCTCAAGCATGTTGCTGACGAACTCGGCTTGCGGCACGCGCGGGATATTAGCGGCGGGCGGGGCAGGCGCGTTGCGCTCTGCTTTTCTGCGTTGCAGCCAGAGCGAAGCGTACGTGAGCGCCTGACTGTAGCCGAGCAGTCGCCGGTAAAAGACGTGTGGCCAACTCGCCGGCATCGTCACGCTGTCGGGGCGGGCGCGTAAGTTGATGTCGTTCCAACCAAAGCAGACCGTGACCACATCCGGTTGCAGCGCGGCGATGTCGCGGCGCAGCCAGAGCAGCCCTTGATAGCTCGTGTAACCGGGCACGGCCAGCGCGATGACTTCGATCTGCCGGCCTGGATTGGCTGCGCGCAGACGCCGCTCCAACAGCATCGGGTAGGGCAGCCAGTCGGGCGCGTAAGCTTTAGGGTGCTGAGGAAAGACGACGGGCACGCGATAGCCGAACGTGACCGAGTCGCCGAGGCAGACGACGCGCAACGCGCCCGCCTGCTTCCGGCCAATGTCGCCCTCGTGGCGCAAGCCTTGCCCGTTCGTCGAGACGACGGTGAAATCCCAGACGGCTTTATCGAGGTTCGGCTGCAAGCGCCAGAACAGTAAGGGATCGCCCGCGAAGATCGTGACGTGCGCGCGGTCAGCGAGATCCGCCTGCTGCTGCTGCGACTCGACGAGCGTTGCCAGCAATGAGACGTGCGGCAGCACAAGCCGCGTGCCCGCTTCGACTGCGCCGAGCAGCAGCGCGAAGACGACGTAAGGCAGCGCGAGAAACAACAGGCGGCGTCTGCGCGTCAGTCGGCGCGGCGCTGTTAAATGCTCCTCGCTCTTGAATGTCTTCATCGGGTTGCGGCGAAAGCGCGCGCCTTATTCATCTGCCTCGGGCGCTTGCAGCTGCAACTGGCGGAGCGCCTCGCGCAGGCGCAGCGCGACGCTGCCGGCGGGCACGGTGTAGCGGTGGAAATCGTAGGTGGTCACAAGCCCGACGCCGAACCGCGCAGAGGTGAGAAAGATTTCATCCGCATCGCCGAGTTGCGCGAGTTCATAGACGCCTTCGACGACGGGCAGCGCGAGTTCGGCGGCGAGCGCGAGCACGCAGGCGCGCGTCGTGCCGGCGAGCGCGCCGGTCGAGAGCGCGGGCGTGTGCGCCGTGCCCTTCGTAACCCAGAAGATGTTCGCCGTCGTCGCGGAGACGATCTCGCCGCGCTCGTTCAAGCGCACCGCTTCGTCGAAGCCGCGCGCGCGTGCTTCCTCCTGCGCGAGCACGTGTTCAAGATAGCTCGTCGTCTTAACGCCCGTGAGCGCGGCGTGCGTGTTCACGCGCGCGGGCGACAAAGTGATCGCGAGTCCTTCATCGGGCGTGAGCGCGGTCAACTCGCCCGTCATGATCAGCAGATCGGTTGCGCTTGTCCGCCCGCTCGCTGCGGCCATTCCGTCAAGCTCCGTCGCCGCCCGCGCAAGCAACGTCACACGCGCCAGACCCCGCTCGACGTTGTTCGCGGCGAGCAGACGCGCCAGCGAGTCACCAACCGTCTCTTCGTCAAACTCCGCGTGCGCCACCCCCGCGCGTTCGGCATGTGCCACGAGCCGCGCCCAATGTTCAGCCCACAGGAAAGCGCGCCCGCCGTGGACGGCGACGTTGGTAAACACGCCGCGCCCGCAGAGCGTAGCGGCCGTCAGCGCCGGCAGCCGCGCGCTTGCGGCATCAAGCAGACGTTGGTTGTGAATGATCCGCATCGCAAAGGCTTCGGGGCGGCGCGACGCTAGGTTGTACCAATGGCGCGCACGAACGTGATGAAATCCGTGTCAACGGGCGTTGCGTCGGCAGCGCGCATGGCGGTCGCCACCTGCCCGCGATGATATGTGCCGTGCAGCGCGACGTGCATGAGAATGTCGCGCACGGGCGTCTTGAACTCTAGGCCCGCGAAATTTTTGTACGTCAACTCGGCCGCTAGTGCATCGTCGTCCAACGAACCGAGTAATGCGTCATACGCTTGCTCAAGCTCATGCGCCAGACTTTTACATTCAGCGAGCGACAACTCCGGCGATTTGTTTATCGTGGACGTGTCCGCGCCCTGCAAGCGCAGCAGCCAGATCTTTTCCGCCAACAGCAGATGAGCCAGATAGCGCAAAGCCTGCGCCTGCGCGTGTGGCGCGGCTGCGAGCGCAGCCAGAATGCGCGCAATGGCCCAACGGTCGTGAGCGAATAAGCGTTTGAGTGTTTCCATGGTTTTCTCGCGTTAAGAAACTTACGCGCGCTTGCCTCCGCCGGACTATCGGCCACGCGCGCCGTTAGCGAGGTTTATTCAGCCGCCGCCAGTACTTCGGTCTGCAACTGTCGGCTCAGGCTCGTGCGCCAGGCGGTTTCGAGTTCGCTGATGTCGCGGCCGACGACGGGCGCATCGTTGACGTTGATGCGGAGTTGCGCGCCGCCGACGCGGCCGATGATGGCGCAGGGACAATCATGTTCGGCGGCAAGTTCGGCGAGGCGTGCGTGCGCGGCAGGGTCGAAGCTGACGACGATGCGCGAGGGCGATTCGCTGAAGAGTTGGGCGGCGACAGAGAGCGCGCCCGTGAGTTCTACCTGTGCGCCGAGGGCGGGCCGGTTGAGCGTTGAGAAACAGCTTTCGGCGAGCGTGACGGCCAGGCCGCCGTCGGCGCAATCGTGCGCCGAACGCAGCAAGCCCTCTTCGGCCGCGCGCAGGCAGGTCGCCTGCACCGCTCGCTCCAGATTGAGATCGAGCGCGGGCACGCGCCCGGCCCTGAGCATCTCAGGCGTCGTCTGGCCTTGCACAGTCGCTGCATATTCGCTGATGGACAAATCATCGGCGGTTGTGCCGAGCAGCGCGATGAGGTCGTCCGCCTGTTTGAAACCGGGCTGGATGATGCGGCGCACGTCTTCGACGAGACCGACCATGCCGATGACGGGCGTGGGCAGGATGCCGCGCCCTTCAGTTTCGTTGTAGAACGAGACGTTGCCAGAGATGACCGGCGTGTCGAACGCGCGACACGCTTCCGCCATGCCGTCGATCACCTCCGAGAACGCCCACATCACTTCGGGGCGTTCGGGCGAGGCGAAGTTCAGACAGTTCGTGATGGCGAGGGGGCGCGCGCCGACGCAGACGACGTTGCGCGCAGCTTCGGCGACGACCAGCGCCGCGCCCGCGCGCGGATCGGCCGCGCAATAACGCCCGTTGCCATCGAGACACATGGCGAGCGCGCGGCGCGTCTCCTTGATCCGCACGATGGCCGCGTCCGCGCCCGGCAACACGGCCGTGTTCGTCCGCACCATATGATCGTACTGCCGATAGACCCACTCTTTCGACGCCACGTTCGCCGCCGCGAGCAGCCGCACGAGCGACTCGTTATGATCGCGTGCTGCCTCAGCCGACGCGCGGCCGTCGTCGGTTTGGCGCGCAAGCTTTTCTAACGCGGGCGCGGTCGGCGGCGCGGGCGAGACGAGATCGAGTCCGCCGCCAACGGCGACCTCTTCAGCCCGCACACTGTCGCCCTCGGCCCGCTTCTTCATCGGTCGTTCATAAACCGGCGCTTCGTCGGTCAGGAAGCGGACGGGGATGTCCGCGACCGTGCCTTCGTGGTGCATGAGTTGGACGCGCTCCGTGTCGGTGACGCGCCCGATGACGACGGCGTCCAAGTCCCAATTCTTGAAGATGTCCACGACCTGCCGCTCGCGCCCCTTGTGCGCGACGATGAGCATGCGCTCCTGCGATTCGGACAGCATGATCTCGTAAGCCGACATGGCCTGTTCGCGCTGCGGCACGAGCGTCAGATCGAGTTCCAGCCCCGTGCCCGCGCGCGCCGCCATCTCGCAGGCAGATGAAGTCAGCCCGGCCGCGCCCATGTCCTGAATGCCGGCGACCGCGCCGCTTCGCATCGCTTCGAGGCACGCTTCGAGCAGCAGCTTTTCCAAGAAGGGATCGCCCACCTGCACGGTCGGGCGCTTCGCCAACGCTTCGTCGTCAAACTCGGCGGAAGCCATCGTCGCGCCGTGTATGCCGTCGCGCCCGGTCTTTGCGCCGACGTAGAGGACAGGATTGCCGACGCCGGTAGCGCGCCCGAAGAAGATTTGATCGTGCCGCACTAACCCAAGCGCAAACGCGTTGACGAGCGGGTTCAACGCGTAAGCATCGTCGAACATGACCTCGCCGCCGACCGTCGCCACGCCAAACGCGTTGCCGTAGTGCGCGATGCCGGCGACGACGCCCGCGACGAGGGCGCGATTACGCTGCCCCGTCTGTGCATCTCCAAGCGAACCGAAGCGCAAGCTATTCATCGCCGCAACGGGACGCGCGCCCATCGTGAAGATGTCGCGCAGGATGCCGCCGACGCCGGTCGCCGCGCCCTGAAACGGTTCGATAAACGAAGGATGATTATGTGATTCGACCTTGAACGCAGCACACCAGCCGTCGCCCACGTCCACGACGCCCGCGTTCTCGCCCGGCGGCACAACCACGCGCTCGCTGCGCGTCGGCAGACGCCTGAGATGCACCTTCGATGATTTATAAGAGCAGTGCTCCGACCACATCACCGAGAAGATGCCGAGTTCGACGAACGTCGGCTCGCGCCCCATCAATTCCTTGATGCGCTCGTATTCGGTCGGGGTCAGATTGTGGGCGGCAACGACTTCGGGCGTGATGAGTTCCATAAGACAGTGACAAGTGCCGAGTGACAAGTGCCGGGCAAGAGACAAAGTTTTAACTTGTCACCTGTCACTTATCACTTTGTCGAGGGCAGCGCGCAACTCTTTCGCGTTGATGCGCCCTTTGTGCTGGAAGACGACTTGGCCCTGGCGGTTGAACAGAAACGTCGCGGGCAACTCGCCGCCCCACGTGCGATCGACCGCGTTGATGACCGGCTCCGTGTCGGACACGTTCAAGATGTAGGCGCGCATCTGTGCGCGCATGTCGCGCAGGAATTTCGGCACGCTCGTGGCGGCATCGGTCGGGTCGTCAATCGAGAGCGCAACGAAATCCAAGCCGCGCGTGCGATAGTCGGCGTCAATCTTTACCAGATCGGGAAACTCTTCACGGCAGGGCTCGCACCACGTCGCCCAGAAGTTGATGAGCAGCGGGCGGTCGTTCGGCGGCGTGCCGCGCGCGAGCAGTTGCTTGAAGCCCTCTGCATCAAGCAGGCTGACGGGCACAAGCGGCGCGCTTGGCTTACGCGCAAGGCGCTTGCGCTGCGCGCCCCGCCGCGTCAGGCTGCGCCCGACGCCGTCCGCTGCCGCCGGCCCGGCACAGACGGCGGCGCAGACAAACAGCATAAGCAGACAGACTAGACGCTTCATAGTAAATCCAGACCGAGCGGGCGACATGAAAAGCAGCCCGAGTTTCAGGACGCGGCGCGTTTGATCGAGCAGCCGAAAGCTTTGGCTTCGGCTTTGGCGACGGGCTTGCCCGCGAGCACGGCGTCGAGCGCGTCGCGCAGGTCGTTGGCGGTCACGTTCGCGGGATTCTGCGCGTTGTCAATGCGACCGTGATAGACGAGCCGGTTGTCGGCATCGAGAAAAAAGACTTCGGGCGTGCGCTGTGCGCCGAGCCGGTCGGCAAGTTTGCTGCCCTCGTCTTTCAGGATCGTGAACGTCAGGTGCTTCTCCGCCGCGTGCGATTTAACTTCGCTCGCCGGCTCGGTCACGTTCGCGTTGATGCCGACGACGTTAATGCCCTTCGTCCTGTAGTCCTGCGCCAACTTCTCCATGCGCTCGTTGTAGCCGTTCGAGACCGGGCATTTCGTGGCGATGAAGATCAAGACGGTGCCGTTCTTGCCCTTGAGCGAGTTGAGCGAGTGCGCCGCACCATCCGTATCAGGCAGCGTAAAGTCCGCGACCGTTGCGCCGATGGCCACGACCGGCGCGGCCGGCTCATCCGTGCGCGCAGCATAGGCGGCCGAAGCAAGGACGACGAGCGCGCAAGCGAGGCTGAGGGTTAGCGCAATAACGTGCTGCTTTTTCATCTCAATTAACACTCCTTACATCAAGTTAACCAAGGGGAGACGCCAGCTTACGATAAGCAAGTCTGGAGAGTCCAGAGAGTCCGGAGAGTGCGGCGTCAAAAAAGCAGTTGTCCTTTGACTCGCTAGCCTCATCCCTGCCTTTTAAGCGTGAAGCGCCAGAGCATGCGATTTTCGTGGGCATCAAACTCGTGCGTGGCGGCCGTGACGCGCCAGTGGCCCATGTGCTGCCAGCGGCCGGGGCCGAGTTTGTTGAAAAGCGGAACGGTGTGGCCGCTCTCGATGGCGGCGAGCAGCGCGCGGTTGGCGGGGCTTAGGTGCTGATCGCCGTGCCGCCCTGCGCCGGTGTAGATGATGGTGTTGGGGTCGTCTGCGGCGTGGCGGTCGGGGTAGCAGGGATTGATGCGCCCGAAGTCGGTCAGCAGCGAGACGAGCCGGCCGTTGCGTTGATAGACGCCGTTGCGGATGCGGTGCGTGCGCTGCACTTCGGCCCACGAAAGTACGTGGTCAGCAGGCGAGTCGGCGCGTGCATAGTCTGTGCCCGACGGACGCGCAGCGGATTTGACCGGCCGGGCTTTAGCCATTGCGCCTTGCGGTTTGCACTTTACGCACAGACTGGTTCGCCTTTAACGCTCCTGCGCGAGCGCGAGCGTGGCGGTGAGCGAGCGAAAGACGCCGCGCCCGTCGGCCGAGCCGAGCAGGTCTTCGCAGGCGCGTTCCGGGTGCGGCATTAGTCCCAGCACGTTGCGCGTGCGATTGCAGATGCCGGCGATGTGATCGCGTGCGCCGTTCAGGTTGGCGGCGGCGGTCGTCTGGCCCGTCGCGTCGCAATAGCGAAAGACGATGCGGTCTTCACGTTGCAGTTCGGCGAGCGTGGCATCGTCGCAGACGTAGTTGCCTTCGGCGTGCGCGATGGGGAGCCGCAAGACCGCGCCGCGTTCGAGTTCGTTGGTAAACGGCGTGTCGGTCGTCTCGACGCGCACCTGTACGTGGGCGCAGATGAAATGCAGTTCGCGGTTGCGGATGAGCGCGCCGGGCAGCAAGCCCGCTTCGCACAGGATTTGAAAGCCGTTGCAGATGCCGAGCACGAAACCGCCGCGCGCCGCAAACTCTTTGACCGACGCCATCACGGGCGAGAAACGCGCGAGCGCACCCGCGCGCAGGTAATCGCCGTAAGAGAAGCCGCCCGGAATGATGATCGCATCGTAGTCGGCCAACTCCGTCTCTTTGTGCCAGATGAAGCTGACGGGCTGGCCGACGTGTTTCGAGATCACGTGATAGGCATCGTGATCGCAGTTCGAGCCGGGAAAGACGACGACGCCGAATTTCATCCGTCCACCTCCACGCGATAATCTTCGATGACCGGGTTCGCCAACACTTCGCGCGCCATGCGCTCGGCCACGCTGCGCGCGTGTGCGCCGTCAACCGAATCGTCAAGCGCGATCTCGAAATACTTGCCCTGCCTGATGTCGGTGATGCCGCCGTAGCCGAGCAGTTCAACCGAATGTTGGATGGCCTTGCCCTGCGGATCGAGCACGCCTGCCTTGAGTGTGACGTAAACTTTAGCTTTCACTTAATCGTTCCATCCAGTTATTGAGATGAGCCTGCGGCCTCTGAACTTGCGTCTTCAGCGAAAACGCGCGCGAAGACCGCGTCCACGTTGCGCAGGTAAGTGTCGAGGGCAAACGCCTGTTCGATCTGCGCGCGCGTGAGTTGCCCGTTGATCTCTTTGTCCGCAAGCACGAGCGCGCGAAAGTCCGCGCCCGCCGCCCACGCCTGCATCGCGTTGCGCTGCACCCACTCGTAAGCCTGCTCGCGCGCAACGCCGGCCCGCGCGAGCGCAAGCAACAGTTGCCCGCTAAAGACCAGCCCCCGTGTCGCGTGCAGATTCTGCAACATGCGTTCGGGATAGACGACGAGCGTATCAATGAGGCCCGTCGCTTTGTGCAGCATGTAGTCGAGCGTGATGCTCGCATCCGGCAGCACGACGCGCTCGGCCGAAGAGTGCGAAATGTCGCGTTCGTGCCAGAGCGCGACCGATTCAAGCCCCGCGACTGAATAGCCGCGCACCACGCGGGCGAGACCGCAAATGCGCTCGGACAAAATCGGGTTGCGCTTATGCGGCATCGCGCTCGAACCCTTCTGCCCCTGCTTGAACCGCTCCTCCGCTTCGCGCACCTCGGTGCGTTGCCAGTGCCGGATTTGCAGCGCGAACTTATCGAGCGACGAAGCGATGACCGCGAGCGTACACAGATATTCGGCGTAGTTGTCGCGCTGGATCACCTGCGTCGAGACGGGGGCGGCTTTGAGGCCGAGGCGCGCGCAAACCTGCTCTTCAACCGCCGGATCGAGATGCGCGAACGCGCCGACCGCACCGCTGATCTTGCCGACCGAGACGGCCGCGCGCGCGCGTTCCAGGCGCACGCGGTTGCGCCGCATCTCGTCGTACCAGAGCGCGAAGGTGAGACCAAACGAGGTGGGTTCGGCGTGGACGCCGTGCGTGCGCCCGATCTGCGGCGTGTGTTGGAACTCGAAGGCGCGGCGGCGCAAGACGGCGAGGAGCGTGTCAATCTTTTGCTGCAACAGGTCGCACGCGTCGCGCAGCAGCAGCGCGTTCGCCGTGTCCACCACGTCCGAAGAGGTCAGCCCGTAGTGGATGAAGCGCGCCGCCGGGCCGACCTGCTCCGCGAGCGCCGTCGTAAACGCGATCACGTCATGGTCGGTCGTCCGTTCAATCTCGTGTATACGCTCGACCGTGAACGCGGCGCGCGCCTTAATCTCCGCGAGCGCCGCATGCGGGATCGTGCCCATCTCGGCGTGTACCTCGCAGACGGCCAACTCCACGTCGAGCCACTTCTGAAATTTATTCTGCTCCGCCCAGAGCGCGCCCATCTCGGGCAAGGTGTAGCGTGGAATCATAAAAACAGTGCCGCGTGGCGAGTGCCGAGTGATGAGCAGGCACAAGTCTTTAACTTGTCACCCGGCACTGCCTTTCTCATCTGAGTGCGTCCGAGTGGACGGCGTAGCGTGCGAGCAGCCAGCGCCCGTCGCGCTCGATAAGCGTGAAGGCTTCGATGGCGTCGCCGCGCTCGAAGCGCGTGTTGAAGGTGGCGTTGACGGCGTGCGCGGCGCTCGTGCCGCCTGCGCCGGCCTGCTGTTCACGACCTTCGACGAGCGCGCGGCTTAAAACTTTCCCGAAGGTGTCGCGCACGCGCGCAAAACTGGCCCGGCTCTGTTCGGGCGTGGCCGCCTGTCGCCACTCGTCGGCCGCCTCCTGATAGATTTTGTCGTCGCGGCCGGCGGCGATGTCGTCCGTGATGGTGTCAATCGCATTCTGCGCGGCGGGGGGCAGCCCGCTGCGGCGGTCGCCCACCGTGCAGGCCGGTGCGCAGAGAACGAACAAGAGGACGAGGCACTGTGCGCGGCGGCTCATCACAATTCGATCCATGCGGTCGGGTCTTTGTGGTGCGTAAGCGAGATGCGCGTCGTGGTCTGAAAGAGCGAGCCGCGCTCTTGCAGGGCGATCTCGGCCGTGAGTTTGGCGACGTGTGGATTGTTGGCGCGTTGCGACAGGTGCGCCAGGACGATGTGCTCCGCGCCGCCGTCGTAGCCTTCGCGCAGCCACACGGCTACGTCTTCGTTCGAGAGATGCCCCGTGCGCGACAGTATCCGCTGCTTCAACTCCCACGGATAGACGCTGCACGCCTTCAACATGTCGCGCCCGTGATTCGATTCGATGATGATGGCGGCGCAGCCCCGCAGGCGTTCTTCGATCAGCGTGGTGATGCAGCCAAAATCCATCAGCGTGGCGATCTTGACGCCGTCGTGCATGGCGGTGAAACCGAAGTTGTCGGCCGCGTCGTGCGGGATGGTAAAGGGGTGGAAGTCTATCGCGCCGATGCGAAAGTCCTCGCTCGACGAAATCTCGACGGTGCGGTCGCGCAAGACATCCGCGCGCTTACGCGGTTCGTCGTTGCCATAACCTTCGCGCGCGCCGATGTAAGCCGCGCGCGTCTCGCCGGAGACGTAGACCGGGCACGCCAGATTCTTCAGCAGCACGCGCAAGCCGCCCGCGTGATCGCTGTGCTCGTGCGTGATGATGATGCCGTCAAGCTGCGCGGCATCGCAGCCGACGAGTGCCAGCCGGCGGACGATCTCTTTCGCACTGAGGCCCGCGTCAACGAGTACGCTCGTGCCGCCCGCGCAGATGAGCACGGCGTTACCGGTTGAGCCGCTGCCTAAGACTGTGAACTTCATCGGGAGTTACAGGGTTACAGGTTTCAACTGCACCGGCCATCAAGTTTGGCCGGCAGCCACCTCACGCTTAAATTTCCAGCCGCGCGCGGTCAACTTTGAAGCCGTTCAGATTGCCGAGCGCGCCGAAGGCGAGCGCGTCGGACGTGAAGGAGGCGCGCGCGAGCCGTTGCACATCCTCCGGCGTGACGGCTTCGATGCGGCGGATCACTTCGTCGGGCGCAACGTAGCGACCATGCACGATCTCCTGCCGCGCCAGCGTGCCGGCGCGCGCGCTCGTTGATTCGAGGCTCAGGAGGATCGAGGCGACGGATTGATCCTTCGCCAGTTGTAGTTCGTCCGCGCCGACCGGCTCGCGGACGATGCGGCGCAGTTCGGCGAGCGCCAGATCGAGCACCTCGTCAACCTGCGCCGGGCTTGTGCCGGCGTAGATGTGGAAGACGCCCACGTCGGTGTAGCCGGAAGCGGCCGCGCCGACTGAATAGGCCAGCCCGCGCTCCTCGCGGATCGCCTGCCAGAGACGGCTCGACGTGCCGCCGCCGATGATTGAGCCGAGCAGACTGGCGGCGTAGCGGTCTTCCGAACGCGCGGACGGCCAAGGCGTCGCCAGGATTAAATGGGCCTGTTCGAGTTCCGGCTTGCGCTCGGTGAAGATGGACGCGGTGGGCACGGGCGGCGCGTCCGTGTCGCCGTCAGCGGCGCGCGCCGGCGGCGCAGCGCTATCAGCGAAAGCGCGTTCGGCGAGTGCCACCAGTTCGTCGTGTTGGACGTTACCCGCCGCCGCGATGATGAGATTAGGCGGCGCGAAGGCTTGCGCGTGGAACTCGGCGGTGCGTGCCTGATCGAATGACGAGACAGTCTCCTCCGTGCCTTCGATGGGGCGACCGAGCGGGTGATCAGGAAAGTAGGCGGCGTTAAATAGCTCGCTCAGGAACTCTTCGGGCGAGTCCTCGACCATCTTCATCTCTTCGATGATGACGCGCTGCTCCAACAACAGGTCTTCGGCGTCGAAGCGCGGGCGCAGAAGCATGTCGGCGAGCAGGTCGAACGCCTGCGCCACCGCTTTGTCCACGACCTTGAGGGCAAAGCCGGTCAACTCGTGCGAGGTATAGGCGTCGAAATGGCCGCCGAGCCGATCCGATTCGACGGCGATGTCGAGCGCCGTGCGGCTGCGCGTGCCTTTGAAGACCGTGTGTTCGATGAAATGGCAGATGCCGTTGAGGGGGGCGGGTTCGTGGCGCGAGCCGCGCCGCACCCAGATGCCGATGGTGGCCGAGCGCAAACCCGGCATGAAATCAGTTAAAATCGTCGCCCCGTTGGCGAGTCTGGTTAGGCGAACTTGATCGGTCATTTACCTCTTGAGCGTGCTGTCAGATGGAAAATTCCGGCCCGGCGGTAAGCACTTTTGCAGCACTCTGCATCGTAGCAGATGCACATACCCTGAGCAAACGCACTGGCACGCAGCCTCAAAAGCTTGCTTGACACTGTTTTGCGATAGTTAGAGAATGTCACTCTTCGCTCAAGCGAGCCGTGCCAGCAGGCAATGTTACGTGGGCGGCGCAAAAGCTGTGAAGGCGAAACTTCACATCCCTCGCCGCGAATCAGGGGCAACTACGAAGAGAGAGATCGCTTGAGACGCGCGCCTATCCGAACTCGTCTCCCGCGAGCGGGCGCGCGCCGGGAGGTTTCGGTGCTATGAGACAGAATTTACAGCGAGCCGGGCTGGCGCTTTGCGCCTTTACGCTCGTGCTCGCGGCCGCGCAATCGTCGCCAACCGAGGCGGCCGCGAGCGCGCGCCGGCTGGGCACGATTAGCGGCACGGTGCGCGACCAACGAGGGCAACCGCTTGCGGGCGCGCTCGTCAAACTCTTGCGCGCCGGCGCGCAGGAACTCGTCAAGCAGACGCGCAGCAACGCCGACGGCTCGTTCACCACGCGTATCGCGCCCGGTCGCTATGTTTTGAGCGCCATTGCCGAAGGCTTCGACGCTGTCACGTTCACGTCCGTTCAGGTCAACCCGTCCGACGAACTCGTCTACCGTTTCAATCTCGTCCCGCTCGGGCAAGGCCGCACCGTGCCGGAGCGGCGCGCCGACCGCAACGACCCGAAATGGCGTCTGCGCTCGGCCCAGTCGCGCCGCTCGATCTTTCAGGCGGGCGCGGGCGAGGACAGCACCATCGCGGCGGTTGAAGCGGCGGAAGACGACGCCGCCGCGCAGGACGCTTTAGCGGCGCAGGACGCAGGCATCGTGCTCTCGTCGCTCGACGGCAAGCGGCGACCCGTGCATGGCGTTGTGGAGACTTTCGCCAGCGCCTCCGCCAATCCGTTCGCGCCGGGTTACGCGGGCCTGAACTTCGCCATCGCCACACCCGCGAGCGACGCGTTGGAATTGATCTTCGCCGGCCAAGTGGGCACAAACGAACTGGCGCGGCTTGAGACGACCGCGCGCGCGCGCCTCGGCCACAAGCATCGCGCCAGTGCGACGCTGGGCGGCGCGAGCATGCCCGTCCTGTTCAAACAGGCGAACGGGCGTCAAGCGCTCGATCAAGTCTCGGTGCGCGCCATTGACGAGTGGATCGTGCGCGATGGCGTCGTCGTGGTGCTCGGTCTCGACTACTCGCGCTTTCTCGGCGCGAAGTCCGAGGGCGCGTTCAGCCCGCGCATCGGCTTCGAGTTCGCCGCTAACGGCCGCACGCGGCTGAAGTTCGGTTACGCGCCGGGCGACCGCGCGAGCGGCGCGCAGTCCGTCGCCAAGATGGAAGACGGCGCAATCGTCTTTCCGGAAATGAGCGAGCAGACGGTCGCGTTCGTGGACGGCCGCGCGGTGGCGGAGCGTAGCCGGCGGTTGGAATTCGGCGTCGAGCGCGTGTTGGATAACAGGTCGAGCATCGAAGCGACCGCGTTCTTCGACACGACGGACGGGCGCGGCGTCGGTCTCTTGAACATGCCGCTCAATGCGTTCGCCGAACAGAACGGCGCGGCGCTCATGAGCGTGGCGGATCAACAGGGCGCGGCGCGTGGTCTGCGCGTGGTCTACACGCGGCGGCTGAGCATGTTCTTGCAGGCGTCGGCCGGTTACTCAATCGGGCGCGGGCAGGCGCTCGCGCCTGCCGCGGCCGGCGAAGCTGCGACGCCCGATCAAATCTTCCGCAGCGCCTATTTCCAGACGGCCGCCGCGCAACTCGATTCAGACATTCGGCCGGGCACGCGCGTCCGCACAGTGCTGCG
>DASVQA010000209.1:0-6073 GCA_036389375.1 Pyrinomonadaceae bacterium | reverse complement strand
ATGGAAGCGGCCAAGACGCTCGTCGCACGTTTTCCAGACCGCGAGGAGTACGTCCTGAGCACCTCCGAGTTCCAGCGCGTGAAAGCGCGGCTGCTCAGACTGTCTAACGCGAAAGCTTCGACCGCAGGTGCGCTGGCGGACGACAGCGGGCAACCGCGCCGTCCAACGCTCAAGCGTCGCCAGCCGACGCCGGACGATCCGAACGCGACCGGCACGGGCGGCGAGCAGCCGACCGATAAGCAGGAAGCACCCAAACTGAAACGGCGCGACCAGACGCCGACGAGCACAACGACGACGCCCCAGCCGTCGTCAACGCCGCCGCCGAGCGTGCAGTAGACTTGCTCCGCGCTGAACTGAAAGTGAAAGAGGCTCGCAAGGTTCTCAACCTTGCGAGCCTCTTTCGTTAAGTCGCGCGCTTGCCGAGCGGTCAATTTTGCCGCAACCTCTGATTGCCCCAGCGCCTGCGCCCGGCGCGCTTATAACAGCTTACATCTTCTTATCGCCCGACTTGTTACCGTTCTTCATCGCGGGGCCGGCGTCAATTTTGCTTTTCGGGAGCGGTTTGGCGGGTTTGAAGTTGTTGGGCAGCGGCGTGCCGGTGGCGTCGCCGGGCACTTCGACGATCTGACTCTTCAGCCCCGCGAGCGCGCCGAGCAACTCGCCCTTCTCCTGCGCCGGCACGTTGAACTTGTCGAGCGCAGCCGTCAAATCTTCGACCAGCGCGTTGAACTCGCCCTCCGTGACCTTCATGTTCTTGTGCGCCTTCTTCATGTTGTTGCCCGTGTACTTGCAGGGGCCGCCCGTCGCCGCGCAGACCTGTTCGACGAGGAAATGCGTCACCCGCGCGCCATCAGATTTGGCGAACTTCTTGTTGATGCGTTCGTCTGCGACGACGCGCCCGACGAAGTCGCCCACCACGGCCTTGATCGCATCGAGGCCGCCGAGTCGGTCATAGAGCGACTTCTGCGGCGCTTGCGCGGCGGCGCTTGCAGCGCTCGCGGCGACGAGACAAAGGGCCATTACAACTGTTTTTACTGTTCGCATGAGCTTTCATTCTCCTTAAACGGAAATTGTTTTGTTAAGACTGCTTGTTTGGTGAACTTGCCGAGCGAACCGCCCACAGGTCGAAGCACGGGCGCGGCTTTGTGGTGCGCTGCTGTTGCCCCGCTGTGTTTCGCTCCGGTCGCTCGTGTGCGAGATATACGGGCGGCGGTCAGGCTCGGATGCCGCTTGACGGCAGCGATGGGGCCCCGCGTTGGTATTGGCCGATCATAGCCCCTTTACTGGCGCTTGAGGAGGCGCGCGGGATGATACACGATTCCACCCGCAACGGCGGAAAAATCTGCGCCGCCCAAAACCGACGGCCAGCCGCGCCCGGCGTAAACCGCTGGACAGAGATGGCCGGGCCAGCGCGTGCTGCTTCCTTGACAACATTCCGCAGGCTTCAGTATTCTAGCCGTTCGCGTTCTAAACGCTAATTTTAGTGAGAGTTATCTATGTCAACATACTTTCCCAGCGGGCAGGGGCTTGCTGATAAACGCAAGTGGTACATCGTGGACGCAGCGGGGCAGACGGTGGGGCGTTTGGCCACCGAAGTGGCGCGCATCCTGACCGGCAAAAACCGGCCCGACTACACCCCGTTTATGGACATGGGCGACCACGTGATCGTCATCAACGCCCGTGCGGCCGTCTTCAAAGGCTCGAAGACGGAACAGAAAGTCTATCGCTGGCACACGCTCTATCCCGGTGGCTTGCGCGAAATCTCCGTCAAGGATCAGTTCGCCAAGCACCCCGAGCGCGTCATCGAGTTGGCGGTCAAAGGCATGTTGCCGAAGAACAAACTGGGGCGGGCGATGGCGAAGAAGCTGAAAGTTTACGGCGGCGCGGAGCATCCGCACTCGGCGCAGCAACCGCAGGCGCTTGAGCTTAGAACGAACGCGCGGGCGTAACCGATTTTTGCAACCCTCCGAATAGAAATTAAGGATAAAGGATCGTGGCTGAGACACAGTATTACGGAACGGGCCGGCGCAAGACCTCGACGGCGCGCGTCTATTTGCGCCCCGGCACAGGCGAGATCGTCATCAACCGCAAGGCGTTTGACCAGTACTTCCCGAACGAGGCGCTGCGCATGATCATTCGCCAGCCCTTGCAGTTGACCGAGACGGGGGCGAAGTTCGACATCCTCGTCAACGTCGCGGGCGGCGGCCCCGCCGGGCAAGCCGGCGCAGTGCGGCATGGCATCACCCGCGCGCTGATGGAGTTCAACGCCGACCTGCGCCCTGCGCTCAAGCAGGCCGGGCTGGTCACGCGCGACCCGCGCATCAAAGAGCGCAAGAAGTACGGTCAGAAGGGCGCACGCAAGCGCTTCCAGTTCTCGAAACGTTAAAAACAGTGACGAGGGACGAGGGCGGAGCAAACCCACTTGTCCTAACTCGTCACTTTTCCCGTCACTGTCGTCAATCCATTGTCGTCGTCCGGGTTGGTTGCTTCCGCGCGCGGGGGCTTGCACGGGCACGGCGAGTACATAAACCAATCAACTGAGGAGGTTTTAGTTTGGCATCCGTTACGATGAAAGAATTGCTTGAGGCCGGTGTTCACTTCGGCCATCAGGTCAGGCGCTGGAATCCGAAGATGAAGGACTACATCTTCGGCGAGCGCAACGGCATCAGCATTATTGATCTGCAAAAGACGCAGCGCATGTTCCGCGACGCCATTGCCTTCGTGACGAGCATGATGGGTGAAGATCGCGGGCGCATGATCCTGTTCGTCGGCACAAAGCGGCAGGCGCAGGATGCGATCCGCGAAGAAGCAACGCGCGCCAATCAGTATTACATCAATCACCGCTGGCTCGGCGGCCTCTTGACCAACTTCCAGACCGTGCAGAAGTCCATTAAGCGCCTGCGCGATCTCGAATCCATGCAGACCGACGGGCGCTACGAGATGCTCACGAAGAAGGAGCGCATCAAGCTCGACCGCGAGCGCGAGACGCTTGAGAAGAACCTCTCCGGCATCAAGAACATGACGCGCCTGCCCGACGCACTCTTTATCATCGATGTGCGCAAGGAAGAGATCGCGGTGGCGGAGGCGAATCGCCTCGGCATTCCCGTGATCGCCGTCGTTGACACCAACTGCTCGCCCGAAGGGATCGACTACGTGATCCCCGGCAACGACGACGCCCTGCGCGCCGTCCGCCTGTTTGCCTCGCGCATCGCGGACGCGGTCGTTGAAGGTCAGCAGATGCAGGCGCGCGAGGCGGAAGCCAGCGCGGAAGAGGCTCAGGCCGCAGCCGGCGCGACAACTACGACGACGGACGCAGGCGCAACCGACGCACAGGGCGCGCGCCCGCGTCAGCGGAGCGCGAGCGGCGACGATACTTCGTCCATCACGACGGCGCGCGATCCCGGTCGCACGGCCGAGAACATCACGGACATGCAGGCGTCCGCGCCTTCCGCCGAGACGCAGGTCTCCGTGCCGGGCCGGCAGGGTTTTGGCACGACGGGCCAGCAGCCCGATGCGACGGGCGATCACGAACAGGTCGGCACGGGTGCGCCCGTGCGCGGCGCGACGGGCGGCGGCACGGACGCAAGCGAACTACGCCCGGCCCGCGATGCCGAGCAGGAGAAGGGCGCGGAGTCGGTCGGCGCGGCCAAGTAGGTCGCGCGCGGACACGAGCAAGCGACAGTTCTGGCTTTTCAATCATTCGGCGAGCGCAGCCACGCGGTCAGAACCCGCCGGGGCTGCGCAATTTTTTGAGTAGCAAGTAGGCTGTAGGCTGTAGTTCGCATCAAACTCTATTGCTACCGACTACTGATTACTGACCACTTAGTTTTTAGGGAGAATATCATGGCAGAGATTACGGCGGCGGCGGTGAAGGCGCTGCGCGAGAAGACGGGCGCGGGGATGATGGAGTGTAAGAACGCGCTGAATGAATCGAGCGGCAACGAGGAGCAGGCCATTGAAATCCTGCGTAAGCGCGGGCTGGCTTCGGCCAAGAAGAAGGAAGGGCGGATCGCGGCCGAGGGCGCGGTCGGCTCTTACATCCATATGGGCGGCAAGGTCGGCGTGCTGGTCGAAGTCAACTGCGAGACAGATTTCGTTGCGCGCACGGATGAGTTTCAACAACTCGTCAAAGACATAGCCATGCACATCGCGGCGGCCGAGCCGCGCTACGTCGCGCGCACGGACGTGCCGGCGGACGCGCTCGACAAGGAGCGCGAGATCGCCCGCGCACAGGCCAAAAACGATCCGAAGAACGCGAACAAGCCCGAACAGGTGCTCGATAAGATCGTCGAAGGCCGGCTCAACAAGTTCTACGAGGAGACGGTGCTGCTCGACCAGCCGTTCGTCAAAGACCCGGCCAAGACCATCAACGATCTGCTGAACGAAAAGATCGCGGCCACTGGCGAGCGCCTCTCCGTGCGCCGCTTCGCCCGCTACAAAATGGGTGAAGGCTTGGAGAAGCGGGCGGACGATTTCGGCAGCGAGGTCGCGGCGCTCGCCGGCGGCGATCAATAAACTCAGTCCAGAGTCCAGAGAGTCAGCCAACTGCTGTTGACTCGCTGGACTCGCTGGACTCGCTGGACGCCTGATCCAAATTGATGATGGCTGAAGCACAGATCGCAGACCGCCGCGCGCCCGCCTACCGGCGCGTGATGTTGAAGCTGTCGGGCGAGGCCCTGATGGGCGCGCAGAACTACGGCGTGGACGTGGAAGTAGCGCGCGCGGTGGCGGAAGAGATCAAGGCCGTGCATGCGCTCGGCGTCGAGTTAGCCATCGTTGTCGGCGGCGGCAACATCTTTCGCGGCGTGTCGAAGAGTGCGGGCGGCATGGATCGCTCGTCGGCCGATTACATCGGGATGCTGGCCACCTTGATGAACGCGGTCGTGTTGCAGGATGCGCTTGAGAAAGCGGGCGCGCACACGCGCGTCCTGTCGGCGCTGAACATCCCGGAAGTGGCCGAGCCGTTTATCCGGCGGCGCGCGATTCGGCATCTGGAAAAGGGGCGGCTCGTGATCTTCGCCGCCGGCACGGGCAACCCTTATTTCACGACCGATTCGGCCGCCGCGCTGCGCGCACTTGAGATCAAAGCGGAAGTGATTCTGAAAGCGACGAAGGTTGAAGGCATCTATTCGGCCGATCCGGTTAAAGACCCGACGGCGACGCGCTACGACGCCATCACTTATCAAGAGGTGCTCGAACAGCGCCTGCAAGTGATGGACGCCTCCGCCATCTCGCTCTGCATGGATAATCGCCTGCCCATCGTCGTCTTCAATATGCTCCAGCCCGGCAACATCATGCGCGTCGTCATGGGCGTCGAGGGCATCGGCACGAAGGTCTGCATGGAGCAGCCGGACAAGTCTTAACGGACGGCCGCCGCAGGCAGGTGACAAGCGTAAAACTTGGCATTATCCTGTCACTTTAGCTCAACTGTCACCGAGCACGGAGTTTGTTATGTCTGAGAAAGATGTCATCAAAGATACGCGGCCGCGCATGGATGGCGCGGTCGAAGACCTGCGCCGGAAGTTGGCGACCGTGCGGACGGGGCGCGCGACCGTGAGCCTGCTCGATCCCGTGCAGGTTGATTACTACGGCACGCCCACGCCGCTCAGCCAGATGGCTTCGATTCATGTACCCGAACCGCAAATGATCACGGTGCAGCCCTGGGATCAAACGCAGCTTGGCGCGATTGAGAAAGCGATCCGCGCCGCCGATCTGGGTCTGAACCCGTCGAACGACGGCAAGCTGATCCGCGTGCCGATTCCGCCGCTGACCGAGGAGCGCCGCCGCCAGTTGGCCAAGCAGGTACACGAGTTCGCGGAAGAACATCGCACGGCCGTGCGCAACGTCCGGCGCGACGCCAACGACCGGCTCAAGAAGCTGCTCAAGGACAAAACGATCTCTGAGGACGCCGAGCGCGACGCGCTGGACGAGATACAGAAACTCACCAACACCTTCATTGGCAAGATTGACGAATTGGCCAAGAACAAAGAGCAGGAGTTGATGAGCGTCTAACACCGCGCAAGTCAAAGACAGTAACGCCCGACCGATCTGTGTAGATCGGTCGGGCGTTGTT
>DASVQA010000208.1:0-52698 GCA_036389375.1 Pyrinomonadaceae bacterium | reverse complement strand
CCGGGTCATTAGATTGTAGCGGAACTCCTCGGCGCGGGTAAGGCGCGGACGGCTTGCAGCCTCTCGTTTTCCCTTACTGCTGCCCACGCGCGGGCGTACTTTTCCGCAGCAAGAGACATCATAATTTCCGCCGCGCGCCGTGCGGGCAAGCGCATTTGACAGCCGCCAAAAGGGTGCGTTAACGTGGACGCTAGTTCAACATGCGTCCCGTTCGTCTAGTGGCCTAGGACACCGCCCTTTCACGGCGGCGACACGGGTTCGACTCCCGTACGGGACGCCACATATTCTTAAGCATTTAGGCTTACCGCAAATACTCACACCTTTATCATGGTAACGTCTCGGTAACGAACGCCCCCTTAATTCGGGCGTTGGGCGGCTCCCTGCGTCGTCAAAGATATGAGCACTGATTTTATCGCGCTGTTCGATGCCTCGATGGACTGCTCTCCCGAATGGCTACTAACGAAGCTAGCCGGCGAGCCTAAATTCGGGACGGGAGTCGTCGAACGCTATCGGGATCGCTGGCTACCCAAGACCTGGGTCGTTGAAGCCGCACCCGCGTCGGGCGCGCCTGAACTTCTTGGCCCCGGTGGCTTCGCAATTCGCGCCACACCGGGAACAATTGAGCTTTACCACATGATGTCCTTCAGCACCTTCGCCAGCGACTCGGAGTCCCGCGACGCTCTGCGGCGCTCTTGCCTGCTGCTGGCTGATGTTGTTGGGTTGGTGCGGGCCATTTATACGCATGAACTCATGCCGTATAGCGGCGCGGGGCTGGCCGAGATAGAACGCGGGCTTCGCGCAGGGGTTGGCCCGCCTGCTGCGTCATTCGAGGAACTGCGCGCGGCCGAATACTACGGGCCACGCGCATGGTACATTGACACATTCGCAGATCTGCGGCAGACAGCGTGGTTATGATCACGGCGGCGCGCCACAACGGCATGCGCCCGACCGCCGACACGATAGATTTCAAGTTCCTGCCATCGCCCGGGTCGGCGGGTGACGCCCGGCGTTAGGCGCTGACTTTATCGTATATCCAACATAGTTGCCATAAAATACAAGCGCGCGGTGTTTATCTTTTGAGCGGTTCTAGCCCATCTACAGATCGTTTAAGGAGGTTACTTATGGCTCTCTGGTTCAAGATCGCGCTTCCGCTAAACGTAATTTACTGGGGCATCTTCTGCTACTTGCTTTCACGCCGTCGCTGGAACGCAGCCGCGCTCGTGGTCGGCATCTTCCATATGCTATTTGCGGGCGTATCATCGGTCGCTCCTATTCGTGCCCTGCTTGACCCTAATTACATCGGTTACGCGGTAGGCACATTTGAGTTTGAAGGCCGGGCCGTGGCGCTTCCCGCAGCACTCATTCTGACATGGGCCCTGACCGCAGCATGTGTTTCCGTCGGTAAAGGCAGAGGGCGGTGGATGAAATTGGTCGCAGTGGGCGACCTCCTCTTCGGGTTGAGTATCGGGACGCTTATCCTCTTGGGCGGCCCGAGGGACTGGAAGTTCCAACTCGGAGAACATTTTTCTGTCTCCGGCGTGCCCGGCTTGTTCGTCTTACTGTCTTTCTTTACGCTTCCATTTATCGTCAGCGCTCTTTGGGCGATGAAGCGTGTAAGCTTTGGTGGCACTATGCCGCCACAAGCTGACAACTCTGAAGAGAAGCAGATTGATTCCGGGGAAGACAGCCATAGCATTAACGGCTTTCGCTATTCCGCGGGTCGCGCCTAACAACTCATTCAACCGCAGCGCGAATCAGCTTGTCTTTCATCCACGCGGCTTGGATGATTTCCATGTTGTATACGCGCCCGGTTAATTCGGGCGTTGGACGGCAAGGAGATTTTGATGTGGCCCTTTCGTCGAAAGGATGAACACCAGGCGGGTCGCGGCGATGGGACTGTCCTGCGCGTGCTACTGGACACGCAAGAGCTGTGTTCATTTACCTTTTCGGAGCTACCCGTGGAGAAGAAGCCATTGGCGGAGTTGAACAGCGGGCAGCACAGCCTTCATTTCGCCGACAGTGCCGGCAACGTTCGCTCCTTTGATCTCTCGTCGGTTTTCGCGGAGGGCGGCAGGTGTCTGCACATGTCCGTCCGCGTCGGGCCAACCTTTGCCGTTCAGGCAGACTGCGTCGCCACCGAGCGTAGAGATGAGAACTCGCGCGAAGCATTTCTGCGTGGCGCGACGGGCGTCCGCTTCCAGCCGTTCATGCTGCCTGAGTTCAAAGGCGATACGAGCGACATGGCAGGGCGGGGGCTGTTCTTTAGAGGCCTACACTTCCAAGGCTCGGTGACACCGGGAAACGTCTCGGCGCTCTGCCTGTGCGATCACTGCCGGAAGAGTTTTCGCTTGCAGTCATTCCATGCCGGCTTAGCCGACTTGGCATACTTCTACTGCTCCGGCGGACCGCACACGCTAATCGCAAGCAGCCACATCGAGGATGCGCCCCCGATGTGGGGTAAAGCGGACATGACGTCCGTCGCCCGTTTTGAAGGCCGCCTCCCTAAATGCAGCGATTGTGGCGGCTCCTTTGGTTACCTGAATCCGTTGCTGTGCCCGTACTGTCGGGAGCCGTTCATTGATTTCAAGCGGCACCCACAAGAGCGAGAGAAAGAGTATTACGGCAATCATCTGTACGGCGGGTCAGTGCAGGTATTCGAGGAGCCAAAGCCATGAACCGGCCGCTCAACAAATCATTCCACCTGATTGTCCGGTAGCACTTCACATAAGCTGTGTCCTTGGCGGCGCAGGTTGGCTGCTGTTCGCGGACGGCGGGTGATGCCGGGCGTTCGGGCTGCTCAGATCATCGGTTGGGCTGGTAGTTTACAAGCTACTCACGAGGTGCTCAATTAATGAGGATAGTAGAAGTCGTCGCACACAATCCACAGTGGCGAGATGCATTTGAGGCGGAAGCGGAGCATGTCGCCGCCGCCCTAGGCGAAAATGTTGTAGCCATCCACCATATCGGTAGCACAGCCATCCCGAACATATATGCAAAGCCCGTCATCGATCTGTTAGTCGAGGTCAGAGACATTACGGAAGTTGATGTCCAGAGTTCAGCGATGAAGTCGCTCGGTTATGAAGTGATGGGTGAGTACGGCATCACTGGTCGCCGGTACTTCCGTAAAGACAACCGGGCAGGAATCAGAACGCATAACATTCATGTGTTTGCCGCCGGCTCGGCGGAGGTGGAGCGGCACTTAGCGTTTCGCGACTACATGATCGCGCACCCCGAGGATGCACAGCGATACAGCGAGCTAAAGAGGGCGCTCGCGCAGGAACACCCGCAGAGCATGGACGGGTATATGGATGGCAAAGATGGCTTCATCAAAGAGATGGACGTGAGGGCGGCACGGTGGCGTGCGGCGCTGACCGGTCAGCAGCCGGCGGCCTAACAATTTGCCGAACCGGACGCGCCGGGCTTGCCGTTTATCAATCAGGGTTTCGGCGCGCTGTTTAGCTCCGGCGTTAGGCGCGCACCTCTTGTGCGGGCACATGCTAACCCGTACAATATGCCTTGCTCGGACTTTCACGGCGGCGTCACGGGTTCGACTCCCGTACGCGACGCCAAACGCAGTAGCCGGATGCGCCGCACGCGAGACGGCTCAGCAAGGATCGTGCAGGACGAGGTCGCCGGCGCTGTGCAATTGGAGCGAGCGCCGCCGGCCTCGCTGCTTTTTCAGACTTGTGGGATGTTTGCATCATGACGAGACGCGCTTTTAGTTTATTCATGCTGGCGCTCGCCTTCCTTTGTCTGCCGGCCTGCGCGCCGGTCGCGGCGCAGACGACGCGCGCGGGCGACGTGGTGATCGTGCTGCCCTTCGAGAATCAATCGAACCGGGGCGAGTTCAACTGGATCGGCGCGAGTTTCGCCGACGCCCTGAGCGAGTTGCTGAACGTGCCGGGGCTGTCTGTCGTCTCCACCGACGAGCGCGAGTTGACTTATCAACGGCTGCGCCTGCCGCTCGCCTCCGTGCCTTCGCGGGCCACCGCGATCAAGATCGGGCAGGAAGCGCGGGCGACGCTGGTCGTGCTCGGCACGTATGATGTGACGCCGAAGCAGGATGAGAAGTCGCTGCCGGAGATTCACGGGACGGCGCGCATCGTGCGCATCAACGAAGGCCGGCTCGCGGGCGACATGATGCCCGACGGGCGCTGGGCGTGGCGGCCTTACGACTTCGGTGGCCCGCTCAACGACATGCAAAGGATGCAGGGCATCCTCGCCTACCAGATTCTCAGCCTGCACGATAAGGCGCTGCCTTTCTCGCGCAATCAGATTATTGACAAGGCGACGAAAGTCCCCGCGCGCGCGCTTGAGAGTTTCGCTAAGGGCGTGATGACCGAAGACAGAGAGAAGCGTTCAAACTACTTGCAGAACGCGCTCAAGGAGTATGCGAAGGCGAACGGCGGGGCGGTCTATCCGCAGGCGGCGTTCGAGCTGGGCAATCTCTATTATCAACAGGGCGACTGGAAGAAGGCCAACGAGTATTACACGAAGCTGCAACCCAAAGACGCGCATTTCGCCGAAGCCAGCTTCTATGCGTCGCTCTCCTACTGGCGCATGCACGATCTGCCGAATGCGCTCGCGCTCATCTCGCCGCTCACGACCGACGTGCCGCTCACAGGCATCTACAACAACGCGGGCGCGCTCTCGGCGCAGGCCGCGCGCGCAGAGAAAGCGCCGGCCGAACGCGAGCGACTGTTGAAGCAGGCGCTTACCTTCCTTGAACGCGCGCGCGACACCGCGCCGGACGATGCGGCCGTCAGTTATAACTACGCTTACGCGCTGTTCCTTGCGGGCAAGTACGCCGAGGCGGCGGAGCAACTGCGCGCCGTCATCACGCAAGCGCCACGCGACGGCGATGCGTTCTTCCTTTTTGCCAAGGCGCTTGAGCGCGTCGGGCAGACGGAGCAGGCCGCGAATGCGGACAACGAGGCGCGGCGCTACATGAGCAATTACGCGACGGCGCAGACCGAATGGCAAAAGACGCAGTCAATCGCGGAAGTGCCATTGCGGCTAAATCAGAAGTTTGACCTGCCGGACTACATCGCGGCGGTGAACCTGCAAAACATTGCAACGGTCGAACCGGCGGGCGCGAGCGCACAGGACTCGCTCGCCAAGGCCAAAGAACTCTATCAGGCGGGCAACGACGACGACGCGCTCTCGGAGTTGAACCGCGCCCTGCTGGTCGAGCCGATGAACGCCGAAGCGCATTTGATGCTCGGCCGCATCTATCAACGGCGCGGCGACCTGCAACGCTCCGTCGCCTCCTTGAAGACCGCTCTCTTCTGGTCGGAGCAGAAGCTGATTGACGCGCACATTTTGCTGGGGCGCATCTTCCTCGAACGCGGCGACCGCGCGCAGGCCATCACGCACGCTCGCGCCGCCATCCAACTCGATCCCAACAATCAGGAAGCCATCGCCCTGCAACGCCAAGTCGAGACAGGAGCGAAATAAAGGGCTGAGGCATGAGGGCTGAAAGTTTGCTGACTCAAGTTGAGTAGTCTTTTTTTAGCCCTCATCCTTCATCCCTACTTTTGTTGTATGCTGCCGGCTGCAATGCTCTTTGCGCTCTTAGGGTCGGGCGGTGTGCTGTGCATCGTGCTTGGCGTGCTGGCGGCTTGGTCGC
The DNA here is from genome assembly GCA_036389375.1 of Pyrinomonadaceae bacterium. Lineage (GTDB taxonomy): Bacteria > Acidobacteriota > Blastocatellia > Pyrinomonadales > Pyrinomonadaceae > QHXQ01. Next base: position 47,069 of record DASVQA010000208.1, on the reverse strand, counting down.
GGCACATGAAGGGCGCGCGCGGTGTCGTCGCGCTGACGGGGCGCGTGGGCGCTGTCGTCGAGGCGTTGCGCCCTGAAGGCGCGGTGCTGGTAGACGGCGAGTTGTGGCGGGCGCGCGTGCGTTCCGGCGGCAGCGTAGAGCGCGGGCGCGTGCGCGTCGTCGGCGCGCGCGGGCACTTGTTGGAAGTCGAAGCGGAAAGTTAAGCGCGAGCCGGCCGCGGCGCTGATCATCGTGCGATGGCCACCGAGTCACAGGAAGAGAGACGGGGCACGCGCCACTCGGCGCTGGAAGAGTTTCAACGCGACGAGCGCCGCCCGGCCGTCTTGCTGTTAGCGATCCTGCTCGTCGCGGCGGCGTTCTTCGCGCTCGGCATCATGGTCGGGCGCTGGACGACGGCGGCCGACGGGCGTGCACGCGGCGCAGCCGTCAACACCAGCGCGCCCACACCCACCAACTAATTCAGCCTTGCTTTCAAGCACGATGATTTTCTGGCACGCAGAGTGCTTTAAGTGACAGCGGCAAGCACGGACGAAGTTAAACCGTGACCCCGCCGCCTTCACTTCTCTGGTTGTAGCCTGCCGCTACGCCAGCCGCCCGCCGAGCGACCCTATCAACATTCATTTCTTCCGGAACCCGGTGACCTGCCGGGTTCTCCCGCTTTTGGGGCTTTTTTAATTTTCCAATAAGAACATGCTCGCCGTGCAGCAGACTTGCGCCTGTCACCTCGCGGCGACGCACGTGTCAACCAAGGTCAACCGCAGTTGTCAAAGTGACAATAATTGTCGCAGCGTGGGTGACAAATTTCCGCCTTTCTGCCCGAAATGGTCTAACCTTCAACGCATTTTGGCGAGCCGCAGGTGCGCGGCGAAAAAAATTTTCGCGCGGACGTTTGCCGCAGGGCGTGGCGTTTGACCGCAGCGCGATGACGCGCGCCAGCCCCGTCTGTTAAACTCCGCGACGTGCAGGACGCAGTCGTGCCACTCGCCGAGCCGGCCGCCGGGCGCGCGCGCCGGGCACGCCTTCTTACGCTCACGCGCTCTGCCGCGCCGACGCGCGTTGAATTCGCGACCGCCGTCCTATCGGCCCTGCTGCTCGTACTCGCCTTCCCCGACTTCAATCTCTGGCCGCTCGCTTGGGTCGGACTCGCGCCGCTGCTCTTTACGATTGCACGCCGCCCGCGCGCGCGCCAAAGCTTCGTGCTTGGCTGGACGACGGGCGCGCTCTTTTTCTACGGCTCGTGCTGGTGGCTCACCTACTCGATGATTCACTACGGGCGTCTGCCCGGCGCGCTCGCCTACGCGCTGCTCATACCGGGCGCGCTCATCGTCGGTCTATTCCCAGCGCTCTTTTGCCTCGTGTTCGCGTGCCTGTGTCTGCGCTGGGGCGCGTGCGGACTGTTCGCTGCGCCGCCACTCTGGGTCGCGCTCGAATGGGCGCGGCTCGGCGCGACCGGCCAACTCTGGAACGCCATCGGCTACTCGCAGGCCTATCAACCAGAACTGATCAGTGCGGCGCGCTGGGGCGGCGTCTATGCCGTCGGCTTTTTAATCGTGGCCATGAATGCGGCGCTCGCTTACGCGCTCCTGCGGCGCAACCTGCGTGCGCTGCTGATGGTGCTGCTCGTGGGCGGCGGCGTCGCGCTCGTCAGCGTACTCACGACCTCGTCCGGCTTACCCGGTTTGCCCCAAAGTATGGCAGCCGCGCCCGCCGCCGTCGTGATTGCGGTGCAACCGAACGTCGATGTGAACTTCGACCGCGCGCCGGAAGAGACGGCAGAGTTGATCGCGCGCCATCTCTCTTTGAGTGCTGATGCACTCAAGCGTTGGGACGAGTCGCCCGCAGGCCTACCCGGCGACATGCGCGCGGCCAGTTCTGACGCGCAAACGCTGCGCGCATGGCAGGCCACGCCGCGCGTCGTGGTTTGGCCTGAGTCGCCGATGAATTTTACTTACACGCAGGACGCGGAATTCCGCGCGCTGGTCGCAGAGTTTGCCAGCACGCACCGCACGGCCGTTTTGTTCAACTCGCAAGAACCTGCGCCGGCCGGTGGCGCGTACAATTCGGCGGTACTCGTCAACGACGAGGGCCGGCTCGTGGCGCAGTATGATAAGATTCGCCTGCTGCCGTTTGGCGAGTACGTGCCGTTGCCGCGCTGGTTTCCGGGCGCTTGGCTGTTGAGCGGGCTGGTCGGCGATTTCACACCGGGCACGAAGTACCCTTTGATGCCGTTAGGGGACGCGCGCGGCGGCGTCTTTATCTGTTTCGAGTCGGCGTTCCCGGAGATCGCGCGCACGTTCACGCGCGCGGGCGCAGATGTGCTAATCAACATCTCGAACGACGGCTATCTGGGGCGCACGCCGGTCTTACGACAGCATCTGGCCAACGCGGTCTTCCGCGCCGTCGAGAACGAGCGCCCCGTGCTGCGCGTCACGAACACGGGCATCAGCGCCTACATCACGGCACGCGGCGAGGTGCAGGACGCGACCAACAGCTTCGAGCCGGCCGTGCGCACGTGGCCGGTCGCGCCCGCCGCCGGTCAGACTTTTTATACGCGGCACGGCGAACTGTTCGTCGCGCTCTGCGCCCTGATTAGTGTTCTGCTCTTTGTTCTTTGTCAGTGGCCAACTATGCGGCGCGCGCGGCTCCGGCAACGCGCGCCGGCGGTGTGACGCCAGATAACCAACAGGGGATGATGAACGACGGACAGCTTTTGGAGGCTTAATGATCGAGACGCTATCAGTTCAAGATTTGCGCGCCGGGTTTGACGACTTGCGCACGCGCGTCGAGCAGCTTGGGAGGTTTCTTTGATGTCGCGGCGAAGCAGGACGAGTTAGCGCGCATCGAGCAGCAGGCGAGCGCGCCGGATTTCTGGCAGGATCAGGAGGCGGCGCAGCGTCTGTTGCAGCAGCGCAGCCGCGTTGAGAAGGTCGTCGGCCGGCAGCGCCAGTTCGAGGCTGAGATCGCTGACGCGGGCGTGCTCTTTGAATTCGCGGAAGAGGACGAAGCGAGTCTCGGCGAGTTGCGCGCGTTGCTCACGCGGCTCGGCGGCGAGATCGCCGAAGCAGAGACGGAGATGCTGCTCTCCGGCGACAACGATGCGCGCAACGCTATCTGCACCATCCATCCCGGCGCGGGCGGCACGGAGTCGCAGGACTGGGCCGAGATGCTCCTGCGCATGTATCTGAAATGGGCCGAGCGGCGCGGCTTCAAGACCGAAGTGCTGGAATATCAACCGGGCGAGGAAGCGGGTCTCAAGAGCGCGACGTTTCGCGTCGAAGGCGAGTACGCCTATGGGCTACTGTCCGCCGAAGCCGGCGTGCATCGCCTCGTGCGTATCTCGCCGTTCGATCAGGCGGCGCGCCGGCACACCAGTTTCGCGTCGCTCTTTGTCTCGCCGGAGATTGACGAGAACATCGAGGTCGAGATTAACGAGAAGGACTTGCGCGTTGACACTTATCGCGCGACCGGCGCGGGCGGGCAGCACATCAACACGACCGACTCGGCCGTGCGTATCACGCACCTGCCGACCGGCATCGTCGTCCAGTGTCAGAATCAACGCTCGCAGCACCAGAACCGCGCCGTCGCCATGCAGGTCTTGCGCTCGCGCCTCTACGAACTCGAACTTGAGAAGCGCCGTGCCGAGACGAGCGCGCTCGAAGCCAACAAGGCCGACATCTCCTTCGGCTCGCAGATCAGAAACTACGTGCTTGCGCCCTACCGGCTCGTCAAGGACGCGCGCACCAAACTTGAGCGCGGCGACGTGGACAGCGTACTCGCCGGCGACATTGACGACTTCATCAAGGCATACCTGCTCGCGCGCCGAGCGGCGTAATACGAAGCGGAAACGACCTGTCTGACGGAAAGAAACGCTCTATGGCCACCACACAGTCGGACGCGCGGACGAAGTCACAGAAAACCCTCGCGCCGCGCCACACGCGGCTCAACGAGATCATCGCCATCGCGCTCTTTGCGCTCGGCGCGCTGCTCCTCTTGTGCCTCGTCTTCTTCAACCCGAACGACAACTCTTTGAACTCGACCGGCGCGGGCGTAACGCACAATCTGGTCGGGCCGGCTGGCGCTTACGTGGCAGACCTGCTGCTGCAAACGTTCGGCTTGGCCGCCTACCTGTTGCCGCTCCTGCTGTTCGGACTTGCATGGCGGCGCTTCAGTAAACGCCCGCTGGGCGCGCCGCTTGTGCGGGTGCTTGGTCTGGTCATCATCCTGCTCGCCGCCGCTTCCCTGCTCGCGCTGTTCAGTTTCCCGCTCCTCTTCGATCATCGCGTGCGCGCGGGCGGACTGCTCGGCACACTCATCGCAGGCTCGCTCACGAGCGCGCTCAACACAGTCGGTGCAGCGATCCTACTCGCGGCCGTCGCCGCGACCGGCGTGCTGTTGGCCACCAACTTCTCGTTTGCGCACACGTTCGAGCGCCTGCCCATGCTGTTCGGCGGCCGCTTCGAGTTTTTCCGCCGACTGCCCGAACGCTTCCGCGCCTGGCAGACCGAGCGGCGCGCAAGCGCGCAACAACGCGCAACGGAGCGCGAGACGGCCCGCGCCGAGCGGGAAAGCGCGCGCGAAGCTGAACAATCCACGCGCAACCGCACCCTCGCAGACCGCGTTGACGAGTTCATGCGCGAAACCGATCCGGCCGCTGCCGTGCCGGCCGCGTCAGCCATCCGCCGTGCGGCGCTTGCCGCCGAGCAGGCAGCCGCGCAGCCGTTCGTCAGCCCCGAAGCGGACGAGGCGTTGCCGACAAACACCACGCCGCCGAGCGCGGGCAACACGGACGAGGCGGCAGCGCACGTGCGCGTAGTCGAATCTGCGGCGCGGAGTGCTGCGGCGCAGACTAATGGTGAGGCGGCGAACGGCGCAGCAGCGCGAACGGCGCGGCGTGCGGCCGATGAAGATCAGACGGATCAGAAGGCGGCCGAGATCGAAGAGATGGTGGCGACCGCGTCGGTCGTGCGCACGGAATTGGTTGACGATAACGCGCACGCGGCGCGCACCGATAAGGCTTCGCGGGCCGCGCGCCGCGCTGAGCAGCAGGCGGCGGCGATGAGCAATTACCAGATGCCGCCGGTCGAATTTTTGAACGGCGCACCACCGCGCCACGAACAGGCGGACGAAGAGTTGCGCGGCCTCGCCACGCGCGTCGCAGAGAAATGCAAGGAGTTCAACGTCACCGGGCGCATCGAATACATCTGTCCCGGCCCCGTCGTCACGACTTACGAGTTCAAGCCTGATCCCGGCGTCAAGTATTCGCGCGTCACGGGGCTGGTGGACGACCTCTGTCTGGCTTTGAAGGCCGAGTCGATCCGCATTGACCGCGTACCCGGCAAGGCGCACGTCGGCATCGAAGTGCCAAATCAACGGCGCGACAACATCATGCTGCGCGAGGTGGTCGAATCGCGCCACTTTCAGGAGTCGCCCTCGAAGCTCACGCTCGCGCTTGGCAAGACGATTGACGGCTTAAACTACGTCGCCGACCTTGCGCGCATGCCGCACCTCTTGATCGCGGGCGCGACGGGCACGGGCAAGTCCGTCTGTCTCAACTCGCTCGTCGTCTCGATCATCTACAAGGCGCGGCCCGACGAAGTTAAGTTCATCATGATCGACCCGAAGCGGCTGGAACTCGGTCTCTACGTGGACATCCCGCACTTGGCCGCGCCGATCATCACGGAGCCGAAGCGCGCCGCCTACGCGTTGAAGTGGGCCGTCTCAGAGATGGAGCGGCGCTACAAGCAACTGGCGCAATGGGGCGTGCGCAACATAGACAGCTACAATCAAGAGGTCGCCCGGCGCAATCTGGTCGAGGACTACGACGACGCGGGCCAACCGCATCAGACGCTGCCTTATCTCGTCATCATCATAGACGAATTGGCCGACCTGATGATGGTCTCCGGGCACGAGGTCGAGGAAGCCATCACGCGGCTTGCACAGATGGCGCGCGCCGTCGGCATACATCTCGTGCTGGCGACGCAACGCCCGTCCGTCGATGTCATCACCGGCTTGATCAAAGCGAACTTCCCTTCGCGTATCGCCTTCCGCGTCTCGTCCAAAGTTGACTCGCGCACGATCATAGACGCGAACGGCGCGGAGCAGTTGCTCGGTCGCGGCGACATGCTGTTTCTGCCGCCCGGCACGTCGCGCCTCGTGCGCGTCCACGGCGCATACGTGGACGAGGCGGAGATCGGGCGCATCGTCGCGCACGTCAAGGCGCAGGGGCAACCGCTCTACGACGAGTCGATCACACAGTCTGAGGATGAGGCGACGGGCAACGAGGCGGGCGGCGGCGAGCGCGATGAACTGTTCATGGACGCCTTGCGCATCTGCGTCGAGATGAAACGCGCTTCGACCTCCGTGCTCCAACGCCGCCTACGCATCGGTTACGGGCGCGCCGCCGCCATCCTCGACGGCATGGAGCGCGAAGGCTTCATCGGCCCTGCCGACGGCGCGCGCCCGCGCCAGATTCTCGGCCGCGCCTACGAGACCGTCTCGCATTGGGAAGAACAGGAGCGGGCGGAAGGATGAGTTTGCGGTAGATCGTCAGCCGTCAGGGGTTGAACTGGCTTGCTCGGTTTTTTCACGCTCAATTTCAACTGCCCAACCGGAGCGGACCGTTGACCGGGACGGCGTCACAACTCTGAAAAGTTTTTCCACAGAATCTGTGGAAAAACCTGTGGAAAACTAGCCTTTGAACGTTACAAGTTTCTGACAAGTTTAGACTTCTAGCATTTTGCACACGCACGCGGCAAAATGTCGCAAACTCTTTCCAACTCGCCTCTGCTCCGACATTTAAGCCGCACGCGCGCCGGCCGCTGGCTGTTTGTCGCGTTCTGCCACGCGCTCGTCTGCCTGAGCGTCTCGTGCGTCAAGTTGCCACGCGAGGCGCGCACCATGCCGGCGGCAGATGAACAACGTGCGTCGAACGACCTGCCGCGCATCAACATCAACACGGCGACGCGCGCCGAACTAGAGCAATTGCCCGGCATCGGCGCGGGGCTGGCGGCGCGCATCATCGAACACCGCGCACGCTACGGCGCATTCCGCCGCGTCGAGCACGTCCTCATCGTGCGCGGCATCAGCGAACGCCGCTTCGCCGAGATGCGCCCACTAATCGAAGCAAAGTAACAAGCGCAAGCACCGCAGAGGCCGGTGGTCTGAACTGTTCAGCAACGCAGAGCCGCGCAAGCATTGGCCCGACTTGCGCCCCTGCGACCTCACCTGCCGTAGTCGTCGCTCAGGCGCACGATGTCGTCTTCGCCGAGATAGTCGCCGCGTTGTATTTCAATGAAGATGAGCAGGTCGGGGCCCGTGTTGGCGACGCGGTGGAGCGCGCCGATCTCTATGTCAATCGTTTCGCCCGTGCGCACGATCAACTCCGTGCCGTCGAGTGTGACGTGCGCCGCGCCCTGCACGACCAGCCAGTGTTCCGCGCGGCGCGCATGCTTCTGGTAGCTCAACCGCTTGCCTGCCAACACCTCAATCCGTTTGACCTTGTAGCCCGCACCCTCGTCCAACACCGTAAACGATCCCCACGGCCTTTGATCAAAGCGCGGCGACGCATCCCTTGTTTCGTTCTCTGGCAACTTCGATTCCCCTCTCGTCTGGTAAGCGCGCAATACCTTCGCAACCGAACACAATATAACGGGCCGGCCCGCGTTGATTCAATCACGCAACAGAAGCTAGGGGGTCACGTATGTTTCGACGCGCAGGTCTGCGCCGTCTGTGCTGACGGTGATCGTGCCGCGCTGGCCCGTCTGTAGCACTTGCACGCCGGCTGCCTGCCAACGCGCCACGACCGTCGGGTCTGGATGACCAAAGGGCGAAGCGCGCCCGACCGAGATGATCGCAACCTGCGGGCGCGTAGCATTAACGAAGGCGGCTGTCGAAGAGGTGCGGCTGCCATGATGCGCGATCTTGAGGACATCGCAGTGCAGGTCGCTGCCAGCGCGCAGCAGTTCCGCTTCCGCGTGACTTTCGATGTCGCCGGTCAGCAGGAAGACGCGGTCTTTGAAGCGCAGGCGCAGCACGAGCGAGTCGTCGTTGCCGGAAGATGCAGCGGCGCTCGCGTCCGTTGCGGGCCAAAGCACTTCGCACGTAACCGCGCCGAAGCTTAATTGTGTACCGCGGGCGAGCAGGTACACGGGCACGCGCTCCCGTCGCATCGTCTCAGCCATGCGCGCATATTCGGCCACGCGCGCCGGTGCGCGGGCGACGAACGCGGCGCGCACGGCGAAGTTGCGCGCCACATCGCTTAAGCCGTCCATGTGATCCGCGTGCGCGTGCGTCGCCAGCACGTAGTCAACGTGGTCTAGCCCGCGCCACCACAGGTACTCCGATACGACCGCATCGCCGATGCTGCGCTCGTCGCGTGCGAAAAGCGTGGACGCTTCGGCAGGATCAGTTAGCTCGGCTTCGTCTGCGCCGCGCGGTTCGGTTTTACGTTTAGCCTGATAGAGCGCGGGTCGGCCGCCGCCGTCCACCAGAAGCGTCGTGCCGTCGGGCAACGTGATGAGCGCAGCGTCGCCCTGTCCCACGTCGAGAAAATCTATGCGCAGGCGACCGTCCGCGCGCGCCGCACTGTGCGGGTGCGCTAGAACAACGCACAGCAACATGATGAAGGCGAGACCGGCGAACATCAGCCCGCGCGCGGACCGACGGCGGCGACGATTTAGCAGCGTGCGTCCGTCGTTAGTTGCTGCCGTTGCGGGCGGCAGAGTCTCTGCCGGCGGCCCAAGCGGTTGCCAGCGCGCGAGCGCGACGAGCAGGACGCCGAGCGGCAGATAATAGAGCGCGTAGCTGAGCGCCGCCGGGCCGTGATATGCGGGCAAACGCAGGCTGGCGATATACGCGCGCGTGAAGGGATCGACGCTGTGTGTCATCAGCCAGTTGAGCTGCTCGCCGAGCCAGACAAGCGGTTGTGCGAGGTGCATGCTCAGGCATGAGAGCGCGAGCGCGACGAGCGCGACGAGCGCCAGCGCCGCCATTAACGCGCCGACGAAGATGTTTAGCAGCAGCGAGGCCGCGCTGACGCGATGGAAGTAGACGACGAGCAACGGCAGCAGACATAGTTGCACGCTGATGGAGATGACGATGGCGGCGGCGGCGTAGCGCAACACGCCTTGCACGCGGCAGCGTGCGAGCCAGCGCGCCGCAGGGCTTTTGAACAGACGATAACTGTAGACCGTGCGCCCCAATTCGCGCTGCCACACGCGTTCGCGCCAGTAGAGCGCTTCGCCCACGACGCGAAACCAACGCGGACAGACGGGCGGATAGGGTGTCGCGCGCGTCAGTCGCCATGCGCCGACCGCACGCAGCCGTTCCAACACGGGCCAGCCGAGCGTGACGATGCCGAGCACGGACATGAACGTCAGTTGAAACGATGGATCGAACAGATCGCCGGGTCGCCAGACGAGCAGCGCGAGCGCCGTGCCGCCGAGCGCGTTGAGTGAAGCCGCGCGCCGTCCCATGAGCGGTGCAAGCGCAACCAACGTGAACATCAAGGCCGCGCGCACGACCGACGCGCCCGCGCCGACCGCGACCGTGTAAGCCCACAACAGCACAACCGTCGCGGCAAACTGCCAGACGCGCCGCTTCGTCACAAAGCGCAGAAGTATGAAGACGAACCAGCCGATAAAACTTATGTGTAATCCGCTGATGACGAGGACGTGAAATGTGCCGCCCGCGCGGAAACGTTCCGCCGTCGCGTGCGACAGCCCGTAGCGATTGCCGAGCAGCGCCGCCTGAAGCACGCCCGCCGTCTCGTCCGAAAACATCTGCGCGATGCGCGCACGCATCCATTCGCGCCACGCGTCCAGCCAGACGAGCGGCAGCAAGACGCGCGCATCGTCAAGCCGCTCGACGAGCAGCGGACTCTTAATCGTGCCCACTGCATCGAAGCCGCGCCGCGCAAGGAACTCGGTCAACGTGCTGCCGCCGGGGTTGCGATACTCCTCCGCGCGTGTAAGCGCCACTAGCACACGCACGCGCGCGCCCCGCCGCAACTCTAAAGCGGCGTATGCAACGCGTGCGGCCGCGTCGCGCGCCGGGGCGAACAGTTCTACAGCACCCGATGCTCCGGTTTCGCCACCCTTGTGCCTGATCTGCTCGACGCGCAACGCGAGGTAAAGCCCGTCCGGCGCAACCTCCGGCGCGCGCTCAAGCACGCCCGTCAACTCTACCGGCTCGCCCGTCGCCAACCGGCCATCGTCGTAAAAATGGCGCACGCGATCTGCGCTCACGCTCTGCTGCTCGGCCAGCGCCAGCGCCAGCCCCGCGCACGCGAAGCCGGCGCACACCAGCAGCGTGGCGGCAGTCAAACGTTTGCGCAGGAACGCAAGCGCAGCCGCCGCGTGACAGACTGCACCGCAGACGAGCGCGCGCCGTAGCGAGCCGGCGTCTACATGAGCGAGCCACACGCCCGCCGCAAAAGACACCGCCAGCAACGCCAACGGATAAAGATTGAACTGCGCTCGACGGGCAGCGAATCGCATAGCTTACGGGAACAGTGAGTGACGGCGCTGATGACGGCCGGTACGACGAGTTGTGAGACGAGCGTCAGTATATGCCTGTTCGCCGTTCGATAGAAGCGGACGCCTACGAATTAACAGCCACGCAGAACGGAAGCCGGATCTGCCCTTGCAGGGCCGCGCCGCTTTCGCGGCGTCGTATTCACTTTTGTAAATTGTCAATTGCTAAAAACAGAAGATGTTGCGACTGGGAAGGGCAAAAACCTTTTATTTGCACAGAAGTGCTTGCGAATATATACAGGAGTGGGTGCGACAAGTTTAGAAATTTACAAAAGTGGGTGCGACGAGTTTTAGACTGAGAGTTCATGAGAGAAAGCCAACAAAACACCTAATTAGGGCTTGCATGTTGCCCTCCAGCAATCACCGCTCGCGGACACGACCCCACAACAGGCATGCGTCCCCTATTTTCTAGGGCATCTCCCTATCATAATTGGTTACTAAATCCTTTAGTTCTGAACGTAAAGACCAATGGCTGCGCAAAAAACCAACATTCGCTAGCTCTCTCAATTCTCCCTTTAGTCTTTCTAGCTCACTACTGGATTGAAAATATTCTCTCTCTACTTTTTCTAATTCAATCCTCAACTGAAAATCAGATCGTGGATTAAAATCCAGAATCTGTTTTTCATCTTTGCATTTGAAATTACTAAAAAAATCTTGCGCCAGTAAACTTTTTATTTTTCTCAATCGCTCCCAGGCTTGGAAAGCCGCCGCATTCCCCTCAGGAATCTCAACGCGGTCCCTAGCAAATGGCTTTGAAAGAGCCTCATCTTTAGTTTTCATGTGTGACTGACGGTGTAAACACGCCAAGACAAAATGCATGAACAGCAGGAAATACGTTAAGTTCCGCATTGCGCCTTAATTAAATTCTTTGGTAAATTGTTGGCTGTCCTTAACATCGCCTTCAACTTTATCAATTCTGTCTGGGGGATCCAATAGTCTTATTCCATTCTCCATTTTCGGCTTACCTTCAGTCGGAGGTTCATATGATCAAGAACATGCCCGTGGAGACGGATGCCTCGCGCGTGTGCGATGCAATTGCCAAGTGTTAGATATATGTCTGCTACAGTGTCGGTAGATATAATCCCAAGTCGGAGAACAGGCGGCAGAATCAACAAACTCCGAAATGGGATTTAAGACCACGCTACGAAAGTTGGGCAGCACTACGTCAATTAATTTCGCAGGAGAAAGATATGCCTGAGAGAGAAATGCTTGAATTTCGCTATCTAGCAGTAGAATACCGCCAACTAAATGGTGGATCACCAGTTTTTCTTTTTGCAGCACCTTGTAATGAGGTAACTGAGTGGGCAGGCATCCCGCGTAAACAGGAAAAGCAAGGAGTAGAGACTGTCGGGTTTCAGCGAGTTGGTGACCCTAGAAGAGTGAAAAAGCTATCCAAGTTTTTGGATGAGGGAGCCAATATTATCGCAAACCCTATACTTTGCGCTGTTAGGAAAGCTAGCAGGATAGAATTTACCCCGTTAGAGGAGCGTGCCGGTCAGGATCGTATAGGATGGCTCATAATTCGTGAGCCAGATTATAAAACGTATACGCTTATAAACTTACTGCGAGAGGTAGAACAGCTTCTGATTGAACGCTTGGCGAGACTGGATGAACAGATCGTTGACGACAATGAGCTTTCAACATTTCTGCGAACCAATGAGGTGTCGCCACAACCAACAGAACAAGCAATAGAGAATGATTCCGAAGACAGTATTGAAGATACAGAAGACAATGATGCCAACGCTGACTCGGAGGAAAATGCAGAAGTAAGTGCCGAGTTTTCAACTGAGTCGCATATAGAGGATTTTTTTCATGCAGTACGCCTCCGCCGTTTAGCCCTTGAGAAGACCGAAGCACCAGATCGTGATGAGTTCGCCGGTTTCTCGAAGGACGCATTAATCGACTTCTTACATACCGCAACAATTGTTGATGGACAACATAGGTTATTAGGTGCGCTACACCAGCTCGATGAAGAGATAGAATCAGAAGGCGCTAGAGAGTTACAAAGGAATCTGCTTGCTGAAGACAAAACAGCGGATGACGTAGTGAAAATTGTTAAAGGGCAGTACGCCCGTAGACTTGGCATTTCGCTTATTCATAGTAGTGATTGGGCCGAGCACGTATTTCAATTTGTGGTGGTAAATCAAAAAGCCACTCCAATCCCTAAAGCTCTTCTTGGATCAATAGTCGCGACAACACTGACTGATGAAGAGGTTGGACGTATAACAGAGCGTCTTGGGCGCGCTGACATTCAAGTTATGGATTATCGAACCATTGCCTTTTTGGAGGGGTCACAACGCAGCCCATTCCGAGGGCTTATAAAACGAGGGTTCGACGAAAAGAATGATGCTGAAAGGAAGTTGGATTGGTCTGTTGTAGATCGTTTAGCAAGCACATTCCGGCGATTGGAAGGCGCGAAATTTCCTAACCCAAGCTTAACAATTGATTATGCTAAGAAGTGGCGGAACAATAATCTGAATGGTTCCAAGATAGTCGCAAAATACCGCAAACACGGGTTTGACACACCATACGAATATTGGTCATCCGAAACAGGCCCGTGGCGAGATGTATTTTGCGAGGTATGGACGGTAGTACGAGACCGCCTAGCAGATACAGATGATCAAGGGTCCCATAATTTTTGGGGCTCCCCCAAAATTTCAAATATTTTCAATGATGTCTATCTTTCTATACTTGCCGCAGATTTCTTTGCTTATCTAGGCGCGGGACGTGGAATACCCATAGAATCTACTGAAGACGCAAATCGTTTAGCTAATGAATGGCTAGATGGGGCTAAGAAGGATTACTTTGCAAGAGATTATGGCTTAAAGGGAAGAGGTATAAAGAAGAGCGAAGGGGCCGTTAAAAGCAAGTGGTCTCAACTTTGGTACGAGTATCGAGAAAACGGATACAAACGTATTCCTGACATCAGAGCATTTGTTCCTTAATTCCAGAATTTTTAGCCAACACACTATGTATAGTTTGCGGGCTACGGTGAGATTCGTAGATGCTGTTTTATCCTCCGGGCTCTTTAGCCGACCGGGGCGTACTCCTTCCTTATACCCTCCTGATGCGGCGATGGGCTTAGGCGTGGAGATGCTTCGTGATGATTTTAATTATTTGCTGGCAACGTGGTTTATAGATGCCATACGTCCACAGCAAATAGCATCCGGTATGCATTATGCACACATTTTCACCGCTGTTAGAGTGAATCTGAAGAAACGCTTCCCGCATAGTCCACAATTAGTACTTGATGAGGCATCTGACAGTGTTGCCCGCTTACTACAAGACGAGTTAAGCGGGGCCAGTACAACTAGAAAGAGCTATACGACTACGGAGAAGTATAAGCTTCTCTCCAAATGTGACCGTAGATGTACTGCCTGTGGATTCTTATTTCTGGATGAAATCATAGACCAATTCCTTGGCGGGCCTGTGATCACATCTAGCATGTTTACTTTTTACGACTTTCTCAAACCTTCGCGCCGCGCGACACATGACTTTCGCATAGAAGTAGATCACATCCAAGCATACGTGCGTGGGGGTGGTAATGATCTGGATAACCTACAGTTGCTATGTGGATTTTGTAATAGCGCTAAATTCAAACATCAAACAATCTTTGATCCATCTATGAACAAGATTGAACTTACTCACCATAACTTAGGAAAAATTAAGCTCACAAATTGGTTCTTAGTAGTAAGGATTCTGTTAGGGAATCATTGTTATTATTGTGGGGCAGAGGCAAGCTCAAAAGAACTAACGATAATGCCTGTTGTTTTGTCAGATGAAATTAATCCAATCAACATACAAGTTACTTGCTACGACTGTGATCCACTAAAAACAGATAGATATGTAGCAGCGGCTTAAGCCTAATAGCAGGGTTAGCTTGGTCATGAGTTACGTTTAGGCCCCTGTAAGCACCCATGCAGAAATAGATTAGACTATCCGCCCACATGGGTAAAACAAAGGTTATCGAATTGAGTGCCGAGCAACATGCTGCCCTTGAGCATGGCTATCGCAAAGGCAAAAGCCATGCGTTTCGCGTGCGCTGCCAGATGGTCCTCTTAAAGAGCGAGTGCCGCTCCTCACTGGAGGTCGGCCACATCTTGGGTTGCTGCGAGATCGTGGTCAACAATTGGCTGAGTCGCTATGAGGCGGAAGGCATCAAGGGACTTGAGACTCGGCCGGGACGTGGGCGCAAACCCAAGCTCAGCACTCAGAACCCTCTTCATTTGCAAAAGGTAAAAGCCGAAGTCGCCAAGCATCCGCAGTCGGTGAAAACTGTCATCGCCAAATTAGAAGAAGATTTGGACATCGCGATGCACCCCGACACTCTCAAGCGGTTCTTAAAAAAATTGGTTACCGCTTCTGCTGCTTCCGCAAGAGCCTCAAGTCACGGCAGGTGGCAGAAGAGAGAATCGAGAAGGAGCGCCTCCTAAAGCAGGTGTGTCAGTTGTACCTGGCCGGGCGGATCGAACTCTATTTCGGTGATGAAAGCGCCTTTTCGATGGACCCGTGTTTACCTTACGGCTGGTCGCCGAAAGGCGAGCGGATTGAAATCTTTCCGCGCAGAGACAAGAAGGTGAATCTGTTCGGCCTGTTTCGTCCTCACAATTTCTGTGTGACGTATGAGAGCGCCGGGAACATCAACAGCCGATTTTTAATTGACTCGATAAATGACTTTTGCCGCTATGTAGATAAGCCGACGGTGCTGGTCTTAGACAATGCCCCGACGCATCGCTCGGAGATGTTTCTCTCGCAACTCGAAAAGTGGATGAAGAAAGATTTGTACGTCTTCTTCTTGCCGCGCTACTCGCCGCACTTAAACAAGGCAGAGACTTATTGGCGCAAAGCCAAATATGAATGGCTCAAGCCAGCGGACTATGGGTCGTTCAGCAAATTCAGGAAGAAGATTTATTACATCTTCAATCAAGTCGGCTTGGAGTATAAGGTAGCCTTCAAAGAGCTACATCCTTCAACTTAATTTTGCGCGAGTGCTTACTTTGAATACCCCTCACTTGAAACACGGCTCAATAATCCTATTATGCTCTTTCCCTGTCGCTCGGCTACCATATAACCAATACCTCGATGAAGGTGGAGCCGGAACTGCATTGAGAGCAATTCGTCGCTCGTGCCGAGCTTATCTTGGTGGCACCGTTGCATAAGAAGCGCATAATAGAGTTCGTGGTGGGCACCTCCGAAAGTCTTCCAATCCATTTCAACTGAACTATCCGCCGGAATCTTCACTACCGAAGGCACGGATGGTTCTGCGAGTGAAAAGCAGAACGCCCAACGACACAGCACATTCCAGTGCATGATGCCGGTCGTGCGCTTGAGCTTGATCAGTTGCTCTTTAGCTTGCTGTGAGAGTCGGATGTGTTCAATTGCCATCGCATTACCAGAAGTAGCCGGGTTTGACTTGCGTTGAGCCGAGTCTGTCATCGTATTCAAGATGATAGGCATACCCAACAAACGGCTTAAGTTGCTCGAAATATTCTCCCTCAATCTCTTTGTCAGTTGAAAGCAGCAGTACTTGATGACTAGCGTGGGGAAAGTAGTTTTCGACGAGACGACTGCGGTGCGATGCGTCGAGGCGACCGAGCGGGGTATCTATCACCACAGGAAGTGGTCTACCGCTGGCGCGCGCCAGCCCCCAAAGTAAAGAGACTGCGAGCAGTTGGCGCTCGCCAGCGGAGAGACGATCCGGTGAAAGCGAGCGTCCTTCGCGGTCATGCAATTTAAGAGCGAACGTCTCCGCATCAATCTTCAAATCCGAGATGAGAGACTCTTTTCGTAATAGACGGCGGAAACTATCGAGTACGAGCGCGGCAATACGGCTTGCATGTCGCTCGACGACACTGTTGCGGAACTTCACCATCGTCCCTCGCACACGTTGTGAATGTAGTACGATGCGTTCAACGGCTTCAGCTTGAAACTCTACCTCAACAGCCTTCTCAATGCTTATAACCATCTCGGCGTGCTTGCGTCCGCGTTCGTCGGAGAGCCTCTTCAGTTCCGCATCAATGTTTGTAAGGGAAAGTTCAGCCTCAGTAAGCGCCGCTTGCGCTATGTCGCGCCTTTTTATTAACTCGGCGACTAAATCCTCCGCTGGCACGCCCGCAAGTTTGCGCTCAAGGTCAACGAGCCGCGATTGCAATTGTTCAGCGCTACAAAGCAAGTCATTAACCTGAACTTGTGTTTGTGGCAGAAGCATTGTCTTCAAATTGCGCGCATCCTGCACACCTTCAGGCGTCAAATTCAAATACCTTTCAACCTGCGCACTTATTGCTGTACGCTGCTTGCGGTCGTCCGAGAGAAACCTTTGAAGGGCTTTGAGTGCATCCCCGCCAATTTCCTGCGACTTGACCACCGCTAACAACTGTTTGTCCCGCTCTGCTAAAACCTGATTGACAATCGTTGCCCCTTTTGCAGATTCTTCGCGTGCGTGTTGCTCGGCTAATGCCGAAAGCAAGTCCCGCACTAACAACAATGGCGCTACGCCCTCGGCGCAATCGCGCAACGCCCTCTCAACCCTTCGTAACTCCTCTTGCAGCTTGCCTCTCTCATCTTCAAACACTTCCCTTTGATCAAAAAGCGCGCCGCCGCGTTTGCTGTAGTTGTCTTGTGCCTCGCGTAAATCTTTCCGCCGTCGATCTACGTCATTCTGCCGTGCGGCGCGCTCGGCGGCTAAATTCTCAAGCTGACCGTCTAGCCCTGCGAGTTCATTTCTCGCTGCCGCAATTTTCTGTTGTTCAACATCTGTCTTTAATGCGATCTGCTTGCGGCGTTCGAGCGCGATTAAATCTGCGGTAAGACGATTAACAACATCCAGCCCCAGCAAAGAGTGAACCGCTTTCGCAAGCAGTTGGGTGGAAGTCTCAAGATCGGCGAAGCTCTCGATCTTTTCACCGTCGAAGAAGAACAGTTGTGAGATTTCGACAGGTATGAGTTCCTCGACGAATTCTGACCATATTTCGGTCAACACCTTGTCAAAGGAATTATCGCGGTTGACCACAACATGCTCTGCAACCCCGTTACCGTTCGCACTCCATGCTCGCCTCACACGGTAAGTGTGTTCACGACCGTCCGACCACTGACGAAATTGGAGTGTGACTGATGCTTCTTCGCCGGGCTTCACTCCGCTGTTGACCGAGCGACGTAGATATTCATCATAAGAAAGGCTCCCACGATTCGAGCATCGCGCCCGCTTGCCGTAGAGAGCGAGTTGAATCGAATCGAGTAGCGTTGTTTTGCCACTGCCATTTAACCCACCGATGAGTATAACCGGCTGCCTTGGGGAGGGAGGAGCAAGTTGTAGGGTGTGGCTGTTGCGGAAGAGACCAACATTACAGATAGTTACTTCTTCAAGAAACATTAACTAATCCCCGGTCGGTCTTGATCAGCCGAGTCTGCGCTATTAGGCGAAATCAATGGTAGCTGCTGGTAATCGCCCGCCTTCGCCGCATCCATTGCGCCTTTGCGCATTAACGCTCGCTCGGTAGCATCATTAACATCCGTATAAAAGTTGCGCCGGAAGGCACTTTCGAGCGCGTCGTAGAGGCCAGCACGTCGCGCTTGCGTGCGAAAGCGTTGCTCAACATCAAGAAGTTCCCGCGCGAGTTCAAAGTGTAGCTGGTCGTCGCCGCAAATCTCTTTGAGTATTTCGATTTCGGCGGCACCGAATACCAAATTGTCGTCAAGCTGTTGTTTTGGAAACGCCTCGCCCGTTACCTCCTCATAAATGCGCGGCAGGCTATCTTCAAGTTCGTGCTTCTCAGTAATCCAAATGCGCCGTATTTCCTGCAACTCAGGCAGGGTAACGAGATCGATTTTACGCACGTAATCGGGGCCATTCGCGCGTACCCACGCTTGGGCTTCTAACACCCGCCGCAGCCAGTGTTCACGCACTGATTGGATGTAAGGCCCCGGAATGTTGCGCCCGTTAAAAATCTGCACAAGACCATTCATGCGTCGGAAGTCGCGCAGGTGCCGGTCATCGGCTACGTCAAGGTCGTTGCGAAGCTCTAGGAGCGGCAGCATCCACTCCTTCTCTTCGTCGTTCTGGATCATGGCGTGCATGGACTTGTCTTGATCAACGAGCGTGCAGACCCAGCACCCGAAACGGCTGTCGCCGCAGCTTGGCGTCGTCGTGTCAACTACGAGCGGACACTCGCCGTCCGGCGAAGCGCCCTGATACATGGTCAGCAAGTCTTTATTGTTATAGCCCCAAGGATTGGCAACTTGCATCAGGAAGAGCCACACGTCATCGTTGGACCAATCTTCAACTGGCGAGAAGATGAGACAGTTCGTTAGTGTCCCGCTAGGACTTAACCTTTCGCGCGTGCGGAATCGTGCGTGTTTCTCCATATTCCGCGCTCTCACGGTACTCTCGGCCTTGCGCGTTCCTAGCACAAGAATGGCCTCACCGCTTTCGCGCACGACACTAGTTATGAACTCGTTTGATGGATTAATCTTTAACCTTTCAGTACACCAGCGAAATTTAGGGCGCGGGGCTGGATAGCCTTTTCCGATAAGATTTACCCAAAAACTATCTGTAACCTCTGGCGTTAAGCGATGTGGTTTAACGGGCGCATTCCTCTCCACAGCCGCCTCACGCATTCTCTCAAGCGATTGATTCACCCACGACGCGACTATTGGATTCTCAACGAGTGTATCAGTGCTGATGACATGCACCGTTTTTTTGCGATTACTCTCTTCAATCTCTAATAGGGCAAGCCAAACCAACTGCAATACCGCTGTCGAGTCCTTGCCGCCTGAGTAGCCTACGACCCACGGTATTTCATCAGAGAGATAGAGTTCTTTGATTTCGTCAATGCAGCGTGCGATGGTTTCTTTGAACCCATACTCATCGAAAGCAGACTTCGCCCGCTTAACTGTCGTTCCCTCTGTTTGGTTTGATTTAGACTTTACCATTCTCGCCTCTCAGGAAAGCATCTTCGATGCGTTGCTCATCCGATGTCAGAGGTAACCGCATATGTTTTTTGATTGCATTGGTTGTGAGCGTGAGGTTGTGTCCTGCTTTTGAAACACGTCCGCCGATCATCGCCCGCCCCTCCCAAAGTTTCGAGTTCGCTCGCGACCAATCTAAGCTCTTGAGCTTTGTCAGAGGCCGCTTCCACGCACCCGCGCCATTCTGTAATAGACAGTTCCCCACCCTGCCGATAGCTTGCAGGGCGATGCCATGCGAATGGATGAAGTCGCGGCGCACATCTGAGGCTGGCATGCGTCGTTCGCGTACCATCTGCCACTCAGGAAACTGCTTGGCAACCTCTTCCCAGAATGCGGCGGCGAGTTCAGCGTCACCTTTAGCTGTCCCTTTATTGAGATTAGCGAGAAGCGCTGAGGTTGCGGAGTAGATTGCGCTTAGAGTGAAAAGTTTACGCGACTTAAGGGATAACGTACTACGCTCCATATCAACCACGTCGCGAAATACAGGTGATTTGAAAACCACGAGCTTGGCTAGTTGCGCCACGTCGTCGCGGTGATCATAGAGCACACCGAGCGATTTCGACGGGCGAATCGCGTAGCGATTCAAATCCGCAAACATCTGTTGACAGCGCTCAAGACCGATGTCAAGAAAGAACACAACTGCGATTGATTCATCCGCAATATCAGGGTTTTCGCGCAGCGCCATTTCAATTGCCGCGCGCCGATGTTGCCCGTCGTTGATGATGAACTTCGCTGACATCGGGATGTGCAGCGACCCCAAGCGCCGCGCTTCGTTCCCAGTCCCAATCGCCTCGAACCTTACGTCCGCATCGACGCTCGCGGTGATCGCGGAGAATGTGTAATTCTCGCGGTTGTTCAATATGTACTGCGCTATTTCAGGCAGACGGCTCTTGTTTAGTACGCGCTGAGCGCGCAGCTCCGGCACGAGTTCCTCTTCATTAAAGATGAAAATTTTCGGAATGAGGCGCAACGGACACATTGAAATATAATACTCTCGGCGTGCCTGCACACCTCGAATGGCCGGAAATACATACTCGAATGCATCACTCATCTACAGTCGTTCAGTTGAAAAAAGATGTTTAGAACTAGCCCCAATGGGTGCGAAACTTACGTCATTATTTTGCCGTCGTCAAGAGTAAAATAACGTACCGAACATCAATTATTCACAAACCAAGAGATTTCGGTATATCTTTACATCCGAAACCTGTGCGGAAGGACTATTAAAATGGTTGTTTATCTTGATTGCAACGCTACAACCCCAATCGAGCCGCCCGTGCGCGAAGTGGTTATGCGTTTTATGGCGGATGAGTTCGGAAACTCCGGCAGTCGTACTCATGAATATGGTACGCGCGCTAAACAGGCCGTACAGCGTGCCCGCGAACAGGTGGCCGCAGTCGTTAAAGCCAAGCCGGATGAAGTCATCTTTACCAGTGGCGCAACAGAGAGCAATAACATCGCACTTTTAGGGCTTGCTGAACACGGCGAAAAAACGGGCCGTAAGCACCTCATCAGCACAACAATTGAGCACAAAGCGGTCCTCGAACCTTTAGAATTTCTTGCTCGCCATGGCTTTGAAGTTACTTTGCTGCCGCCAACAGAAGGGGGATGGGTTGAATCTGACGCAATCAAGAAAGCTTTACGAAAAGATACGATGCTTGTCTCCGTGATGCACGCCAACAATGAAACCGGCGTAGTTCAGCCTCTTGATGAAATCACCGAGGCCCTCATCGACCATCCTGCTTTTCTGCATGTTGACGCAGCTCAAACCTTCGGTAAGGTCATAGAACCACTCAAACACACGCGCATTGATTTAATCAGCGTGAGTGGTCACAAAGTTTATGCCCCAAAGGGGGTCGGCGTACTCATCGCTCGGCGACGGGGATTCACCCGGTTACCGCTTCAGCCACTGACTTTTGGAGGCGGTCAAGAACGTGGGCTTCGACCCGGTACGCTTCCTGTCCCGCTCGTCGCTGGTATTGGCTTGGCAGCAGAACTCGCGCTGCAACATGCAGATGAGAGGGCCGCGGTGTGTAAGGCTTACCGCCGCGATGTGCTTAACGCTCTTACCCCCCTTAACCCTGACTTTAATGGCGATCAAACGCGAATGCTGCCACACACGCTCAATATCTCTTTCCCAGGCTTAGATTCCGAGGCTTTAATGGTTGCACTGAAACCTCAGATTGCAATCTCGAACGGGTCAGCTTGTACGTCACATAGCTATCAACCAAGCCATGTACTACAGGCAATGCGCATTCCCACCAAAAGGATTCAAGAAGCGGTGCGGCTGTCATGGTGTCACATGACTGAGGAAGTTGATTGGAGTGAAATAGCGAGAACAATAAAGCGTTTGGCGATGTAAGTGATGAATAACATTCAGCGAGCGATTCTTAATCGAGTTGAGAGATTACGAGTTTACCGCCAAGGAGGGGTGCGCGCGCCTAACAAACCACTTCTATTGTTGTTGGCACTTGGGCGTGTTTCACAAGATAACGAGCGTCTCATGCCTTTTGCCGAGGTCGAGGATGAACTCAGCTCTTTGTTGCGAACATACGGGCCTCCGCGAAGGGTATTACATCCTGAGTATGCTTTTTGGTGGCTTCAGAGCGACAAGCTGTGGGAAGTACCGAACTCACATCTTCTAAGTTTAAAGACGAAGAGTGCTGGTCTCTCTAGGCTTGAACTTAGGGAAAAACATATTTGCGGCGGATTCCCGGAAACTATTTACAATCAATTCAGCCAGAACCCTTCATTTTTGTCGCGAGTGGCGAAGTTGATACTCGACAACAACTTTCCCAATTCGATACATGAAGACATATTGAATTCTGTAGGCATTTCGTTATCGGTGAGCATACGCACACCGAGAGATCCGAAGTTCAGACTCGAAGTTTTGAGAGCTTATGAATATCGCTGCGCTATTTGCAGTTACGATCTGAAGGTAGGTGCCACCGATTTTGCGCTGGAAGCAGCGCATATCAAGTGGTATCAGGCCGGGGGGCCGGATATCGTTAATAATGGGCTAGCTCTGTGCGCGATTCATCACAAGGCATTAGATCGTGGTGCGATTGGGTTGACCAATGATTTGACTGTGATGATTTCCGCCGACCTACACGGACAGTCTTGGGCGAGAGAATGGTTTAATGCTTTCAACGGGAAGCCGCTTAATTCTCCAACCCGGACTGAATGGCGACCCAACCCGGAATACATTATGTGGCATTTGAAAGAAGTGTTTAGACTGCCCGCGAGAGATTAAGCTACACGTTATGGGAGTTCTAAGTATTCTGTGTAAGTGAACTTGAGCTAAGTCCGCCCATCGGGACTCGGCCGTCAAACAGGATCGCGAACTGGTTGAGCGCGCCGCTGGAACTGTTCCATGAACTCGGTTATCCAGAGATAGCCATGCCAGTAAGAAAGATTCCCAAAAATTACCGTAACGTCACAGGACTTATCGCAACAGATAAATCCGATGAAATGACCGGCTATGAGTCAAGACTGGAACATAACTGCCAGAAGCTGATTACTTTCAATCCTAACGTCGCTGGGTATGAAGAACAACCGGTTACGATCTCATACACGGATAAAAGCGGTAAGGAACGAAAATATACCCCTGACATCCTCATTCACTATCGGAAGGATGTCAATCCTGTTAACTCATGGCGGCCGCTTCTCGGAGAGGTGAAATGGAGAAGTGATTTATTCAAGAATTGGGGAGAACTAAAACCCAAGATCAAGGCGGGTCAACAATATGCCACGGAGCAAGGCTATGATTTTGTGCTCATGACCGAGCGTGAAATCAACACGCCTTATGTCCAGAATGCGATATTCCTCCTTGAATTTAGAGATCATCCTTTCAATGAAGAGGACTCGCAACGCCTCCTCAGCGCGCTAAACTCTCTGGGAGAAACGGATGTCCAAACGCTTATGCTTTCGCTGACTGACGACGATTGTAGGAAGGCGGAACTACTCCCCATTCTCTGGCATCTCGTCGCCAATTTTGAGATTACCGCCAACTTGGAAATTCCTTTGAACATGCGCAGCCGCCTTAGTCCAAAGTGCCGAGACGAGGAGATGAATCATGAGTATATTCATGAACGTAGAGCCGGGCATGCACGTCACTTGCGGTGGAGAGCACTACGTTATTACCCACCTTTTGAGCCTTGATTCAATCTTGGCTAAGAATCAATCGTCGGGTAAGAGCGAGTCTTTAAGCATCGCCGATCTTAGCCCATATGTCCCCAGTCCAAAAGATGTGCCGGAAGACGTCAAAGAACTTTCTGCGATCACGGATGAACAGTGGGCGGAGGCAGAAAGTTGGTATGAAAACATCAAGTCGCTATTCAACGTTCCGAGTCGTACGCGGACGATGGTAGAGGAGGTCGCGAAAAAAACAGGCGTTAGCATAGCGACCATTTACAGGAAGATTGCTAAATGGGAGCAAACTGAGCTCGTCTCTAGCTTACGGCCCGCAAAGCACACCGGCGGTATGGGCAAAAGCCGTCTTGAAGAAGACAGAGAGGCAATACTCCAACGCATCATAGGAACGACGTATCTAAACAAGCAGAAACCGGACTTGCAACACACCTACGAGTCATTGCAACAGGCTTTCCGGAGCGCAGGACTTAGAGCACCTCATAAAAATACCTTACGTAATAGGATCAATTCCATATCGCAAAAAGAGAAAGATGAAGCTAGGCTTGGACCCGATATCGCCGCCAAGAAACATTCTGCCTACCCCGGGCATTTTCCAGGCGGTGACTTCCCTCTCGCCGTGGTTCAGATCGATCATACCAAGTTCGACGTCTCATTATTGGACGACAGAGATCGTGAGCCTATCGGTAGGCCATGGGTTACGCTAATGATCGACGTCTTCAGCCGAATGGTATTGGGCTACTACATCTCCCTGGATCCTCCGAACACCATGTCGGCGGGTCTGTGTATTGCGAATGCGATTTTGACGAAAGAAAACCTCCTGAAAAAATATGACATTAAAGCTTCGTGGCCTTGCTGGGGCAAGATGACGAAAATACACGCGGACAATGCCGGGGAATTCCGTGGGAAGATGCTGCGCCGCGCCTGCAAGGAGTACGGTATTGACCTTGAATGGCGACCCGTAAAAAAACCTCGCTATGGGGCACACATCGAACGACTGCTTGGAACAGTTCTCAACAAAGTCCATTCATTGCCTGGCACAACATTTTCGAATATTAAAGAGCGCGGGAAGTACGACTCGGAAGGCAACGCTATCATGACAATGTCCGAGTTTGAGCGCTGGTTTCTTCTATACATTACAGGCGTTTATCACCAGAAAATACATAGCAGCCTGCACCGCCCCCCCATAAAGCAGTATGAATCAGGAATACTTGGCACCGATGAAATTCCAGGGCGTGGCTTCCCCCAGAAAATAACTGACGAGGATCGCCTATTGTTAAATGTGATGCCTTATGAAGAACGAACTGTTCAGGAATATGGGATAGTCATAGAGTACGTTTACTACTTTGCCGACGTCCTGCGCAGATGGGTAAACAGCCGCGACCCTAAAAATCAATCAAAAAGGCGAAAATTCATTTTCAAGCGGCACCCAAATGATATAAGCGTAGTCTATTTTTTTGATCCCGAGGTTAATCAGTATTTCCGCATACCTTACCGGGATACCTCACATCCCCCGGTGAGCATTTGGGAGTTCCGGCGGGCGCTTAAAAGACTTAAGGACCAAGGGATTGAGGAGGTGGATGAAGCAATGATATTTGACTCATACGCGCAAATGCGAGCGATAGAAGAAAAGGCAGCGCAGGAGACTAAACACATGCGTCGTGAGAGACAGCGCAGAGAGAACAATCAAAATATCAGCAAACCGAGGACGGCAGATAATTTAGTTAACAACTCCAGAGAAGACAGCCGCACGGACGATGTAGATTCATACGCCAGCATCCCGGCTTACGAAGAGAGAGAGGAGCTATAAATTGGGAAGTTCTAAGCGGTCTGTGTAAGTGAGTTTTGGTTGAGTCCGCCCATCGGCACTTGGCCGTCGAACAGGATAGCGAATTGGTTCATCGCGCCGGCCCCAGTTCGGAATCGGCATTGTCCATCGCTGGCTGATATTTCTCAATGCCAGATACGGTCTCATACGCTAGTATTGTGATTCCGTCTGGAACGCCGCCGGCTATCTGAGGTCATCATATTTTGACAAGGAGGGGCAGTGGGTCGGTGCCGTTGGCAGGACGTCGGTGCAGTGATCCCTGCTACTTTATGCTCACTCGCATGCCGGATCTTCTCGTTTCTTCAAAGATGCTTGGCGATCCGTTATCTTTTTTTCACTCCACTCGAAGCCTTTCTCGCTTTCTTGGGCAACCGCCTGACTACGCCATGTAACGGGTCGGTAGCCAACTTGTCAGGCAGTTCCAACTCATCGTCAATAAGCACTTCGACATTCAGCCCCGCCATCCTTGCATAGCGCAGTAGATGCGGCAGCGAGGGCTCCCGTGACCACTTGTTGTTCGGGTCGCGCTCAAAGGCACTGATGTCAGAGGGGTTCAACTCCTGAATTAGCCCTAAGCGATTAACTAGCTCGGACTGAGACAAACCATATGCTTGACGGATCTGTAACAGTTTCTCATGTAATCGTAGCGGACGCGGACGCCTGCGCTTGCCTTGGTGTCTCATCAGGAGATACCCCCTGGCGGGACGTACGCACGCTGTCCGAATTGCAATATATCTCTAACTAGGTTGTATTTTTCTCTAGTTAGAGATATCCTTTTGTGACCTTTTTGAGCTGCCGCCTCCGTAGATTTCTTGGACTCTGCGGCAGTTCTCATTATCAGGTAACTTGTCTAGCCTTCCTACTCATGGCTGCTTGACAGTTATCAAAGGAGAACTGCAGGCAAAGATATCAAACTGTGTTACTCATCGTC
The DNA here is from genome assembly GCA_036389375.1 of Pyrinomonadaceae bacterium. Classification (GTDB taxonomy): domain Bacteria; phylum Acidobacteriota; class Blastocatellia; order Pyrinomonadales; family Pyrinomonadaceae; genus QHXQ01. Next base: position 20,668 of record DASVQA010000208.1, on the reverse strand, counting down.
ACCCTCTTTCTGTCATGTGCCCAGTCCCGACAACTTGAAAATAGCTCCTAACATCAAGGAGAAGTCTCATGAGCTCGCCACATGGATCCGTGTCGCCCACCTCTCACATATCGCGCCAAGCATCACCACACTTGCCGTTCGCGCTCCTCGTCGTACTGCTCAGTTGCATCAGTGCCCTTTCGCAGTCGCCCGCGCCATCTCCGACGATTATGACCCATTACGACCGGTTCAAAGACGAGACGACGGTCGGCGTCATGACTACGCTGGAGAGCTACAGGGTCGAGATCCCGTTCGCTGACATGCAGGAGTTCCTCAACTTCTTCGCGGGGTTCACCCATCAGGGTCAGCGGCTTGCCACGGCTCCTGACACTGTCAAGCTCGTCTTCCAATCGCAGGCCCGTGCGTGGCGCTTCCTAGACGCACCAGAGTTGTACGGCATAATAGACGGCGAGCGCGTCGACTTCGGGCGGATGAGCAACACGCGCGTCGATCTCGGCGCAGGACACATCGAGACCCTACGGCTGAGCGTTTCGACGCCTACCTTCCTGAAGCTGGCTAGGGCAAAGAGCGCTGAGCTACGCGTTGGCGGCAAGGAAGTGCGGCTGAGCCTGCAGAACATGGCGGCACTCTCATCGCTCGCCGACGCGTTCACCAGACCGACCAAGCAGCCATCGCCACGCGGCTCCGCGACAGATGTGACTGCACCCAGTGCCAAGCCTATACCGGCCTTAAAGCCCCCTCCTCAGGTATCGCAACCGGTGCTGGAGTCAACAGCAGGTGCTCCAGTTGAGTGTCCGATTAAGATCTCTCAACTCCTTCCGTATCGCGGGTTCCGGCTCGGCATGACTCTAACCGAAGTCAACGAACGCTTCCGCGGCGACGCACCCTCTCCATCAAATGCTAACAGTTCCGGCGTCCGCTCCATGGAAGTTAATCTGATAAGGTCGAATGATGCGCCGGGCTCGACCAGGCTCATACGGCTCGATTTCAAGTTCTTGAACGAACGGCTCTATCGGATCACGGGCACATATTCGGTCGGCAAAGAGTGGAAAGGACGACCCATGAGCGAGTACGCCGTGGCTCTCAGCCACGGTTTGGGCACAGTTGCGACTTGGGCAGAAGTTCCGGAAAGAGGGTTTAGTGCTCCGTGCGGAGAGGTGCGCTTTGACCTCGAGATAGACGACGAGACGTTTACCTTCGCCCCGCCAGATAGGGGCTTGCCGATGGCATCAGCATTCTTCACCGTTACAGACGTAGCCGCCGAGGCGCAGATCAAGCAGCGGAATGGTGCCGTCCGCCGACAGCAGAAACAACTCGACGCTGAGAAGCGGAAAGTATTTAAGCCGTAAGCACGCGCAAAGGACAGCGATGCCATGTACGAGTTCCTCCAAAGAGTGAACCCATCAGCCGCTCAAGACTACGGCGTCGGCGGGAGGATATCATGGGCAATCTACTGCCATGACGTCGGGAAGGTAGCGATGGAAGAGGGAGACTTAGTTAGGGCTCTAGCCGTCCTCAGCGAGGGTGTCCATGCCTTCCCCTTCCCACTTACCTTGGCGAAGCTAGGTGAGTGCCTTCTACTAGAAGGAAGACCCGTCGAGGCTGTCGTCTACCTAGCAGCGGCAGTCGGGATGAGCGAGGAATACCAGTTTCATCAACTGTTCCTACTCGGTAAGGCGCTCGCTGCCGCCAACGATAATTACGCATCGAAGATCATGCTAACAAAAGCACTCTTAATCGAACCGGATCAAGAGGCGCAAGAATTGCTAAATGCGGTCATAAAAAGGGCTGAGGACAAAGATTGAAAGGCGGCAGGCTATCATCCGCCCTGACATCACTGATCTTCGCGTTTCAAGAACTTTTCTGCCGGTAGTTTCCTAATTTGAAAATCTCAAGTCGATAAACGCTGATCTGACTTTTCAAACTAGGACACGACCTTCCTGTCTAATCAGTATCCTTTTGAGATAGTCAATGGTATAAGGAGGTTGGCGACAACGTCACCCGCCTCATGTTCTGTTTTGCCGGCCGCAACGTCCGCTTGTAGAAGCCGACCACAAATAAGCCATGAATACAAATGGAAGCCGACTCGATGAAAGCGCGCAGGAAGCACTTGCATTCAGCCCTGAAAAGCGAATCGAATTTGTCCGCAAGGATCGATGGATCGGCTACGACTTGGCGATAGAGATCATCAACAGGCTGGAGGATCTGCTCACCCATCCAAAGACACATCGCATGCCAGGGATGCTGATTGTCAGCGATACAAACAACGGCAAAACGACCATCGTCAATCGATTCCAAAGCAAACATCGCGCTTACGATAACCCGGAGGGCGATAAGAGTATTGTCCCTGTTCTAATTGTACAGGCTCCTACCGTACCTGATGAGGGGCGGTTCTACGATGAGATACTGAGGAAGCTAGGTGCACCATTCCGGGAGAGCGACAGAGCCAGTAAGAAACAGTTTCAGGTCATAACCCTGTTTCAGCAGCTGACGATCCTCATGCTGATTATCGACGAGATTCAGGACATTCTTGCCGGTGGGAGTGTTCGCCAGCGCAATTTCCGCAACGCGATTAAACATCTAAGCAACGAGATGAGAATTCCAATTGTCGGGGTCGGCACATTCGAAGCGTTTCATGCGCTCCAGACAGATCCACAATTGGCGAACAGGTTTAAGCCGGCAATCCTGCCGAGGTGGAATATTAGCGATGGAGTGAAACCTGAAAAAGATCCATATCTAAAATTACTCTCCAGCTTCGAGCGCAGGCTGCCACTACCCGAGCCATCCATACTTGCCCAGCCCACGATAGCGCTGAAGCTGCGCAGCATGAGCGAGGGACTCATTGGCGAACTCGCCGAAGTGCTTAGGTTAGCTACCATCAAAGCGATCAAAGAAAAGAAAGACCGGATCGACATCGAGTTGCTGGACAAACTCAAATGGATTCCCCCGAGCGACCGGAAGTGGAAGCACGACACACACGTCACATAAGAGAACAGCATACATGTGTGATGAAACGGGGCTAACGAGTCAGTTGTGGCCCGCGCACTTAAAACCTAAGGCTGATGAGTTGCTATCATCATGGCTAGTGCGCCTATCAATGGCGCACGGGCAGAAGCTACATACCTTTTGTGCGGTCGAATGGCCCGGGCGGGCCATCTGGAATCGTGATGTGGACAAGTCCGCTTGCGCGGAGATTTTGTATGTGCTCTCCAATAAAACAGCGACGCCCATCGACCGAGTGCGCGTAACGACACTTGCCGCTTATGAAGGGGTCTTATACGAAAGGCATAATCATTTTGGCCCAAACTCGTGGATCATGCCTGTTGGGGTCTATCACCGGAAGCGAGAGAGGTTCGGGTTACAATATTGTCCGCGCTGCCTTGCAGAAGATGGCGAGCCTTACTTTCGACGCAGATGGCGATTGGCATTTGTGGTGATATGCGAGAAGCACCAGATGCAACTTAATGATAGGTGCCCTCAATGCGGAGCGGCAATTAATTTTCACCGCGACGAACTCGGGAGGTTCAGTAAACACGCACCTACCTCTATGACTATTTGCCCTACCTGTAGCTATGACCTTAAAACCAATCTAAATACAATAGCAGCACCGGCCACTGCGGCAGAGGTTGACTTCGTCAAGAAATTATTAAAGGCATTAACCGATGGATTTATAGAAGTAAATAACAACGTGGTTACATATTCACATCTATTTTTTTCAGGGTTGAGACAGATGATGAAAATTCTTGGTATGAGGAATAAGCGAATCGGCGAATTACGTCACCACATTAGCAATTGCCACGGCGTTGAGATTTATCTTTCTAGCCCTGAGACAAAGAGACAAGATATACAAGAACAGAATGTAGCCCAACGCAGACAATTACTTGGTTTAGCCCAATGTCTTCTTGATGAATGGCCCGATAAATTCATTGCTTTATCACAGAAACATCAAATATGGAGTTCTATTTGGTTGAGGCATCTGGAGTCTGGATCAAGGGAGAGATCTCAGACAACACCTTTCTGGTACTGGAAAGTTGTACGTGAGTATCTGTATATTCCGCACTATCAACCTTCGGACAGTGAAATCAGAGCGGCGATAAAATACATGGAACAGAACCATAAAATATACAGTAAATCTTCTCTTGCGCGCCTTCTCGGAGTTTCTGCGATTCGCTGAGAGTTATAATGGAACTTGATTCCACAAGGTTTGAAAATGGACTATCAGGCAATCTCTGGCCTATACGTGCAAAGCCTAGGGAGGACGAACTTCTCTCTTCATGGCTAACGCGCCTTGCGCTCGCTCATGGGTTCACGCCATATAGTTTTACGCGTCTAATTATGGGCGGTAGAGATATCTGGTTCAATGATATTGATACAATAGCTAATCCAGGCCTTTTTTTAGAATTAGCAAAGAGAACCAATACGCCACTGGAACGAGTTAAAGCAGCATCTTTAGTGAGCTATGTAGAGCTGCTGTACGAGAATATCCCAAGCAATGGGCATTTTATGTGGATTACTAAGATTGATAAAGTGCAAATGACTCATAGACAAATCGGATTACAGTTTTGCCCTGAGTGTCTATCGGAAGATACCATTCCTTATTTCCGTCGTCACTGGCGTTTAACATTTGTTACTGTCTGCACTAAGCACTACACACCTCTATTAGATCAATGTCTGGAATGCGGTGCTCCTATAAATTTTTATAGAATTAACCCTCAAGATCAATCTGTTGATTGGCGAATTGCCTTGGCTCGATGTTTTTCCTGTAAAGCTCAGTTCCGACCAAGAACAATAGACTCGAAGCTTAACAATCAAGTAAAACCTGCAGAAGCTGCGTTCCAAGAATATTTATTAAATGGATTAAAGGCAGGGTGGATCGAAGTCTCTCCTGGCGAATCTACCTTCTCACGTTTATTCTTCACGGGGCTCCATCAGCTAGCAAGAGCACTTATTACTCGTAGCAGCTCTTATGCAATTAGAGAAGCTGTTATTAATTATTATGGTCTGCAAGAATCTAATCCGACCTATCCAAGGAAGCATTACGCTTTAGAAAGCTTCAGAGTACCACAACGTCGTTTGTTATTTCAGATGATTCAACTGCTACTTAGTAATTGGCCCAATGGGTTTATAGAATTTTGCCGAACAAATAAATTCTGGAGCGGATTTTGGTTTGGGTATCCTAAAGTAGAACAGTTCCCCTTCTGGTATTGGAAAGTAATTCACTACAACCTTACTAAGGATAAATATTGGCCTACTGATGAAGAATTTTCCGCTGCTCTCAATTTCATAAAAAGAACTGGCGCGACACCTGATAGACATCAACTATCCAAGTATTTTACTCGCGGTATTTATGAACGAAGAATGAAGGAGCAGGAATTAAGTAAGAAGGCTATAAATGATTGTGTTTGTCCTTACTGTAAATCAAGGCAATATCAACAAAAAGGTGGATTCACATTAGCAGGGAGCCGTAGATTCTATTGCCGTTTATGTAAACGATGGTACACACCCAATCCCAAGAGGAGAGGGTATCCCGAAACAACTTATTATGAAGCAGTTCGACTCCGCAAAGACGGGCTTAGCTATAAGCGAATCGCAGATCTTTTATCTGTGACACCAATGGCAGTGTTTCATTGGGTTAAGGACAATAGCAGCACTAGCGCCCTTGAATCTAAAAAGTAGTTAGATCACTCTCCGATCATTTTAAGACTGCATTTGAGCTTACAACTGACGCTATCAGTCGCACTGACTTTTGTGCTAGTCGCAGTCACTTTTGTTCAGTCGCAACGACTTTTGTTTATGTCATCAATGGCACGCGTCAGATGTACGACCGTTTCGACGTGGTGTGTTTGCGGGAACAGGTCGAAGGCGGCGAGCGTGGTCAGCGTGTAGCCGGCGGCGAGGAGCGCACGCAGGTCGCGGGCGAGGGTGGCGGGGTCGCAGGAGACGTAGGTGATGCGTTGCGGGCGGAGCGTAAGGATACCGTTGATGGTTTCCGTCTCTGCGCCGGCGCGGGGCGGGTCGAGGAGCAGTAGATCGATGGGCGCGAGTTTGGCCGCGTGGCGCGCGAGCCAGAGGCCGGTGGGTGCATTTTCGATGCGGGCGTGGGCGAGTTGGGCGTCGGCGAGGTTGCGGCGAGCGTAGGTGCAGGCGCGTGCGTTCGCTTCGACGCCGATGACGGAGCGAAAGCGGCGCGCAAGCGGCAGCGTGAAGAGACCGACGCCGCAGTAGAGATCGATAGCTGTGTCGCCGCGCTCGTCCTGAAGGGCGGCGCGCACGAGTGGTTCGAGCAGCGCGTGGTTGATCTGGAAGAAGCAGTCGGCGTCGAAGCGGTAGCGTTCGCCAGCGATCAGGCGCAGGCGTTCGTGCGCGTCTGCGGCGGCGAGCGGCGGCGTGAGCGAGACGCCTTCGTCGCCCGCGACGGCTTGAAATTCGGCCGCCTGCGGGAGCGCGCCGGTCGTCAGTTCCGCCCGCAAGCGTTCGAGCACGGACTGTATTTCCGGTACGACGACCGGACAGGCGGCCACGTCGCAGACGCGATGCGAGGCGAGTTCGTAATAGCCGAGCCGGCGGTTGGGCGCGTCGTGCTGCCAGCGCGCGCGGGCGCGATAGTGCCAGATGGCGGGCGAAGGCGTGATGGGGATATGCGCGGGCGGATCGAGGCGCGCGATGCGGCGCAGACAGTCGCGTATGATCTCGACTTTGGCGGCGAGTTGCGCTTCGTATGTGAGTTGTTGAAAGTCGCAGCCGCCGCAGCGCCCGAAGTAGGGACAGGGCGGCTCGATGCGATTGGGGCCGGGCGTCAGGATTTCGACGATGGCGGCAAAAGCGACCGCGCCGCGCACACGCTCGACGCGCACGCGCAGACGGTCGCCCGGCGCAGCCAGTGGCACAAAGAACGTGCGCCCGTCTGCGTGCGCCAGTCCTGCGCCGCCCGGCACGAGCCGTTCGACTTCCAACTCGACCAGATCGCCCGCGCGCAGCGTTGAGAGCGTTTGCGTCTGCTTCGCCATGAGATTAAGCAGAGATTAAACGCAAAGGCCGGCAGAACACAAAGCAAATGCCGTAGGCCGAAGGATGAGTTGGCAACAGTTCGGCCGGGCGCGTTCGTCGGGCTGCGGCGGGGCTTATGTCTCGTTGCGGGTTTCTCTGTTTGGGTTTAGAGGTAGAACAGGCTGAGGCGCGGCACGCCGCAGTCTTCGCGCAAGGTTTTGGCGAGCAGGTTGTCGCGCGTCTGTTCGTAGGTCGCGCGATCCATGCGTGCGCGGTAGGGCTTCAACTGTTCTTCGGCCTGTGTGCGGCGCGCGGCGACGTGCGCGGCGGGCAGATGCGCGCACACGGCGCGGTCGAGCAAGCCTTCGAGGTCGGTCAGCGCGGCTTCGAGTTGTTCCGCGTCGGGGCGCGTAGCGCGCGTGAAATCGGCGGCGAGTTCCGCGAGTCGCGTGCCGGCGCGACAGAGCGTTTCGCACAACTCGTCGTCGCTCGTCTGTTGTCTGTGCGCGTGCGCCTGCTCAAGTTGGGTGCGACAGTCTGCGAGGTGCGCGATGATCGCGGCGCGCGGGAACGGCAGGCCCGCCTGCTCGTCCGTTGGCGGGGTGCTTGCCGCTTGCGCGTTTGCGGCGCTCGCGCCATTCTCCGGCGCGGGCGCGGCGTGTGCGCCCTGCTGTCGCTCCAACCACTCGGCGAACTGCGCCTCGACCTCTTCCTGACAGTAGAGCAGCGACTTGACGCTGCGCCGGCGCGGCTTCGCTTCGTATGAATCGAACGACGCCTCGATCCCGCGGAGCGCCACGTGCAGCGGCACGCCCTTCTGCTTCCAACTCTCAATCAGCGCCCAGTCCATCGGACTCAGCAGCAGGTGCTTCCCGCGTCGCCGCACGAACGTGTCTTCGATTTCGGTGAAGTAGTTAAAGTAGTTCAAGCGAGTAGTCGATATTCAGTAGTCAGCAGTCAGCAGGAAAGCAAATCTTATTCTACTGACTACTGGCTACTCTTTCATAAATTAGTCTTAGTCCTTCGAGTGTAAGCGTATCGTCAACGGTTTCGATCAGTTCGGAGCCGGTGGCGATGAGGGGCGCAAGCCCGCCGGTGGCGACGACGCGCGTGTGCGTGCCCAACTCCGCACGCATGCGGCGCAGGATGCCATCTACGAGACCGACGTAGCCATAGAAGAGGCCGGACTGAATTGAGCCGACGGTGGACGAGCCGATGACGGTCTGCGGCCGCTTGATCTCGACGCGCGGCAGACGTGCGGCGCGTTCAAACAGCGCGTCGGAAGAGATGGTGATGCCGGGCGTGATGACGCCGCCGAGATAATGACCATCGGCGTTGATGGCATCGAAGGTTGTGGCCGTGCCGAAGTCCACGACGATGCAGGGTGCGCCGTAGCGTGCGACGGCGGCGACCGCGTCCACGATGCGGTCTGCGCCCACGTCCGACGCGGGCTGGTAGTGTATGGGCATGCCCGTGTCGGTCGTGTGGTCGATAAAGAGCGGCGTGCGCGCGAAGTAGACTTCGGCCATGCGCTTGAGGGTGAAATTGAGCGGCGGCACGACCGAAGCGATGGCGACCGCCGTGATGGCCTGAAAGTCCAGCCCGGCGAGCGCGAACAGGTTGCGCGCATGGACGCCGTACTCGTCCACCGTGCGCGCCCGCGCCGTCGTCAGCCGCCAATGTGTGACGAGGCGCTCGCCCTCATAGACGCCGAGCGACGTGTTCGTATTGCCGACATCAATCACTAACAGCATAGTGGTGAAAGCATGAACGCTCGCCGCGCCCACGTCAACTTTGCGTTCTCATCTTTGCGCCTTTGCGTCTTTGCGTGAGTCATTCTTCGGTACGCAAAAGCCGCACGCAAAGGCGCAAAGCAGAACACAAAAAGGTTTGCTTCAATTTGAGTGCAGCACTTCTTCGATGGCATCGCAGGCGGCGCGCGCCCCGTCTTCGCTTTGCACGATGCGGCCGACCTCGGCCGCTCGGGTCGCATAGTTTGGCTCGTCAAGTAGCCGGCGCAGTTCGCGCGTTGCGTTCGCGGCGTTGTACTTCGGGCGCGGCAGGACGCGCGCCGTGCCGAGTCGGGCGACGCGCGCCGCGTTGTCGAACTGGTCGTGCGCGTGTGGGACGACAAGCGCGGGGCGACCGGCGCAGAGTGCTTGGCCCGTCGTGCCGACGCCGCCCTGATGGACTGTTGCGCAGCCGCGCGGCAGCACCTCGCTAAACGGCGCGTACTCGAACGCGGCGATGCCTTCGGGCAGCGGCTCGGCCGGACGGTTGCGCTCGTGCCCGATGAGCAGGAGCGCGCGGCGACCGAGCGCACGCGCGGCGGCGATTGAGTCGCGGTAGAAATCTTTGGCGACCCAGATGGCGGACGAGCCGAGCGTGAAGATGATGGGCGGCGGGCCGGCGGCGAGAAACTGTAACAACGCGGGCGGCGCCGCGCGCTCGCCGGAATAGTCGCGGCGGTCGTAGAAGGCGAAGCCGGTCAGGCGCGTATTTGGCGGCCAGTCCGGCTGTGGTGCGCCGAGCACGCGCGAGAAGAGTGCGAGTACCATTGTCGGCGAGTGTTGCCCGGCGAGGATTGGTTGGCCGCCGCGCGGCAGACCCAACTCCGCGCGCAGCCGGTAGACCGGCTCGACCAGTGCGTCCAGATGCGGCTGCGACAGGCGCAGCAGCGTGCGCCCGACGAAGGGACTGAGCGCCATCAGTTTGTACAGCGCGGGCAGTTGCGGCGGCACGGGCGGGTCGTACACGGAGAAGAAAGAGATCGGCGCAAGCACGCTGGACACCCACTTTAGTTTGCGCGTCTGCGCGACGAGCGGCCCCACGAGCGGGAGCGGGTGTGTGAGCAACAGGTCTGCGCCGGTCGCCGCCGCGTCGAGGTCTGTATAGATGTCGCGCAGGTGCGGCATGAGCATCTGCTTGAAGATGTTCTCCGTGCCGTCGCGCTGCCCCATCAAGCCTTCGACGATCTTACTGAGTTCGTCCGGTTGATCGAACGAGGGCATCTCCGGGCGCACGGGATAAAGCTCCAACCCCAGCGCGTCCAGTTTCTCGCGGTAGGCCGCGCTCGTCGCCAGCACGGGCGCGTGCCCACGCGCCTGCAACTCCAACGCGATGGCGATGTAAGGATGCAGATCGCCAAACGAGCCGAAGGTAGAGAGGATGATGCGTTTCATCTCAATGCTCTGCGCGGGCCAACGTTGGCTGCGCTGGCAGTAATAGCCGGGGCCTGAAAAGCTGTTGCCGGTTCATCATTTCAGCCTGCGCTAATTTCTCTGAGTGCGTGGACATCGCCCGCGTGTACGAGCTTGATCTCGCCCGCGTCGGTTTCTACACGCAAAGCGCCGTCGGGTTCAAGCCCGCGCGTCGTGCCCGCGAAAGTTTGCGCGCCGGTCGTGACGCGCACGCGCTTGTTCACGGCGTAAGAAGATGCGGCGCACCAAGCGTTGACAGTGGCCGCCGGCCCTTCGGGTTCATGCAGACGCGCATAGCGCGTGCCGAGTTGGCGCACGAGGGCGGCGAGGAGTGCTTCGCGGTCGGGCGTGCGGCCTGTCGCGCCCGCGACTGATGTGGCATGTGGTTGCAACTCAGGCGGGAACGCGTGTTCGGTTAAATTGATGCCGATGCCGACGATGCACGCGCGCCCCTGTGCCGTCTCGACCACTTCCGCGAGGATGCCGCAGAGTTTGCGCCCGGCGGCGAGCAGATCGTTCGGCCACTTGATGTCGGGCGTGAGCGCGCAGATGTTTGTGAGCGCATCGCGCACGGCGAGCGCAGCGGCGAACGTGATAAGCGGCCAATGCGCGGGCGCAAGCCGTGGCCGCAGGACGATGCTGAAGTACAGCCCGGCGTCTGGCGGCGAAAGCCACGTGCGGGCCTGCCGGCCGCGCCCCGCCGTCTGCTCGCGCGCAACGACGCACAGACCTTCGGGTGCGCCTTGCGCAGCCTGCCGGGCCGCTTCGGTGTTGGTCGAAGGGAGCGAATCGAAGCGCAGTATCTGTGTGCTGGGTGGCGCGTCGGGCATGGGACTTTGATTAGCGTGCTTAAGACGCGTTAAGCCATACCAGAAAGCGCGCGCGGAGACAACTTCGGCGCTGCTCCTATTGCCCTGCGAGGGCGAAGCAGCGCCGAAGTTGTGGACGCACCTGGCTCTCTTTAACGAGAGCAGGCTTCCTGCGAGGCGCGCGCGCCGCAAGTTGGGCGCGGGCGGGCCTCAGAGTTGGAGCAACTGCGTAGTGCTACGCAGTTATTTGATTGCGTGTTAAGCGCCGGTCAGTTTCGTTAGACCGTGCGCCGGCCCGTCAACAGATTGACGACGAACACGACGAGTGCGATGACGAGCAGCAAGTGAATCAGGCCGCCGCCCACGTGCAGGCTGAAACCGAGCAGCCACAGCACCAGCAAGATCACCAAGATTGTCCACAACATAACCATTTCCTCCTGTGCTTCAGTTGACGTTTACCCGAAACGCTGTACCGCTCTTTGTGCAACGCCTGTGCCAACTCTGCCGCCGTGCCTGTTCACACCCGCAAAACCGCGCACGCTCGCTTATTTGCTCGCAGTTCTCGCACTTTCGCTCTGTGCCCCGCCCAACGCGCACCGGCACAGACGGCGCGGCCCGCACGCAAACAAAACGTGCAGGCTCGCGCGGCTGTGCTGTTTCAGTTCAAGACAGGGATGCGGCTGTGTCATCCTGATGACAATAGGCTGATGGCTGCAAAAGAATCAGGGGCGCGGCCAAATCTGGCCGCGCCCCTGATTGTCTCGCCCGCCTTGTGCGACTCTTTAGCCGAGCACGCCGCGAAACTTCGCCGCGCTGGCCGTGTAGCGCGGAAAGACGCGGTTGAGATCAACTGCGCCGAGATGTTTCGTGGCGACTTCGCCGAACACGTCGCGGAAGTCGGTCGTGAGCGCGAGGTCGCGCCCTTCGTGGAGTTTGTCGCTACCGAGGCCGGGCCACTGTCCGTGTACTTTGCCGCCGCGCACGCCGCCGCCGATGATGAACATGGCGTTGGCGTGGCCGTGATCCGTGCCGCGATTACCGTTCTCGCGCACGGTGCGGCCAAACTCCGACATGGTGAGAATGACCACGTCGTCCATGCGCTGCCCCAGATCTTGATAGAGCGCCGCGATGCCCTGCCCGAACTCCGTCAGGCGCAAAGCGAGTTGGCCGCGCGCGCCGCCTTCGTTGACGTGCGTGTCCCAACCACCGATGTCGGTAAAGGCGACTTCAAGCCCGACGCCCGCTTTGATGAGTTGCGCGATCTGCAACAGGGCGTTGCCGAACTGTGTGCGCGGATACTGCGCGCCGTTCTCGGGCCGGTACTGCGCCGGGTTGACGCGCTTCAGATAGTTGATCGCGTCGAACGTCTCGCGCCCCGTGCCTTTCAACGCGTCGCCCGCCGCCTGCTCGTAGATGTCCTCGAAGCTGCCCTGCACGGCGGCCGACGCCTGCCCGGCGCGGACTGAGAAGTCGTTGAGATTCGAGATGGCGAGCGCGGGCGCGCGCCCCTGCATGACGCGCGGCAGGTTCTGCGTTAGAGCGACAGCGCGGAAGGGCGACGCCTGCGCTTCAGGCTGCGCTTGCAGATAGCGATTGAGCCAGCCGTCGTCCGTCGCCTTCAGACCCGGCGTGCCCGATTCCATGTAGTCCTGCGCGTCGAAGTGCGAGCGCGTGTTGTCGGGCGAACCGGCGGCGTGGACGATGGCCAGATGACGCGCATCCCAGATCGGTTTGAAACCGGCGAGCGCCGGGTGCAGCCCGAAGAAGCCGTCGAGGTCTATGACGGATTCGCCCGCCGCGCCACCGCGCGGCGGCGCGATGGCGAGCGTCGGGCGCAACTCGTAATAATTCTTCTCGCCGTAGGGGACGACCATGTTGAGGCCGTCCACCGCGCCGCGCTGAAAGATGGCGATGAGCGTCTTGCGTCGCCCGCCCGCCGAAGTCGCGCGCCCCTCGGCCAGCACCGCGCGTTGCAGAAAAGACGGCGCGGCGCTCGCCAACCCGATGCTCGCCAACGCAATGCTGCTGGACTTCAAAAAGAATCTGCGATTCATATTCACACCTCTGAAAAGCAGTGCCGAGTGACAAGCCAGAACAGTTTTTAACTTGTCACTCGGCACTCGTCACTTGTCACTGTCTTTGAAATTCGGGCGAGCCGAGGATGAGCGCGGCGATGCGCGCGATCTCGGCGTTGCCTGCGGGCGCGTTGTTGTCGGCCAACTGACCGAAGCGCGCACGTCGCCCGCCGCGTGGGCGCTGACCCGAAGCGTTCATGAGGGCCGCGTCGTCTGCGGCGGGCGCGGCGACGGGCGCAGTCATCTGCGCGCTCGCAGTCGCCTGCGGCGCGCTCGTCGCCTCGTTCAATTTCTTCAGGAGCGATGCCTTCGTCTGCGCGGACATGTCGCCTTGCAGGATCACGTCCACGAAACGGTCGAGCACGCGCGCCTGATCGATCCGGCCGTCGCGCGGAGTTGCGTCCGCGAGTCTGCCCAAGTCAACGCGCGTGCCCGGAATGCGATTGCCGGCGAGGGCGAGCGCGAAGTTGATGCGCTCAAGGAGCGCGCCCGTATTGACCCAATGCTCAGCCGTATCGGGATAACCGGTCGGCGGTTGATATTGATAGAGCGGCTCGCCCATGCGCGCGATCCATTGATGCAGAGCGGGGCCGCCGTTTGTGTCGCCGCCGAGCGCGCGCACGGCGCTCACGGCCAGTTCAAAAGGCGTCTTGATCTTCGCGCGAAAGTTTTCCGCCGCGTTGAACTCCGGCGACGTGAAGATGGCGCGCAACGTCTCGCTTATGTCGCCATCCGATTTCGTGAACGCGGCGGCGACGCGGGCGACCAACTCGGGCGTCGGGTTGTCCATGACAAACTTGCGGCTGAGCTTCGTCGCAACGAACTTCGCGGTCGCCGGTTGATGCGCGAGTATGTCGAGCACCATCAGCCCGTCGTTCATACCGCCGCCCGCCGGAATTTTGTGACCGAGCACATGCTTCTCGCCGTCGTCGTGCTGGCGCGGGTTGAAGTAGAACGAACCGGCGCGTTCAGCTAAGGGGCCGTCGGACATGCCTGCGGGCAGACCGCGCGGCGCGATGATCGTCCAACCCGTAAAGCAGCGCGCCACCTCCTGCACGTCCTGCTGTGTGTAGCCGCCGTCCACGCCGAGCGTGTGCAGTTCCATCAACTCGCGCGCGTAATTCTCGTTGATGCCGCGCTTCATGCGCTGCGGCTGCGGCGGACGCGCCTGTGCCTGCTGCTGCGGCATCTGGTTCGGCCCGGCCTGTTCAATGCTGAGTCGGCGCTGCTGCCGGCGCATCTGCGCTTGCGGGTTGTTGTTCAATAACTGCCGGCGCAGTTGCCCGGCCCGGCCCGGTTGCGCGTTCGGGCTGACGCTCTGAAAGTTGTCGAGGTAGAAAAGCATGGCGGGGCTTTGCGCCGTCGCCACGAGCAGGTCTTGAAATTTGCCGAGCGTGTGCGGGCGGATCGTGTCGCGGTCGTAAGAGACTAGAAGCCAGCGATCCGCGCCCTTGCCGGCAAAGACGTTGAAGTGGTTCGTCCAGAAGTCAACCATGACTTCCTGCAACTGTCGCTCGCTGTAAACCGCGCGCATGATCCGCGCCGCCTGCAGCTCGGCCGTGATGCGTTGTGGTGGCTGCAAGCCGTTCTGCAACATGTAATCGCGGATCGCCGCGCGATACTCTTTCTTGTCCGCGCTCTTCGCCGCGTCGTCGTTCTTCACCGCGTCGCCCGGCTTTATCTGCGCGTCGTCGTTCTTCATCATCTCGTTCGCCGGTGCGGCGTCGCCGGTCTGCGCGGGCATGTTGCCGGCGGCGGCGTTGCCGTTCTTACGCTCGGCCACAATGGCTTGCAGGTCTGCGGGCAGTTTGCCCTGCCGTTGCAACTGGCGGAGCAGTTGACCGGGCTGTGGGAACCGGGCGAACAACTCGCTGTTCTGCATGTTGAGCGTCGGCAGGTTGCGCAAACGCGCGTCGGTCGCCGCGTCGTCGATCTTGTCCGGGTGCAGTTGCAGTTCGAGGTAGCGTGCAAGCCCCATCTGCCGGACGCGCGCCACGTCGCCGGGGCGCGCGCCGAAGCCGAAGCGGTTGAGCACATGCGCGATCTGCTGCTCGTCGCTCAGCCGCCGCGCGCCGGGTTTGGTGTCGGCGCTGGCGGCGAAATTAAGAGGCAGCGCGCCCGCCAAAAGCATGAGCGCGGCCACGAACGCGAACGCACGCCGCGCAAGGGGATGACTCTGTCTGTCCGTCATGATTTTCATGTCGCCAATCGTCGCTGAATTTTCGTCTGCGTATAGTCAAACGTGCCGGTTCGCTAGCGTTTACCGGACTCTCATTCGTGCCAATGTTTAGACGCGCCGCGCCGCGCGAAGGTTGAAAAATTAAGGTCGAAAAATTCAGGGGCGGCCGGTTCAACCGGCCGCCCCGCCAAATGCCGCTTTAAGTTTCGCCCTGTGCGCGCCGCCTTGCGCTAGCGCACAGGCTTCGGATAACTGACCGGGCTGCGATGCCCTGCCCTGTCCACCGCGCGCACGCCGAAGAAGAAGTTGTCCTTCGAGCGCCCCTTGGCCGTGTAGCTCGTTACGTTGCCCACCCACAGCGCGTTCGTCCACACGGCGGCGGTCGTGTCGCGCCAGACGATCTCGTAGCCCGCGATGTCCGGCTCTGTGTTGGCGTCCCATTGCAAGTCCGTGTCCACGCTCAGCCGGCGCGTGTTGATGGCGACGTTTTTCGGCCGGGCCGGGGCGCGCGCAAGGGCCGCGAGCGACGCGGCATTCACGCGCGCGACATTGGCGGCGTAGGCGAAATCAACGAACTCCGGCAGGTCGCCGTACTGCGTGCCGTTCTCTACGCGCACGTTCTGATGTTGATGATTGAAGTCCTCGTTCATCTCGCAGAAGCGCACCGCCGCATAGCCGCGTTCGAGGAACGGAATGTGATCGCCGCCGCGCCCGTAGCGGTCGCGCCGATAGACTTGCAGGACGTGGAAGTTGGGCAGATAAAGTTCGTCCACCTCTTTGATGAAGCGCGCAAGCTGGCGCGCGGGCGAATCGTTTTCGCCGCCGACGCTGCGGCGCGTCGTCGCCTCCTGCGCGGTCTCGCTTGACGGCACACCTTCGGAGAAGACGCGCACGGTGGTCGGATCGTGGACGCCGTTGCCGCCGTGCGAATTGCCGACGATGTCATTCGTGAACATCCCTTCGATGTTCATGTTCTGCTGCTTTGCGACTTCGGCAAAGTGCGTCGAGCCGAGCAGGCTCTGCTCCTCGCCCGCGACCGCCATAAAGACGACGGTGGCATCGAACTCGCGCCGCGCCATCACGCGCGCCATCTCAAGGACGGCGGCGACGCCCGACGCATCGTCGTTCGCGCCCGGCGCGTCGCACTGCGCGTCGGTCGGGCTGCTGCACATCGAATCATAATGCCCGCTCACGACATAAGTGCGCGCCGCCGACTCGGCCTGCGTGCCCCTGAGCGTCGCCACGACGTTGGTCACAACCGTCGCCGTCGGCACGCGCCCGCGCGGCGGCGGCTGCGCCTCCTGCGTGTACGACTGCTTCTCGACCGTCATGCGCCCGCCCGCAGTCTGCGCGATCTTTTGCAACTCGTTGTAGAGCCAGTCGCGCGCCGCGCCGATGCCGCGTCGTGGGTCGTCCTGCGCTGACAGCGTGTTGCGCGTGCCGAAGGAGACGAGCGTGCGGATCGTGCGCTCGACGTTGCGCGGGTCGATCTCCGCGATCATGCGCGCGATGTCCGCGTCGCGCACTGCGCGCGGCGGCGAGCCGGACGTGGTCTGCGCGCGACGCGGGTTGCGTGCTTGCGCGGCGGCGGGCGGCGCGCACATGGCAAGCGTTGAAGCGAGAAGCAGAAGGGCGGCGAAGGGGCCGCGTAGAAGCAAGGCGCTGCTGTTCATCTCGTGTGTCCTGTCCGATGGAGATGTGTGGGGGTTAAACCGGCCGCTAAAGTAACGCGAAAGAACGCGCAGAGGCAAACCGGGCGACCGGCAGGGTAGAACTTGAAGCCGCCAGCTTCGGCGCTTAAGAACGCTGCGCTCGTGCGCGCTCGACAAGGACGCGGCGCAGGATTTTGCCCGAAGCCGATTTCGGAATCTGCGCGATGAACTCAAGCCGCCGCACTTTCTTGTAGGGCGTGACGCGCGCGGCGACGTAGGCGAGCAACTCGTCGGCAGGTGTGTCGTCGCACCCGGCTTTCAGCACGACGAAGGCATGCGGCACTTCGCCGGCCGCTTCGTCAGGACATGGGATCACGGCCGCATCCGCAACCGCCGGATGCGCGAGCAACACGGCTTCGAGTTCGGCGGGCGCGACCTGAAAACCTTTGTACTTGATCAGTTCCTTCACGCGATCTACGACGTAGAAGTAGCCCGCCTCGTCCGCGTAGCCGATGTCGCCCGTGTGCAGCCAGCCCTCGGCATCGATGGTCTGCGCGGTCGCTTGCGGGTTGTTCAGATAGCCGCGCATCACCTGCGGCCCGCGCACACAGATTTCGCCGCGTTCATGCACGCCCAACTCCGCGCCCGTCTCGCCGTCAACAATCTTGCATTCCATGTTCGGCACGCACCAGCCGACCGAGTCGTAGCGCACGGCTGCGGGGTCGTGCGGCAGCATGTGCGTGGCGGGTGCAGCCTCGGTCATGCCGTAGCCCTGTTTGACGAAGCAGCCGAGCCGCGCGGCGCACGCGCGCGCCAGTTCCGCGCTCAGGGGCGCGGCGGCCGAAAAGATCGTTTTCAGCGACGACAGATCATAGTCCGTCACAGACGTTTGTTTGACGAGCGCGAGCATGATGGGCGGGACGAAATGTGCGAACGTGACGCGGTATGTCGCAATCGCGCTAAGCACGTCCGCGAGTTCGTAGCGCGGCAGCAGGACGATGGTCGCGCCCGCACGCAGCCCCGCGTTCATGATCACCTGCATGCCGTAGATGTGAAAGAGCGGCAGTACGCAGATGAGCGTGTCGTCGCCGCTGAGATGCGCCGTGCCCGCGATCTGACAGAGGTTGGCGACGAGGTTACGGTGCGTCAGCATGACGCCCTTCGGCAGCCCCGTCGTGCCGCTCGAATAGGGCAGCGCCGCGAGGTCTGTGTGCGGGTCGAGCGCAACGTCGGGCGCGGGGCCGGCAACTGATAGTAATGAAGCGAACGGCGTTGCGCCCTGCGCCTCTGCGCCCGTGACGAACAACTCGCGCACGATGCCAGTGGCGGCAGCCGCCGCTTTCTCCAACCACGCGGGCGCAGTCAGCAGAAACTGGGCGCGCGCGTCGGCCAGTTGGTGCGCGATCTCTTCGGTCGTGCAGAGCGGGTTGATGGTGGTGACGACGCCGCCCGCGCGCACCGCGCCGAGAAACATGAGCGCAAACTCGATAGCGTTCGGGCTGAAGATGGCGCACACGTCGCCCTTGCTGAGTCCGCGCGCCGCCAAACCGGCCGCCACGCGCTCGACGAGCGCCGCCAACTCCGCGTAAGTCACGGTGCGATTGCTGGCGGCGTCAATCAGCGCAGGCTTTGCGCCAAACGTCCGCGCATGCTCAAGCACGAACGGTGTCAACGGCTGGTCAGAGATTTCGACGGCGGGGAAAGGGCTGCGGAAGATCATAAGAGCAGTGACAAGTGACGAGTGACGAGTGACGGGCTAAGGCAGGTGTAGTTTAACTCGTGACTCGTGACTCGTCACTATTTGATCCGATACGCGCGCCCGCGCCAGACGACGACGACTTCGCCGCCGAGCGTGTTGGCGATGCGGCGCAGTTCAGGTTCGTCGGCCACGAGCGCGCGCCATTGTTCGGAATCGCGGCGGACGTTGACGGTCGCTTGGCCGTTGCGATAAGCCGTGTCCACCCACGCGCTCTTTTGCCGGCGGAACTGGCGACCGGCGAGGCTGCGCGTCTCGCCCGCATCTCCACCAGACGTAGTCGCTGCGCCGCTCGTGCTGTCGGTTTTGCGCCGTGGGCTGCGCGTAGTCGCTTCTGCGTCCGCCGCCCGGTCTTCGCTCGCGCGTTCGTCCTTCGGCGCGGACATGGAACGCGCGGGGCCGTGCAACGACACTTCATCACGGTCTCTGGCACGCGTTGTCTCGCGGCTTTTGCGTGGCCCACGTTCGTCGGCGGCGCTCCGGTCGTTGCGCTCGCGCGGTTGATCGGCCGGCGTGCCCACCTTCGGCTCAGCCGTAGCCTGCTCTTTATTCAACTGCGGGCCGGGCGGCGCAATGATGTCGGTCGGCGGCGCAGGCGCATAGCCGCGCGTTGCGTTCGCAGGCGCGGACTGTTGCGCGGCGTTACTGCTCAAGCCCACGCCCGCGCTCTGATTCACGCCTGCGCTCTGGTTCGCGCTCTCCGTCTGATTGATATTCGATAGCTTGTCGTAGCTCGGCGCAGCCTGTTGCGGCGCGGGCACGTTGATGGGGCGCGTCTCTGGCGGCGCACCCGGCGTCCCGTTGCGCGCGAGCAGTTCGGGCGTTGCGTTTGGCGCAGCCGTAGGCTTGCCCGCTTTGCTGTCATCAGTGCGGCTCACGATGGTCGCGTCGGTCGCTGGGGTGGTCTGGGCGGCGCTCGCCGCCGTGTTCGCGTTCGGCTGCGGCTGCGTTGCCGGTGCGTGATTCTGCTCCGCGCCGGCCCCGCCGCGTGGCACGGAGGCGACCTGTTCAGCGTTTGATTCGCGCACTTCACGCGTGCCCGTCAGCACCATGAGCACGACGCCGCTCACGGCCAGCAGCGCCAGAACCGGCAACGCATAACGCCACGGCCCCGGCATGAACAGAGCAGCCAGCCGCTCGCGCCACGACGGCGCGGCTACACTTGCGCCTGCGGGTCTCTGAGCCAACTGCTCCGCCACGCCCGCCGCGCGTGCCAGCACGACAACTTCATGGCGACACGTATCGCAGTCGGCCAGATGCGCCGCGTAGCGCATGCGGGCCGGTGCGGGCAGCGCGCCCTCCGCATAGGCACTCAACTCGTCGGCGTCGAGATGCACGCCGACCTGTGCGCCCTGCGCCGTTGCGGCGGGCGGCAGAGTTGCGCGCCGCGCATGTGCGCGCAGCAACGAATCAACCTCTTGATCAAATTCCTGCTTCATCAAATTACTACTTACTCGGAACAGGCAAACTGCGTCTGCCTGTGGCTATCTGAAGAACGTGCCGCGCGCCTCGATCTTGCGCTCCGGCGCGTCTCGCCAAAGCTTCGCGCGCAACATGCGCCGCCGCTTCATTCGCGCAACTCTTCGCGCTGTTCGCTGCCGCTCCGCTCGGTCACAAAGAGCGGCCGTAGGTCTGTGTCCAGATGCGCCGCGCCCTCGGCCAGCGCACGCGCGGCTTCCTGCTTCGTCCAACCATGCTCCGCGAGCAAGAACGCTTCGACGCGCCCGCGCACGTCTTTGTGCAGGCGCGTCAGTCGCCGGCTGGCGGTCGCTTCGTGTACGCCCAACAGAGCGCCCGCCTCGCGCAGCCGCAGGTCGTCAAAGTAGTAGAGCTTGAGCAGCAGCCGATCCTCGGCCTCAAGTTCGCCGATGGCGCGTGCGAGCGCACGCTGCAACACGTCCGCCACTTCGGCATGAGCGAGCGCGTTTTCCGGGTCGGGCAACGCCGCGACTGTGAACCCGTCCGTACCCGCTTCGTCTTCGCGTGCAAGGCGGTCAAAATCGGCCGCCT
>DASVQA010000207.1:0-9462 GCA_036389375.1 Pyrinomonadaceae bacterium | reverse complement strand
CGGGAACAGGCTGACCCGCTCGGCTAAGCAGAGGAGCATAGGGTTAAAATCAACGGGTGCACCAAGAGCGAACTTTGAGATGGTCAGCAGGTGGAAAGAGTTTTGCGATGCGGAATCGATCATGGCCTGCAAGTTCTTGTTATCGCCCGCTAGGAGGTGTTTTCCTGTAGTATCAATGATCTCCTTCATTTCTTTACCCTGCACAGTCCACTCGACTGGGAAGGTCAGCGTGAAGCTGAAGAACTTGTTCGTGTAAGTCCCACCGTTGAACGCGCCCTCATCTGGCGCGAGCGAGCTACCTCTCATTGAGCCTAGGTTTTTTGCCGGGTCTGCTATTGGCTCTGTCTCATTTGTCCCTAATGGAAAGATTGCTGCGTCCGCGACCTCACCAGCTTGATTAAAATAGAAATCGCATGTGAGCGAAGATGACTCCCATGGTGTTTGTTTATCTTGCGTTAAATTACGCACTGAAATTCTGACGCGTTTAAAAAATTCTTCTATACTCAAATTCGGCGTCAGCATAGATTTGAGTAGTTCCTGCGTGTAAATCCCATTCTTTGCATTCCCGTCGCTAGCCACGGAGCCCGGTGCGGTCGCATACGCAATGAGCGTTCCGCTCGGCGCTTTCATCTGCGCCAACCCGCGCGAAGGAGAGCGAAAGCTACGCGCAAAAGGATTGTTCCGGCAGGCATCCAGAATCATGATGTTCATGGTGTTGCCAGCACTCTCCATCTGCGCCAACACAAAACCTGCGTCCACACATTCATATTCTACCTCTTCTTCGCTTTCGACTTTCGCATCGACCGGGATGAGGTAATTTACGCCATTCACCTGCACACCATGGCCCGCATAATAAAAGAGACCAACGCCGCCTTTCCTTATCTGTGCGCCAAATTCACGAATGGCGCGTTTCATATCTTTCTGATTCAAATCTTCCTTATAGCTTACTTCAAAGCCTAACGTCGTTAATGCATGGGCAATATCACGCGCGTCATTGACCGGGTTCTTCAAGGGCGCAAGCTCATAGGCGCTATTACCAATGACCATTGCGACACGCCGCTCTGTGTTAACAGCGGCCGGCATAATCGGCCTACTCTGTTGCGCGGGCGTTGTCAAAGTGAACAAGAATGCAGACAGAAAACAGCAGCCCAGCAAGTTTCTCATAGTCCCATTCTCCTCTCCGATGAGGGGTTGGCTATCCCTTAATAACCGCAACTCAATCTGCTTGAATGCTTAATCATCTAGCTAAACCCGGCAGAAGCTCTAACCTTGCGCCAAGCTTGAACGACTAGTAGTAAAAGCCAGTTGATCGAAAATCAATTTTGGTGACGAACGTGAGCGTTACGAGGGCGCGGCGAAAGCATGAGCACGATATGCTTATCAGTGATTGGTGTCAATAGTCATAAGACAAACAGGGGAGACGCGCAGCGTGCGCCGTCTCCCCTGTTTGTCTTGGTTAGAGCAGTTATCTACGGATGGCCGAAGCGGTTGCGGTACTCTTGCGAGTGGACGAAACCGAAGATGAGCGTGCGGTAGTCGCCGGGTTGAATGTTGCCTGCGCCGTTGGTAAGGACGTTCACCCATGCGTTCCAGCCGGCCGGCTCAGGGTCGCGCCGCAGGTAGCCGAAATACTGCATCGTGACGAAGCCCCGGAAGATGAAATGATCGTTGACTTCAGGGCTGTCGAGGAACGCGCGCAAGGTCTGCGCGAGGGTGCGTGCGCCGCTGCGCAGGTCGCCAACCAACTGCGCGTGGCTGGCCAGGCGCACACCCGCCGTCTGTTCCAGCCGGCTCACAAATTCTTCAGCATGCGCTGCGTCGGTCAATCCCGCGTAACGGGTCTGGAACTCTGCGCGCTGCACGAAGTCGTCCATGTAGGCCGCCTTGTTCGCTTCCAACTCGGTTGCCGTGCGAGCTGCGCCGAGGCGGCCCATCTCCGGCAGAAACTCTGCGTAGCGCGGCAGCCGACCGAGCGCGGCGTCGTAGGCGCGATAGATGAAGTAGCCGCGCCCTAAGAATTCCTGCGAGCGATAGAAACCGGCCGAGACCTGCACACGGTCGCACTCGACGTGCGTCGTGCCGTAGCCGTTCTCAGGGCACTGATTGAGCAGGTTCACCCATGCGTTCAAGCCCGCCTCTTCCGGCCCGCGATTCAGGAAATCAATGTACTGCTGGCGCACGAAGAAACTGGTGTCTTCAAGCGGATTGACGAGCGCGGCGGCGCTGGCGTTTGCGCCAAAGCTGCCCGCGAGAATCGTCGTGCCCGCACTGTTGACGACGGTGATGACCGTGCCGTTCGTGATCGCGGGCACAGCCTGTCCGTGCTCGGCTTCCAACTCAAGCTTGCCCTTGAAGAACTGACCCAAGACGATCTGACCGACGCTCACGTTATCCACCAGCACGTTGAACGTCGTGCCGGCCGGCAGGTTCACGTCCTCAATCTCGACCTCGAACTCGTTGCCGCCCGCGCGCTGCTTAAACTCTGCGTGCCCCTTCGGGATGACGCCGTTCAGCACCGAACCGACGAGCGGGATGCGCAGGATGATGTCAGCGCCCGGCTGCGGCGCAGGCGTCGGGCTGGGCGTCGGCGTGGGGCCGGGCGGCGGCAGCGTGACGGAGAATGAACCGGCGACGATGGTTGCGCCCGCCTGATCCGTGACCGCGACGGTCGTGCCGCTGACGACGGGCGGCAGCGCCTGACCGTCGCGCGTGTCCAACTCGAACTTGCCGTTGAGCAGGGAAGTCACGACGATCTCGCCCACCTTCTTGCCGTCCACGATGACGTTCAGACGCGTCCCGGCCGCGAGATTCACGTTCCGCACGCTGACCTCGAACTCGCGTGTGCCGTCGGCGCGGCGTTTCAACTCGGCCTCGCCGCGCGGCGTCGCGCCGTTTATGGCCGCGCCCACCAGATCGATCTCGACGCTCGTCTCCGCGCCGGGTGCGGGCGAAGGCGAAGCGGTCGGTGATGGCGAAGGCGTGGGCGATGCTGTGGGCGACGGCGAAGGTGTGGGCGTCGGCGTCGGATTCCCGTCGTCGCTGCCATGCGACATGATTGTGACGCCGTTGTTGGTGCGCGTCTGTGCGGCGCTGCTGACGTTTAGGGCGAACGCGGCGGCGCACAGAATTAAACTCGTTAAGACGAGGCGCAGACCGTTGGAACGAAATATAGAGAGCGGGCGATTCATTGCTGTTGTGTCTCCTACTGGTCGTTGTTACTTGAATAAAGAGCGCGTGCCGGTTTAAGAGCACACGCGCTCAACCTTCCCTCGGCTCGAACACATGCGGCGTCAGTCGTCAGTCGCCGCAAGGGACTTCCTTGTAACTGCCGCGCGGCGCTACGCCCTTGTTCAAGCATCGTGCCATGACCGGAAAAGGCGCGAAAACGCGGGGCGCAGTTAAATTTCAGGTGGAAAAAGCGTGTGCGCCGGCCGGAAAAGTGCCCGGCGCGATGAGGCTGCCGGGATACTTTGATCGCACCACGCTTTTAGGGCAGACCGCGACCCGTTTTTCACCCGCCAAAACATTGAGATTTTTGACGTGGTGTGAAGATAGTATCGACTGCAAAGCGGGTATACAGAAAAACGGGTGCGCTAGACGGGTGATTGCACGTCTAGCGCCGCCGACTTGGCCCCGCCCAAACGTTCCTGCGGCGCTAAAAGAAGCCCGTCTTAGCCGCGATTGCAGACTTTTCGCCGTAAAACTCTTGCGCCCGCTCGGCGCGTTGTCGAAGTCGGGACGCAGCCGGATTGCTGGCATAGCTGTTGCACAAATCTGGCATAGCTGTTGCACAAATAAGGAGCGTTGAGTCGGACAGCGCGGCCAAAAGGATTTACCCTTTGAATTTGCAACGTTTCGAGGCGGGACACATCAAAGAATTGCCCGGACTATTTCGCTTTTCGGTAAAATCCCTCAGTTCGCGGGTCGTTCAACCTATGTTTGCGCCGGCAAGCCAAAGCCTTGAGCGCAAAACTGTTCTTGTTAGTTGACCGGCGTTATCATTGCCCCGCGCCGGAGTGCCTGAGTAATCGAAGCAAATGTCTAGTTTGAAGTTCTCCAACCTGAGACCTTACGTTGCCAGCCTTCTGCTCTGTGCGCTGTGTTGCACGACTCTGCCGCTCGGGCCCGTGCAGGCGCAGGAGAAACTGTCGGTTGGCGACGGCAAATACCGCCCGATCCGGCGCGCGGACGAGCCGCCCGTCCCCATCGTCGTGCGCCCGTCCGGTCTTACGCTCTTGGTGAACGGGCGGCAGACCGTCGTGCGCCCCGACAAAATCTCACCCGACCTCTATGCACAGTTGGGCACGCGCTCGCTCAGTAGCCGCGTCTTCCGCGTCGTCTGCCGGTTCAACAAGACGCCGGGCGCGGCCGTCAACGCCATCTACCAGCGCCCGAACGTGAGCGTCAACTACAGCCTGCAAAATCTGAACTACGCGGTGGCGACCATGCCCGCGAGCGTGATCGCGGAACTGGCCGCGCTCAAAGAGGTGGCCTTTATCTCGCCCGACCGCGAAGTCCGCACGCTCGGTCACGTCTCGGCGACGACGGGCGCAGACCTCGTGCGCGCTCAGGCCGTGCCCGGTCTCGACGGCACAGGCATCGGCATCGCCATCCTCGATTCAGGCATTAAGAAAAGCCACAAAGCTTTCCGCGACGGGCGCACGACCCGCAGCGACGTACGTATCGTCGCGCAAGCCGATTTCGCCAACTACAGCGGCGGCAGCGACGACTCGACCAACGATGCTTACGGGCACGGCACGCACGTCGCCTCGCTCGCAGCCGGCAACGGCCGTATCGCCAACGCCGCTTACATCGGCATCGCGCCGAACGCCAACATCATCAACCTGCGCGTGCTCGACGAAAACGGCGTCGGCAGCGTCAGCAATCTGCTGAACGCGCTCGACTGGATTCTCAGCCCCGCCGACCCGACGCAGCCCGTCAGCGCAACCAATCCGACGAACCGCACGCGCTACAACATACGCGTCGTGAACATGAGTCTGGGGATGCCGGCGGTTGATTCCTACCGCAACGATCCAGTGTGCCGCGCTGTGCGCCGGCTCGTTGATTCGGGCATCGTGGTCGTCGCGGCGGCAGGCAATAACGGGAAGGACGCGGAGGGGCGGAAGGTTTACGGTTTGATTCATTCGCCGGGCATCGAGCCGTCGGCGCTGACCGTCGGTGCAGCGAACACGTTTGGCACGGACGGGCGCAGCGACGACGGCGTGGCTACTTACAGTTCACGCGGGCCGACGCGTAGCTCCTGGTTGGACGAAAGGGGCGCGCGCCATTACGACAACTTGATCAAGCCAGACGTGGTTGCGCCGGGCAATCGGCTGTTGAGCGCGGAAGCCGATGGGAATTTCCTCGCCACGCATTATGGCCTCAGCGCACACATCACCAACCCTTACGAAGACTCGCGCGAGATGATGACCCTGAGCGGCACGTCCATGGCCGCGCCGATCGTCGCGGGCGCAGCCGCGCTACTGCTGCAAGCGAACCCGTCGCTTACGCCCAACATGATCAAGGCGATCCTGATGTACACGGCGCAACCGCTCGCGGGCTTTAACATGTTCGAGCAGGGCGCGGGCGAGTTGAACATCGAAGGGGCGGTGCGTTTGGCGAAACTCGTCCGCACAGACCTGACGAATGACACACCGACGGGTGCGCCCTTGCTGACCGGCGCTGCGCCCAATCCGCACACGACGATTGGCGGTCAGACCTTCAACTGGGCGCAGGGGCTTGTCTTAAACTACAGCTATGCCACGGGGCAGAGCTTGATCACCAGCTACCAGCGCATCTATGGTAGCGGCGTGCTCATCAGCGATGGCGTCTTCGTCAGCGACGGCGTCTTGATCAGCGACGGCGTCTTTGTCAGCGACGGCGTTCTGATCAGCGATTCAATCTTCACCAGCAACGGTACACCACTGGGCGGCGGCTCACTCTACACGACGGCGCGCGATCTGCTGCGCTGGCGCGACCTTGATCCGGCCCTCGCAGGCAACGGCGTGTTGATTAGCGACGGCGTCTTTGTCAGCGACGGCGTTCTGATTAGCGATGGTGTGCTTATCAGCGACGTGATCACACGCGCGCAGGCGACCGAGGCGGGCGGCGAACCGACGGCCGCGATGCCCGTCGTACTCGATAACGGGGCGGATCACATCGGTTACTGAGGCGCAGCTATTCTCAAAGCGCCGACCCACGCGCGCGCGCCCGTGTTCCGCGCCCCAATGTCATCCTCCGCAAGGTGCAAGACTCCCGGTCAAGAGCAACCATGCCTCCACCGCACCTCAGCCAACAGGCGGTCGAATCTGTCGCCGCTGACGTAGCCCGCGCACCACGCGCGCGTGCCGTCGCGGTCGCCCAACCCCTCACGAACGGCTGCACACAAGAAGTGCTCGCCTTTCTCGCCGCGCGCCCGGTGCATTCGGTCGTGATGGCCAGTTTTATCCGCGACAACGGGCTTGAGAGCGCGCTCAACCGGGGCACGTTCTACGGCTGCCGCAACGCGCAGGGACGGCTGACCGGCGTCGCCCTCATCGGTCACACCGTCACCTTCGACGCGCGCAACGAAGCCACGCTGACGGCGTTTGCCGCGCTCGCACGCGCCTGTCCGAAGCTGCACATGATCATGGGCGAACGGAAACGCGCAGACCGTTTCTGGGCCAGCTTTGCGGCCGGCGAATCCGTGGAACGACAGGTGTGCGACGAACTGATGTACGTGCAGCGTTGGCCCGCCGCCGTGCATGAACACGTGCCGGGGCTGCGCCGCGCCGTCGCGGCCGACCTCGAAACGGTGGCCCACGTACACGCCGAGATGGCTTTTGCCGAGAGCGGCGTCAATCCGCTCAAGGTTGACCCGGTCGGCTTTCGCGCGCGCACCGCGCGGCGCATCGCGCTGGGGCGCGTGTGGGTCTGGATCGAGGACGGGCGTTTGATCTTCAAAACCGATGTCGTGGCGGAGACGCCGGAGGCGACCTATCTGGAAGGCGTGTTCGTGAACGCGGCCGAGCGCGGGCGCGGCTACGGTCTGCGCTGCCTCTCGCAGATGAGCCGCGAGTTGTTGCTGACCACGCGCTCGCTCTGTCTGCTCGTCAGCGAACACAATCAGATCGCGCAGGCTTTCTATCGCCGCGCAGGCTATCGCCCACATAGCAATTACCGCATGATCTTCGTGCGGCCTCGCCCTTAAGCCGACGCGGGGCTGTTTGAGAATTCTATGTTGGGCAACTATATTGAGCACGATCCAATGAGCAAGCAACCGCCGACAGGCCGCGACGAAACGGGCCGGGACAAGACTGAGGCGGGCGTCGTGCAACTGGCGGACGCGCTGGGGCCGCGTGCGCGTGTGCAGGCGCAGCGCCAACTGCTCACGCGTGAGTTGGAAGAGGTGCGCGAACTGCTCGATCAAGGGCAGTCGTCGGAAGTGAGCAAGCGCGTCGGCGCGATCATGCGGGCGGTGCGGGGCGATGCGTCGCTTCAGGCGCAGGCGCGTTGTGCGCTCTCAAGTGCGCTTGAGATGCAGGGGCGCTACGCGGAATCGCTCGACGCCGTCCGCATGTATGAAGCGCCGGAGGCGCGCGCCGCGTTAGAGCCGGACGCGGCCGCCTGTCTGGGCGTGCAGATCGGGCTGGCTTACAACTACACGGGCGACCATCCGAAAGCCATCGCGCTTTTGAACACGACTCTGCGCGAAGCGACCGAGCATGGCACGGGCGCGCAACTCGGCACGGTCTATGTCGCGCTCGCGCGCGTCTATCGCAGCATCAACGAATACACCATTGCCCGCGATCACGCGCAGAAGGCGCTGGAACATTTTCGCGGCACGGGCGACTGGCGTGGCATGGCCGAAGCCTATTTCGGCATCGCGCTCGCGGAGTTGTTCGAGGGCAACTACGAGCCGGCGCTCGATCATCTGGAACAATCTCTGAAACTCGTCGGCGATCATCCCGCGCCTTATCTGCTCGGCAAGATTTACACGAACATGGCGGGCGCGTGCATCTACCTCAAACGCCCGCACGACGGCATACGCTATCTCGAACAGGCGATCAGCTACTACGAGCGCACCGAGCACAAGGCGAACGCCGCCGACGGCTACAACAACCTCGGCGTCCACCTGACGCTCATGGGCGACTGGCCGCGCGCGCAAGCGGCCCTCGAACGCGCGCTCGCGCTGGCGACCGAGATTGACAAGCGCGGCACGAAAGTCCCGATCATCCTCGACTCGCTCGGCGAACTGCTGCTCTTGCGCGGCGAACTGACGGAAGCGTGCGCGTATCTCGAACGCGCCGTCCATCTGGCGCAGGAGAACCCAAACAAGTGGTATGCGGGGCAGCCCTTGCGCACGCTCGGCCGCTGCTATCTGGCGATGAACGATCCGGCGCAGGCGCGCGACTGCGGGGAGCGCGCGCTGACTTTGGCCGAGCGCATCGGCGACAGACAAGCCATGCTCGAATCGCGGCTGGTGATTGCCGAAGGCTACCTGTGCGGCGGCAACCTGCCGGAATGTGCCGCGCAGTTGCAGATTCTCGAAGAGGAGACGGTCGAACTAGCGCACGCCGATCTGGCGGTCGCGGGCGACGAGCAGCGCCTACGCGGCCTGTTCGCGCTGGCCGAGGGCGACGCCGTGCGCGCCACGCAGCACTTCGGGCGCAGCGTCTCGATCTACGAAACGCTCGGCGACCGTTATCGCAGCGCGCTCGCCCGCTACGAACTCGGCCGCGCCTACACCGCCATCCAGCCGGAGCGCGCCGCAGAGTGTCTGAGCGCCGCCGCTGATACCTTCCGCGCGCTCGGCGCAAGCCGCGACATTACGCGCACCGTCGAAGCACTCGCCGCGCTCGACCGCAACGCACCCGAACCGCAGCGCGAGACTTCGCCGCTCCTGCACCTCATCCTGTCGCGCCTGACCGATGCCGTCGCTTCGCGCGAGTTGCTGCTGCGCGAACTCGCCGCCGTACTTTATCAAGAGACGGGCGCGCGGCAACTGCTCATCACCGAAGCAGGCGAGGACGAGCGTGTGCGCGTCATCGTCGCACACGGTTGGACGCCGGCCGAGAGCGAGCATCTGGCCGAAAAGCTGAGCCGCACGGACGGTGAGCGCGAGCGCGAACGTTTCGCCGCGCAGCACGACGCCGCCATCTACGTGCTGCACACGACGCACGCGCCGCTCGCCACGCTCGTCGTCGCACCGCGCGGGCAGACGATGCTGCCCGGCGGCGTCTCGATTGATCCACTCCTGCGCGTCGTCGAACTGGGTCTGGACGTGTGCGCCTTCCGCGAGAAGGACATGGAAGGGCGCGCCGGTCAGGAGCAAGTCAAGGACGGCACGCAGAACGTCATGCCCGGTTTCATCCATTCGTCGCCGGCGATGACGAAGCTGGTCGAAGAAGTCCATAAGATCAGATCATCGGATGTAACGGTCTTAGTCACGGGCGAATCGGGCACCGGCAAAGAGTTAGTCGC
>DASVQA010000206.1:0-2810 GCA_036389375.1 Pyrinomonadaceae bacterium | reverse complement strand
CGAGCGTGTCGTCTGCGTGATCGCCCGCGGCGGCTCGCCCGGCGCGCGCGCCAAAGACGAGACCTTCGAGGAGCGAGTTCGACGCCAAGCGGTTCGCGCCGTGGACGCCCGTGCAGGCCACTTCGCCCGCGGCGTAGAGTCCCGGAACGGTCGTGCGTCCGTCGAGGTCTGTGCGGACGCCGCCCATGATGTAGTGAGCGGCGGGCGAGACGGGGACGGGTTCGCGCGTGATGTCGAGTCCGTAACGCAGGCAGGTGTCGTAAATTTTCGGGAAGCGACGACGCAGGAAGCGCGCGTCGAGCGCGGTCATGTCGATGAAAGCGGTGCGCGTGGCGGTGCGTTCCAATTCGGCGACGATGGCGCGGCTCACGATGTCGCGCGGCGCGAGTTCGGCGCGCTCGTGATAGCGCGGCATAAAGCGTTTGCCCTCGGCGTTCCGCAGCAGGCCGCCCTCGCCGCGCATCGCCTCGGAGAGCAGAAAGCGCGGCGCGCCCTCGACGTTCAAGGCCGTCGGGTGAAACTGCACAAACTCCATATCGGCCAATTCCGCGCCGGCCGCGTAGGCCATCGCCATGCCGTCGCCGGTAGCGACCTGCGGGTTGGTCGTGTGCAGGTACAACTGCCCCGCCCCGCCCGATGCCAGCACGACGGCGCGCGCGCGCACACTGCGCGACGCGCGCACGAGCGGGTCGAGATAGCGCACGCCCCGGCAAAAGCCGTCTTCGACGATCAACTCTTCGGTCGCGGCGTGCGCGAGAAACTGGATGCGCGCGTCGGCGCGTGCGCGTGCGAGCAGCGCGCGGACGATCTCATGCCCCGTGGCGTCGCCCCCGGCGTGAAGGATGCGTCGGCGCGAGTGCGCGGCCTCCTGCGTAAAGAGCAGGCGGCCGCCCTCGCGGTCGAACTCTGCGCCCCACTCGATCAACTCGCGCATGTAACGCCGCCCGTCTTCCACCAGCACACGCACGGCGCGCTCGTCGCACAGCCCCGCGCCCGCCGCCTGCGTGTCGTCTTCATGCAGAGAAGTTTCGTCGTCGTCCGAGAGCGCGACGGCCACGCCGCCCTGCGCGTACTCCGTGTTCGACTCGGCGGCGCGCTCTTTCGTGAGCACGACGACGCGTGCGCCGCCTGCGGCGATTTCGAGCGCGGCGCGCAAGCCCGCGATGCCGCTGCCGACGACGACGAAGTCCGTTTCGCGTAGCATGTTGTTTGCAGGTGTTGCCAAGACCCGGAGATACTAACAATCCGGCGCGCGCCTGAGCAACGTCATGCATTCAAATGCAGGCCGCAATAAGATAAAGTGGATTCGAGTTTGCATCACCACTCTGCGCGCGGTTTCGGTCTTCACACGACGGATGAATAAGAGAAAACTATTCGCCCCGCTTCTCGTCTGCGCGTGCGGGCTGTTGTTGACCGCGCCTCTCCTGCTCTACGGCGCGCCGACCGGCGGCGACGCGATCTTTCACACGATGTGGCATGCGAACTTCTCTGCGCAGCTTTTAGCGGGCGACCTCTACCCGCGCTGGCTGCCTGACATGAACGGCGGCCTCGGCAGCCCCGTCTTCTTCTTCTACGCGCCGCTGCCCTATTACATCACGGCTCTCTTTGCGCCCCTTCTCGACGGCGGCGCATACGGGCTGGCGCACCTCGGCGCGTCGTTCTCGCTCGCCCTCGTCGCCTCCGGCCTGACCGCTTATCTCTGGCTCAAAGAGACGACCGACGAAATATCCGCCGTGCCTGCGGCCGTCGTCTACATGCTCGCGCCGTACCATCTCGGCGTTGACGTCTATACGCGCGTCGCGTTCGCAGAGACGTGGGCGTTCGTCTGGATGCCGCTCACGCTCTATTTCGTCCGGCGACTGATGACGACGACGGCGGGCGCATTCCCTTACGCGCTGCCGGGGCTTGCGCTCAGTTACGCCGCGCTCATCACCACACACCTGCCCACAACTTTGATCTTCTCGCTCGTCCCTCCCTGGTACGCGCTCCGGGCGTGCGCGCCGCAACAAAGAAAGCGCGCCTTAGTCTTAACCGTCGGCGGCATGTCGCTCGGCATCGGCCTCGCGTGCGTCTACCTGCTGCCCGCCCTCACCACACAGGAATTCGTCTCGCTCGGAGATTTGCTGCCTGAGTTTTATCACCGGAGGTGGCTGCAATTAACCAACTTCAATCGCATGGAGTTGGACGGGCGCATCACGCTCGCCGTTTTGACGACCGCTATCGTCATCGCTTGCGCCGCCATCCTCGCCTGCCGCCGGAGCGGCCACGGCGGCGACGACGCGGCGGGCGACGAGTCGCATCGTCTTTGCAAGCGAGAGCGCACGTTCTGGATCGTCGTGTCGCTCGGCTGTCTCTTACTGATGACTCCGGCGAGCAATTTCGTGTGGCGGCTCGTCAAGCCGCTTCAATCGATCCAGTTTCCGTGGCGTTTCAATGCGGTGTTGTGCGTGGCCGCCGCCGCGCTCGTCGCGCTCGCCGCACGACGCACGCTCCAACGTCGCGCGTCGCGCGGCGCGCTCAATCTTGCGCTGCTCGCCGTCGCGGTCGCGCTCGTCGTGTATTGGGTCTTCTTCACGCATTCAATTGCGAGGCGGGCGCAGCCGGAATGGCGTGGCGACGCGCCGACGCTCGACGCGGACTTTGTGAAAAGGTATGCCCGCATGCGCGACGCGCCGGAGTACCGCCCTGCCACCGCCGCCTCGACGCAGGCCGTAGCCTTCGATGAATTGATGTCGAGAATCTGCCGCGCGGGCGAGCGACCCGCCAAGGTTTGCACCGTTGCGGGCGAGGGCGAGATCGCGGTCGAACGC
>DASVQA010000205.1:0-1577 GCA_036389375.1 Pyrinomonadaceae bacterium | reverse complement strand
CGACGATCTGCTCGTAGGTCTCATCGTCTATCGCTTCGCTCAGCCGGCGCGCGAGCAGATCGTCCACGCGGGCGTCGATGAAGTCGTTGACGGCCGTCGCGGTCTCTTCGCTGCGGAGGACGCTGGCAATATAGTCGGCGACGCGCAGTTGCAGTGCGCTGATCGCATCGAGCACGGGCGCGCGCACGCCCGCCGGGATCGCTTCGACGAGCGAAGGGTAAGAGGTGTTCAGCAGATCGTCCGTGTAGCCGCCGATCAAGTCTGCGACCTTGCGGCGGAAGAAGTCGGTCTCAAACAGCGCATCAACGACGGTGTCCTGCGCCAGCAACTCGTTGCCGACGGCGTTGCCGATAGACTGCGCCAGCCGCTCGCGGTGGCGCGGGATCATGCCCTGCGGCCAGATGGTCAGCCCCCACAACTTCACCGGCTTGTGCGGCCGAAACAGCATCCGGACGGCCAGCCACGCCGCGCCATAGCCGTGCAGCGTGGCAAAGATGATGAGGAATGAAAGCTCCCCGATCTGTCTCCCGGTCAGCGGCAAATAATCTCTCCGGCGCGCACGCGGCGAAAGTTAATGCGGATGACTCGCATGCTAAACGTGCGCGGCAAGTTGCGTCAACCGAGAGGTGAGGCGGCACGGTGCGCCGCATCAACCTTGCACGTCAACAGTTTTGCTGCCGCGCTCGGAGGCGAGCGTGAAGTTGGGCAGGACGCGGAAGGCGGTGAGGCCGATGGCGACGCGCGCACCGACGGGCAGGCGCGGGGCGTTGGCGGCGGGCTTGGGGCGTGTGACGATGATGGGCACGCCGATGCGGTGTTCGGGCGTGGTGATGGCGACGTTGTAGAGCGGCGGCTCGCCCGTGTGCGGTTGGCGCGCGATGAGATCGAGGCGGAGCGTCAGTCGTTCGTAAGCGCCGACGAAGTTGATCTCTTCGATGATGCCGTTGGTCAGCCGGCGCGCGCCCGTGGGCAGTTGGCCCGTCTCGCTCAAGACCACGTCTTCGGGGCGGAAGACGAGCTTGACCGATTGCCCTTCGCGGAAGCGCGCGGTCTCCACCTGCGCGGGGATGGTGGCCGTGCCGATCTCGACCGCGCCGCCGGAGACGACGCCGACGAGCAGGTTGGCCGCGCCGAGGAACGTGGCGACGTACTCGGTCTCCGGCTTGTTATAGACCTCGTCGGGTGTGCCGATCTGTTCGAGGCGGCCGGCGTGCAGGACGGCGATGCGGTCGCCGAGTTCTAACGCTTCCTCCTGATCGTGCGTGATGAAAAGAGCGGGCACTTTGATCTCGCGGAGCAGCGCGCGTATCTCGCGGCGCAGGCGCACGCGGGTCTGTGCGTCGAGCGCGCCGAAGGGTTCGTCAAACAGTAAGACCTGCGGTTGATAGGCGAGCGTGCGCGCAATCGCTACGCGCTGCTGCTGCCCGCCGGAGAGTTGCGAAGGATATTTTTTGCGGTGTTCTTCGAGCCTGACGAGCGCGAGCAGACGCTCGGTCGTCTCTCTGATCTCCTGCTTCGGGCGCTTGCGTATGCGCAGACCATAGCCGATGTTCTGCTCAACGGTCATGCGCGGAAAG
>DASVQA010000204.1:0-5223 GCA_036389375.1 Pyrinomonadaceae bacterium | reverse complement strand
TCTTGAGATCGACATCAACAAGCTGGTGCAGTTGTGCGAGCACGCCCGCGAAATCCTCTGCGGCTAAGCGATATTGCTGCTCCTGCGTGCGCGTCGGGCGCGCGAGCGAGGCGCTCTGGTCGCCGATGATGGAGAAGACGCGATCCGCAATCGCGGGCGGCGTGTTCTCGTTGCGCGCGCGCAAGAGCGTGTCGCCGCGCAGTTGCCGCAGTATCTCGCCCGTGCGCTCGTCAAGCCGCGTCGCTTCGTTGATCATCTTGTTGCCGGGGTCGGGCGTGTTCAGCAGGGCGCGCTTGATGGCGGCGAAGCGCGGCTTCAAAGCGTCGGCCGTCGAGAGCGCGCCCGTCACGGCGCGTTGCAGCCGCGTGACCTTGCGTTGGAACTCGACCAGCGCGGCGCGGTCGGCCGTGCTCGTGCCCTCGCGCGCTTCCGTCATCACCTCGAACTGCTGCGGCGCAGAAAGTTGCGTGATGACGCCGCCCACGCGCTTCGCCATCGTCACCTTGTACGTGCCCGGCAGGACGAGCGAGCCTGAAGGGCCTTGCCCGCCGCCGCCACCACCGCCACCCGCGCCGCCCTCTTCACCGCCGCCTGCGGGCGGGGCTGCGACGACGGCCGGCGGATAGCGCAAATCCCAGTTGACGCGTTGGAAGCCTGCGGTCGGTGGCCCGGTCAGACGCCGCACGATGTTGCCCTCGCCGTCCGTGATGGTGAAGATGATGGCCGGCGCTTCCTCTTCTTCCTCCGCGCGCAACTGTTCGGCGGTCGGCTGCGCGGGCGCTTCCTTGCGCTTCTCCGCTTCCTTCTCCGCCTCCTGCCGCAACTGCTTACGGGTCTTGTAGGCTTCCTTCAGATAGTAAGTGAAGGTCGCGCCGTAGGCCGGATTGTCGGCCGTGAAGAAAGACTCGCCCTGAAAACTCTTGCCGTTGCCGCCGAGCGGCTGCGCCTGTATGTACATGAGCGCCTGCTTGACGGGAAAGAGTTGCGCTTCCTGCGTGAGCATCTCAGGTTTCAACTGCCGGAGCGGTGTGTAATTGTCGAGTATGTAGATGCCGCGCCCGAACGTGCCGACGACCAGATCGTTCTCGCGCTGCTGAATGGCGATGTCATGCACGGCGATGGTCGGCAGCCCGCCCTTCAACTGCACCCACTTTCGCCCGCCGTCGAGCGAGAACCACAGGCCGAACTCCGTGCCGACAAAAAGCAGGTTCGGATTGACGTGATCTTCCGCGAGTGCCAGCACGGGGCCGTTCTCCGGCAGGTTCGCGACAATCGAAGTCCACGTCCGCCCCGCATCCGTGCTCTTTAAGAGGTACGGTTTGAAATCCTCGTTCTGGTGATTATCAAACCCTGCATAGACCGTGTTCGCGTCGTGGTTCGAGGCAATCAGACGACTGACGTAAGCCTGTGCCGGGATGCCGGGGAAGGTGTCGAGCCGGCGCCAGTTCTTGCCGCCGTCCTCGGTCACGCTGATCAAACCGTCGTCCGTGCCGACGTAGATCAGCCCCTCTTTTTTTGGCGACTCGGCGAGCGCCGAAGAGTTGCCGTAAAAGGCCGTCGAAGCGTGGCGCGCAACCGCGTCGGCGCTCCAGATGCGCCCCATGACTGGCAGCGTGTTGCGATTGAGACCGCGCGTGAGCGAACCGCTGATGAGTTGCCAACTGTCGCCCCTGTCGTCGGAGCGAAACAGTTTGTCGGCGGCAAAGTAGAGGCGCGTGTGCGCGTGCGGGCTGATGATGAAGGGCGAATCCCAGTTCCAACGGAGCGGGTCTTCGCCGCGCCCGACTTCGGGCTGGATGCCCATGCGCTCGCCCGTCCGGCGGTCGAAGCGCGAGAGCGCGCCGTTCTGGTATTCGGTGTAGATCGTATTCGGGTCGGTCGGATCAACCTGCGTGCGGAAACCGTCGCCGCCGAGCGTGACGAACCAATCGGCGTTGACGATGCCGTTGGCGTTGCGCGTGCGCGAAGGGCCACCGATGTTGAAGTTGTCCTGCGCGCCGCCGTAGACGTTGTAGAAGGGCGTATCGTTGTCGGTCGTCACGTCGTAGAACTGCGTGACCGGCAGGTTCTGTTTGAAATCCCAGTTCGCGCCCCTGTCCCAACTCTCATAGACGCCGCCGTCGCAACCGACGAGATAATGGTTCGTGTTGTCCGGATCGATCCAGATTTCGTGATTGTCCACGTGCTTCGAGCGTTCACCCAATGGCCGGAGCGTGCGCCCCGCGTCGTCCGAGACCATGATCAGCACGTTCATCACGTAGATGCGATCCACGTCCTTCGGATCGGCGACGATGTGCGCGTAGTACATCGCTGTCTGATCGAATTCGTTGCGCCGCTCCCAACTCTCGCCCCGGTCGGTCGAACGAAAGATGCCGCCGCGCTTGTCCGCCGCCTCGACGGTGGCGTAGAGCACGTTCGGATCGACCGGCGAGATCGTCAGCCCAATGCGCCCCAACTCAGTTGTCGGCAGCCCGGCCCGGAGTTTCTTCCATGTCGTGCCGCCGTCGTTTGATTTATAGAGCGCGCTTTCCGGCCCGCCGTTAATGAGCGTCCAGTAATGCCGGCGACGCTGATAGGCGGCGGCATAGACGGTGTCGGGGTTCTGCGGGTCGATGATCACGTCGGTCACGCCCGTGTTCTCGCTGATGTTGAGAATGTTCTTCCACGTCTTCCCGCCGTCGGTCGTCTTAAAGAGGCCGCGATCTTTGCCCGGCCCCCAGAGCGGCCCCTGCGCGGCGACGTAGACCGTGTTCGCATCGCGCGGGTCGAGCGCAATGCGCCCGATGTGCTCCGAGCCTTTCAGCCCCATGTTCTTCCACGTCTTGCCACCGTCTTCCGATTTATAGACGCCGTCGCCGTAAGAGACGCTGCGCTGCGAGTTGTTCTCGCCCGTGCCGACCCAGACCGTGAGCGGGTTCTTCGGATCGAGCGTGATGTAGCCGATGGAATAAGAGCCTTCGCCGTCGAAGATGGGCCGAAAGGTCGTGCCGCCGTTCTCCGTCTTCCACACGCCGCCCGAAGCCGACGCGACGTAATAACGGCTATGCTCTTTGGGATCGACCGCGAAGCCGATGACGCGCCCCGACGTAAACGCCGGCCCGATTGAGCGCAGGCGCAAACCGGCGAACGTCGGCGCGGACATCGGTTCCGGCTTCTTCGGCTCGTCCGGTTTCTTGGCCTCTTCAGGCTTCTTCGCCTCTGTGGCCTTCGTCTGCTGCTGCCCTTCCTGCTTGGGCTGATCGGTTTCCGACTTCTGCCCCTCTTCCTTCTTCGTCTTCTCGACGGCTTCCTTCTCGGCGCGCTTCTCCTCCTGCGCGCGCACGGGCAGGGCGCTGCTCGTCCAAAGCAGCACGACGGACAGTAACGCGGTCAACGACAATGAAAAGTGCTGGCGGCTTAATCTCATGCAACTCAACTCCTGTTTTATGCTGGCGGGTTCAAGGCCTCTACTGCCGGCACGCTCATTTGCAGCGATGGTAGGCCGGGCCGCACTTGTAAGACCACACAACGCGCGCGTGGGCCGCGTAAGGCGCATGACCGGACTTGTCTTCAGGATGCAAATACGACGTGACAACCGAGACGGTGCAACAAAAACTAACATTATACGAAGCTACTTGCAAAGAGTTCTCCCGCACCCGCAGGCTGCGGTTATTTGAGCAGTGGTTTAACCTTCTGCTCGAACTCTTCCGGGAACACGATCCCTTGAATCACTTCGCGCACGTTGCCCGCACGGTCAATGATCACGCTGAGCGGCAATGCTTCACCCGGATCAAAGAGGGCTTTGGTCGCTTTAGCGCCGAACACGACGGGGTAATTAATTTTGGCGCGGCGCATGAACCGGCGCACCGTCGCACGCATGGTGGGCGGATAAGTGATCCCGATTATTCGTAAGCCGGAACTTTCATACTGGCGTTGCCATTTGGTGAGTTCCGGGATTTCGGCGCGGCATGGCGGACACCACGTCGCCCAGAAATTCAGCAGCACGACCTTACCCTTGTAGTCGCTAAGGCGCACTATGCGCCCACGCGTATCACGCAGAGCCCACGCGGGCGCTTTCGTCCCCTGCGCGACAGTAGCTATGGGCGCAAGCAGCAGTAAAAGTGTCAGACCAATGATGCGCGCCATCTGCTCACCTTAAAACAGATACTTGACGCCCAGCAGCACGCTCACGTCTGTGCGCAGCAACAGCGCCCCCGTGTTGCGTATGACGGGGATTTGCACGCTGCCCTCGACGACGAATCTTGGCTCGGCCGCATATTGCAGCCCCGGCGCAAGATAGTATTCGGTTGATTTACTGCCATCCAC
This sequence comes from Pyrinomonadaceae bacterium, assembly GCA_036389375.1. Classification (GTDB taxonomy): domain Bacteria; phylum Acidobacteriota; class Blastocatellia; order Pyrinomonadales; family Pyrinomonadaceae; genus QHXQ01. The sequence goes on along the minus strand of DASVQA010000204.1, from coordinate 918 downwards.
GACCGTGCCGCTCAAGCGCCCGCGCCCGCGCTGCACAAAGTTGGTTTCCAGAATGGCAAACAGTTCGTGCCCCGGCGTCTGGTAGTCGCGCGGCAGCAGCACGTATTCGAGATCAGTGTTGACGCGCAGTTCGTGGCCCAAACGATAGCCCGCGCGCTCAGTCCGCAGGATGCCCTCGGCGTTGCCGCCGAAGATGAACCGGCCGCCCGCTTGTGAGAAGGCCACATCGAAATGCGGCGCAAGCCCGCCGTTGATCGGTGTGAGTTGTTGTCGGACGAAAGCCGGGGCACTGATTTGCGTCTCGGTCGGGGCGCGCGTTTTTCCTGTCGGCAACTCTAAGCCGAACCTGACGGCCGCCTGCCGATCCCCGTAGGTCTTCACCGTCCGGTAAAAGCGATACTTGCTCCACAGCATGACGTTGCCCAAGCCCGTATCCGACCCGGCAGCGACTCCGTCAGCAAAGGCAGTCCGCGCTAGAGGTGCTTCAATTTCGAGTTGCAGGCGGGGCGATGGCGTGTAGGAGATGCTCACGTCCAGTATCTGCCGCGTCACGTCTAGGTTGCCGAGTTGCTGGTGGACAAAGTAGAGGCGCGGCGTCAGCGCGCCACCCTGATAGACGGTCAGGCCCGGCGAAGTCGTGCGGATCGGCGCGGCCGGCTGCGCCCGCGCGGCCGGCGTTTTTACAGGCCGCGCTGCTGCGACAGGCGCAAAACGCACGGACGCAAACTGTGGAGCAGAAAAGAACTCTGCTTGCGGCGCATTTCCCGCGCTCCGTTTGGGTGTGTCCGTCGCCTGCTTCAATGTGCGCGGTGCGATGGACTCATGCGCGGCCGGGCCCGCGCCTAAGGTTTGCCAACTTCCGTTTATCTCGACACGCGCGCCGGGCGCTGCGTCGGCCAGCAACTTGCTCAGGTCTTT
>DASVQA010000203.1:0-25567 GCA_036389375.1 Pyrinomonadaceae bacterium | reverse complement strand
GCAACCCGGCGACCTGTTTCTTGCTGCCTGCTGCTCACTCTCGCGCGCTCAGCCCAACCATGACAGCGCATCTTGCTCGGCGTGGCGTGCGCCGCCCGTGACGTGCAGGAAATACTCTTCGAGCGTGAGCGGCGTGGTGCGCGCATCTTCTGCGGCGTCTGGCGCAAGGCCGCGCCGCAGTTCGTCTAGCGAGCCGGAGACGACGAGTCGCCCGCCGTTGATGATCGCAATGTGCGTACATAGGCGTTCGATGATCTCAAGCACGTGCGAGGTGAGAAAGACGGTCAGCCCGCGCGCCGTCAGGCGCAGCAGCAGGTCTTTGAGCGTGCGCGAGGCGATTGCGTCCACGCCCTCGAACGGCTCGTCGAGAAAGAGTATTTCGGGCCGGTGAATCAACGCGCACGCGAGCGCCAGTTTCTTCTTCATCCCGTGCGAATACTCAACGACCAGTTTGCGCGGCTCGTCGTCCAGTTCCATCAACGCCAGCAACTCGCGCGTGCGCTCGACCGTCTCGGCGCGCTGAAGCCCATACATGCGCGCCGTGAACGTCAGCATCTCCGCTCCCGTCAAACGCTCGAACAGGTTCAGGTCTTCCGGCACGACGCCGATCCGCCGTTTCACTTCGAGCGCGTCGCGCGCCACGTCGAAACCGAGCACGCGCGCTGTCCCGGCGGTCGGCGCAAGCAGCCCCGTCAGCATCTTGATCGTCGTTGACTTCCCCGCGCCGTTCGGGCCCAGAAAGCCGAAGAACTGCCCGCGCTCGACCCGCAGGCTCAGCCCGTCAACGGCCGTGAATGCGCCGAAGCGCCGCACCAACTCGACCGTCTCCACGCCCGCCGCCGCCTCATTTGTCGTCGTCGTCATCGCCGCAGTTTGTACGCGCGCCCGTCCCGCAGGTCAAGCACGCAGGGGCGCGTGCTATGATCCGGCGTTGACGACAAGCGCGCGTCGCGCAGACTGTGAAGAGCAACCATGCAGATCGCCTTCATCATCTTCGATCAGATGACCGCCCTCGATTTCGTCGGCGTCTACGACCCGCTCACACGGCTCAAGTCTATGGGCTTCCGACCAGACCTCGGTTGGGACATCTGCGCCCGCACGCGCGACCTTGCAGACGACCGCGCCCTGCGCTTCACGGCCACGCGCGTAGCCGAACCGCTCGGCGGCTACGATCTGATCGTCGTCGCCGGTGGCTACGGCACGCGCACGTTAGTTAATGATGATTCATTTATCGCGTGGCTGAAGACGGCCGCCGCCTGCCCTTTGAAGAGTTCAGTCTGCACGGGGTCGCTGCTGCTCGGCGCGGCCGGCTTCCTGCAAGGCAAACACGCCACGACGCACCCCAGCGCCTATCAAGACCTGCCAGCGTTCGGGGCGACGGTCGAACGCCGCCGCGTCGTGGACGATGGCGACATCATCACGGCGGGCGGCGTCACGGCCGGCATCGATCTCGGTCTTTATCTCGTCGAGAAACTGGCCGGCGCAGAGGTCAGGGCGCGCATCAGCCAGCAGATGGATTATCCTTACTCACTCCCGGTCAACCATCAGGTTTAGCCTTTACGCACGCAACACGGGGCGCGCCTCTGTGCCGCGCACGTAAGGAGCGAAGTCGCGGTGCGTGCTCATCAGGAACGCGGTCGTGCTGCCGCGCATGGCGTTGCCGTGCGTGGCCATGATGCGGACGAAGCGGTCTAGGGCCGACCAGCCGTAGTAATAACCGTCGCGGCAACTGATGAGCACGTCCGCTGTGTGCCGCACGCGCGTCCCGTGCATGGCTTCATAGAGATTCGCCAGCGCGTCCGGGTAGGTGTGCGCCGCCGTGCGTGCAAGCCACACCTCGTCGGCAGCAAAACCATCGGCGGTCAACTCGCCCGCCGCTTGCATCGCCCGCACTGTCGCGCTGAGGTCGAGCGGGTCGCCGTCCAGTTGTTCGTAGGCGAAGCGCGCGCCGGCGGCGTCGGTCGTGCGCCGGATGCGGGCCGCGCCGGCAGCGTTGCGGACGATAACGGCCGCCCCGCCGTCGCGGTACATGCTGAAGTCAACGCCGCCGAGCGTGTTGACGGCGGCAGAGACTTCGGCCGGGTCGGTCTCGTCGGCGCAGTAGAGCGCGGCAAAGCCGATGAGACCGAAGGCAGGCAGCGAGACGGTGCGCCGCCCGCCGCGCCCACCGTGAAACCGTGAACGCACCTCGAAGCCCTGCGCGCGCAGGTGCGTCTGCAAGTGAATCTTGCGACTCTCGACCAGCCCCATGCCGTGATCGGAGAAGAGGACGATCTCGGTTTCGCGCCCAAGCCACGCTTGCAGTTCACGGAGCAGCGCGTCGAGCGAGACGAGCGCGGTCTGAAGTTTGGCGGGGCCGCGCACGTGCAACAACCCGTCCGTGCCTTTGAGGAAGCCGAAGTAGTCGCGGTCGCGCGGCGCGGCGCGGAAGCGCTCGCGGAAGCGGCGCATGTCCGCGCGCCAGACCGCATCGGGCGCGACATAAACCAGATACTCGAACGGCAAAGGCTCTTGATAATCAAGTTCGTCCATGTAGGACGAGGGCACTTTATCGGGTGTGCGCCGGCCGATGTACTTCTGCACGCCGCCGCGCAACTCCTGCGCGTTGCGATCAAAGTAGAGCGACTCGTAGCCGAGCGGCGCGCTTGCGCCGAGCATGGTGGCGAGCGCGATGTTCGTCATCGTCGGAAACGGCGAGAGCAAACCCGAAGGCTCGTGGAAGCCCGCGAACAGCCCGCGCGCCTGTGCCGCCTGCATGATCTCAAACGGCACGCCGTCGAGACACAGGAGCAAACGGCGCGGGCGGGTCGCGTCTGCGGCCACTGTGCGCGCGTGCGCGTATTCTGCGCGCGGCGTGGCGGTGACGAAGCCCGCCGGGGCGGCGAACAATAGACCGTACTCTTGCGCTGTCGGCTCGCAGCACATCATCCCAAGTTCGTTAGTTGTCATCGGCTTGTCGTTTCTGTTCGGTCTTGTGATAGGGCGCGCGCAGACCGCGCTGCGCCTCGGCCTGCGAATCGTAGACGTTCGGGCGCGCCAGCACCGTCTGGTACTGCGCCAAAGCATCGTTGCGTTTGCCCGCGAGATCGAGCGCCTGCGCCGCGCGCAGCCGCGCCATCGTCGCCAGATTCGACTCCGCACCCGCGACGGTCGCCGCCGACAGGAACTCGCGCGCCGCGTGTTCCGCCTGCGCGGCGGTGAACAGAGCCTCGCCGTACTGATAGTGAATCAGATCGAGTTGGCGCACGACGCCCGCCGCGCGCGCGTCGCGTTCGTGCAGCAGCGCGTCGAAGATACCGAAGGCTTCGCGCTCGTATGCGCTCGCCGCCGTCGTGTTGCCCGCCGCGCGCTCAAGCGCCGCCTGTGAGACGAGCGCATCGGCCGCTTCGAGTTTGAAGAGATAGTTGCGCGGGTATTGCGCCGCCAGTTCACGCGTGAACTTGAGCGCATCAAGGAAACGCTTCTCGCGTTTGTAGAGTGGGATGAGCAAGGTCTTTGCGTCTTCGCGCGCCCAAGCGCCCTCGCGCGCGACGAGTTCGAGCGTGGCTATGCCGCGTTTCTTCGAGCCGCGATTGCCGGTGAGGCCGGCGACGACGCGCATGGGGAACGGCAAGCCGCCGAGGATGTAGTCGTACATGCCGATGATGATGCGGGCATCGTGAAAGTCGGGGTCGAGTTTGACCAGTTCGCGGTGCTTATCAACCGCGTCCGAGCCGTCGCGCAGGGCGGCGACGAAACGGCGCTCGACCGCGCCCTCGAACGACGCCTTTAGCCCCTGCGTCGCGCCGAGAAAGTAGAGCGCCTCCGTGTCGCGCGGGTTCTGTTTGAGCCGCGCCTCCGCCAGTTGCTTCGCCGTGCGCGTCCACTCGCGGAACTGCGCGACGACGCCGGGGTCAACCTTGTCCTCGTTCTGCGCGTAGAACGATTCGGAGTTGTAGAGACCCGATTGCAGGCGGCGCGACTTGTTCAACGTCTCAAGCCACAGGCTCGCGGCGAGGAACTGCGGCCCCGCCGGATGATCCGGAAACGCCGCCGCCAACTCTTTGAACTTGCGCCGCGCGCCCTCGTAGTCGAGATTATAGACGGCGTCGAAGCCGGCCCGGCGCAACTCGTCAAACTTCGCGCGCTCGGCCGCAACGGTGGGCGGCTTAACGTCCGCGCCCGCGTTGACCGTCGCGCTCGGCTGCGCCGCTGCGGGTCTTGTCTGCCCGTGCGCCATGCCGTAAAGCGCCAGCGCGATCACCACGAGCAGCACAAAGCCGTGCAGCCAGACCAACATTTTCGATAAATGCCACTTCATCAAACGCTCTCCCATCATCATCATTCAACTCCGCGCCGCGCCGTCAGCCGCGCCGAACCGCCACGCCAGTATTAAGTTGATCAGCAAGGCCGCGCCGTACCAAGCGCCGCGCGCCGCCGCTTCCGAGCGCACCAGCACGCGCACGCATAGAAAGATGGCCGCCGCAAAGAAACTGCCCGGCAGCATCAACGTGAACCCCAGCGAGCCGAGCGTCGAACGCAAGTCGCCGGGCCCGTCCGCGCTCTGCTGCCAAGCTAAGGGATCGCGCGCGCCCGTCGTCGCCGACAGGCAGGCGAGACCCGCCACGTTCAACGCCGCGACCCACAACAGCAGGCGCGCGCCTGCCCGTGTCTGCATGAATCTCGCGCTCATTGCTTTGCCTTCCTATCGTCTGTCGGCTCCGGCTTCGTCGCCGGTTGCGCCCGCACCTGCATGAGCTTCGCCAACACGCGCTCGGCCATGTGCGGCGCACCCAGGTTGCCGTCCCAGATGATGACGCTGCCCGTCGCCACCACCACGCCCGTGCGCTGGTGTGCGAGCGTGAAGGTGAACTTGTAGGTGAAGAGGACGTGATCGAGCGTCAGGACTAGATCGGCCACCTGCATGTCGTCCACGAAGGTCAGCCCCCACGCGTCAAGCTCCGGCTGCTTCTTGAGTTCGTTGATGAGTTGTTCGGGCTTGAAGAAGTTCGTGCGGCTCGTCACGTAGATCGTCTTCGACGCCAGCAGCACGTCCACCGCACGCGTAGGTTTGACGACGACCGAGCCGGGCCCGCGCGCTTCGAGCGGCGACACGGGCCGCTGCGGCACTGAGACCTGACTTTGCGGGATCGGGTAAGGCGCGTTTGTGTTGGTCGCGCGCGGCGAGGCAGACGCAAGCGGCACGCTGATGCTGCGGCTCAAACCGATGAGACTGCTCAACGGCACGGCGTAGCTCTGCGTCTCGGCCTGCGGCAGCGCCGCGAGCAGCCCCAGCGCGCGCCCCTTCTCGTCAACGAGTACGCCGCCCGCCGCATCGGGCGCTATGGGCGCATTAAACTTCAGCACGCGATAGCCACGCCCAGCGCCCTTTATCTCGTCGGCGAGGCTCACTGAAGTTAAGACGCCGGCCGGTATGTTCTCCGCCCCGCTCGTCTGCGTCGAGACGACCGCCACCGGCGCGCCGACCTGCGACTCTTCGAGACTTACACCCGGCAGCGTGGTCAGCCCGGCGGCAGCAACGCGCAGGAGGGCGACGTTGCGCCGCTCGTCCGACCCGACCAACTCGGCGCGGTCGAACGTCTCGCCGTTGCGCAACCTGATCTGGATCGCGCCCGCGCCTTTGACCAGATGATAGGCCGTTAAGATCAGGCCGTCGCCGCGCACGACGAGACCCGAACCGACCGGCTGCGCCTGTCCGTCCGCCACGAGCAGGACGGTGACAACGGCATCAGGTAGGCCGTCGCCTACTTGTCGCTGATAGCTGCTCGCCTGTACGCCCGCCCTTGCGCCACACGGCGCGCCGAGCAGCAACACAAACAGAATTGAGGCCCACGCTCTACGACTCATAAGTCTTGCACCACTCAACTTGAGACGCTTAAGGGGGCCTGCCGCGACCGCCGCCTCACGCCCCGTAAGCTTCCAGATACTTCACGCCCGCGCCCGTATTAAAGAGCACGATGCGCTCGTCTTTGCCCACCACGCCTGCGGCCAACAGTTGCTTGAGCGCAGGCCAACAGGCTGCGCCTTCGGGCGCGCAAAAGATTCCTTCGGCTGCGCCGATCTCGCGCGTCGCGGCAATGAGTTCCGCATCCGTGACGGCGACGGCCGTGCCGCCGGAGTCGCGTAGCGCCGCGAGAATGAGAAAGTCGCCGATGGCTTTAGGTACGCGCAGACCCGATGCGGTCGTCGCAGCGTTCGGGAACTCTTCTGCGAAGCGTTGCCCCCCGGCAAAGGCGCGGACAATCGGCGCGCAGCCCGCAGACTGCACCGTGACCATGCGCGGCCTGTGCCCATCAATTAAGCCCAACTCTTCCATCTCGGCAAACGCCTTCCACATGCCGATCAGACCCGTGCCGCCGCCCGTCGGGTAGATGATCACGTCGGGCAGCGTCCAGTTCATCTGTTCGGCCAACTCGTAGCCCAAAGTCTTTTTGCCCTCGACGCGATAAGGCTCTTTCAAAGTCGAAACGTCGAACCAGCCTTCCGCCTCTTTGCGCCGCCCGACCTCTGCGCCGCAATCCGTGATCAGACCCGGCATCAGCGTGACGTGCGCGCCCATCTGTTCGCATTCGACGACGTTGGCGCGCGGCGTGTCGTCGGGCATGAAGATGTGCGCCTCCATCCCGGCGCGCGCCGCGTAAGCCGCGAGCGCGCCCGCCGCGTTACCCGCCGACGGGACGGCCAGTTTGTTGACGCCCAACTCCTTCGCCATCGAGACCGCCGCCGACATGCCCCGCGCCTTGAAACTCTGCGTCGGGTTCTGCCCCTCGTCCTTGATGTAAAGCTGCGTGAGGCCGAGTTGCGCGCCCAAGCCTTTCGCGGGCAAGAGCGGCGTCCAGCCTTCGCCGAGCGAGACGATATTTTCGTCGTGCGCGACGGGCAGCACCTCGCGGTAACGCCATAAATCGGGTCGCCTCCCGGTCAGAGTCTCTTTCGTCAAAGTTCGGGCAGCCTGTGCCAGGTCGTAACGCACCAGCAGCGGCTTGCCGCATTCACGACAGAGGTTGTGCAAGCGTTGTGCCTCATGCTCAAGACCACACGCCGCGCATTCCAGATGGGTCACGTTCATCGTCGCTTTATCCTTTCAAACTTTGGCCAGCAGATAAAAAAGCCGGATTTTATCGGAGCACAACCCGCCGCCGCCCGCAGCGTGCTCGTCTTGCTGCCGCCCGCCCGCGGCTTTGCGCCTTGTCCCCGCACACGGTTGCTGCCCCGCTTGCGCATCATACGCCCGCCACCTCGCGTCCGTCAGGTGGAGCGATCATCTTGCACCTTAACAGCAGCGCCGGGTGGCGAGGGGCGAGTGACAAGTGGCGCGAAAAAGTTTTATCTTGTCACCCGTCGCTTGTCACTCGGCCCTGCGCTTATGATTCGCCTGCTCGCGCTCGATCTGGACGGCACGCTGCTCGACTCGCGCGGTCAACTCTCGGCCCGCAACCTGCGCGCGGTCGCCCGCGCGCGCGCATCGGGCGTGCGCGTGGCGGTCGTCACGGGCCGGCGCTTTCGTGATGCGCGCCCGCTCGCGCTCGAACTCGGCGTGGACGTGCCGCTCATCGCGCACAACGGCGCGCTCACCAAGCACGCGCGCACGCTTGAGACGGTGGCGGCGATCCCGCTGCCGCTCGAAGCTGCGCGCGCGGTGCTGCGCGTCGGGCGCGCACACAACGTTGATGCGCTCGTGAGCGACGACCCGGAGGGGCCGGGCCTTCTGGTCTACGAACATATTAACGAAGCGAACCGGCCCGTGTTGGAGTACATCGAGTGGGCGCGGCGGATTCACGGGGCGGAGGCCGAGCAGGCCATCATGCGCGTCGAATCGCTCGACGAATATCTCGATCATGCGCCGGTGCATATCGCTTTCTCCGGCACAGATACCGAGATGCTGCGCCTGAGCGAAGTGCTGCGGCGTGAACTGGCCGGCGTGGTTAAGCTGATGGTCACGCTCTACCCGGCGAAACGCTTCGGACTGGTGGACGTGATCCACCCGGACGTGTCGAAGGGGACGGGGCTGGCGGCGGTCGCCGCAGAATACGGCGTGGCGCGCGCGGACGTAATGGCCATCGGCGACAATCACAACGACGTGGAGATGCTCGAATACGCCGGCACGCCCGTCATCGTCGCCAACGCCGAAGCGTCGCTGCACGACATCGCCGGCGTGCAACTGACCGCCAGCAACGACGAGGATGGCGTCGCACTGGCAATTGAGCAGTTCATTTTAAAGCAGAGGTCAGAGGTCAGTGGTTAGCGGTCAGCAGCAGAAAATGCTTTTACTGATCTCTGACCGCTAAGCTCTGACCTCTGCAACCTAAGGAGCAGACATGGCAAATCGCATCGCAAACATCAAGACGAACAAGGGCACGATCCGCTTCGAGTTGTTGGAAGAGGACGCGCCCAAGACGACCGAGAATTTCATCAAACTGGCCGAGCGCGGCTACTACAACGGCGTTATCTTTCACCGCGTCATCAAAGGCTTCATGATTCAGGGCGGCGACCCGACGGGCACGGGGCGCGGCGGCGAGGCGGCGGCCGGCGGGCGCTTTGCCGACGAGATCAACCGCGCGTCTGAACTCTACCGCGGCCCTTACGCCAAAGGCACGGTGGCGATGGCGAACGCCGGGCCAAACACGAACGGCTCGCAGTTCTTCATCATGCACGCCGACTATCCGCTCCCGCCCAGCTACAGCAAGTTCGGGCGCGTCATCGAAGGGCAGGACGTGGTGGACGCCATTGCCACGAGCGCCACCGACCGCAACGACCGGCCGCAGGAACAGGTCACGATGGAGCAGGTCACGATAGAACAGGGCTGAAGGACGAGGGTTGAGGGCGAAGGGCTGAATAAGAGACTGTCCTGTTCAGCCCGCAGCCCTCAACCCTCGTCCCTTTCTTTATTGCAACGGCGCGGCTGATCAAGTAATCTGTTGGTGGCTGTTCGGCCGCCAGAGGCGTGTCCTCCCTCTCCCTTTAACAGTTAGTCCCGGCTGGCCGGCCCTTTAGGTCTCAGCTTCAAATCCATCAGGTTCTCAACGTCCGAATAGATTGTTACTGCTCATCGTTTAGGCCCCCCTTGGCGGCCCGACGCGTTAACGCGCCCTGCGCGCCCTGCTCCCATGACCACGCGCCAACCCGACATCGAATATACCGCCGCGCCGCCGTACGCCGCGCCGTCGGCGGAACAGCCCCGCCCCGGTGAGAGTCTTGAGACACTGCGGCAGGCCGAGCGCCAGTATCGCTCGATGTTCGAGAACGCGATTCAAGGCATCTACCAGTCGCTCCCGGCCGGCCGCTTCATCAACGTCAACCCCGCGCTCGCGCGTATGCTCGGTTACGATTCGCCGGCCGAGATGATCGCCTGCTGCACAAACATCGCGCACGACTACAATGCGCGGCCCGAAGGGCGCGACCGGTTTCTCGCGCTGCTGGACGAGCGCGGGCTGATGCAGGGTTACGAGGCGCTCGTGCGGCGCAAGGACGGCACGACCATCTGGACGCGCGAGAACGTCTACGGCGTGCGCGACGAGCGCGGGCAACTGCTCTACTACGAGGGCAGCGTCGAGGATGTGACCGCGCAGAAGCAGGCCGAGGCCGCCTTGCGCGAGAGCGAGGAACGCTACCGCAATCTCTTCGAGTACGCCAACGACGTGATCTACACGATTGATCTGGCCGGCTATTACACTTCGGTCAACCAGGTGGGCGAGCAGGTGACGGGCTATTCGCGCGCGGAGTTGTGCCGGATGAATTTCGCGCAGATCGTCGCGCCCGATCACCTGGCGCACACTCGCCAGATGATGCAGCGCAAACTCGCGGGCCACGAGACGACCACCTTCTACGAGCTTGAGATCGTCAACCGCGCGGGTGAGCGCGTGCTCCTCGAAGTCAGCACGCAACTCATCTACGAGCACGGCGCACCCGTCGGCGTGCAGGGCATCGCGCGCGACATCACCGAGCGCAAACGTGCCGAAGCCGCCCTGCGCGCCAGTGAAGAACGCTACCGCGAACTGTTCGAGAACGCCAACGACCTCGTCTACACGCACGACCTGAGGGGCAACTTCACCTCGATGAACAAGACGGGCGAGCGCGTCACAGGCTACACGCGCGCCGAAGCATGTACGCTGACGATGACGCAGGTGGTCGCGCCGGAGTACTGGCAGTTGGCGCGCGAGATGATCGGGCGTAAGCAGAGCGAGGGCGAGTCCACCGTCTACGAGGTTGAGATCATCGCTAAGGACGGCCGGCGCGTGCCGTTGGAGATCAGCACGCGCCTCATCTTTCAGGACGGCGAGCCGGTCGGCGTGCAAGGCATTGCGCGCGACATCACGGAGCGCAAACAGGCCGAGGAGCGGCTGCGTCAGCACGCGCTCTCGGACGCGCTGACGGGTCTGCCCAACCGCCTTCTATTTACCGATCACCTGCAACTCGCTGTCGAGCAGTGCAAGCGCCAGCGCGCCTATCGCTTCGCCGTCCTCTTCCTCGATCTCGACCGCTTCAAGATGATCAACGACAGCCTCGGCCACACCGTGGGCGATCAATTGCTCGTGGCGATTGCGCATCAACTCGAAGGCTGTCTGCGCGCGGGCGACACGGTTGCACGCCTCGGCGGCGACGAGTTCGCCATTCTCTTAAACGACATCGCGCACTTTGACGACGCCATCCGTGTCGCCGAACGCGTGCTGCATGACATGAAACTCCCGTTCAACCTCGACGGGCATGAGGTCTTCACCAGCGCGTCCATCGGCATCGCGCTGAGCAATAACGGTTATGAGACGGCCGAAGCCGTCCTGCGCGACGCCGACACGGCGATGTATCGCGCCAAGGCCGACGGCAAGGAACGCTACGAAGTCTTCGACATGATCATGCACGCGCGCGTGGTCGCGCTCTTGCAACTGGAAAACGATCTGCGCCGCGCCATCGAGCGCAACGAGTTCTGCCTGCACTATCAACCTATCGTCGATCTGACGGACGGCACGGTCACGGGCTTTGAGGCGCTCCTGCGCTGGCCGCATCCTGAGCGCGGACTGGTCGGGCCCGCCGAGTTCATCCCCGTAGCTGAAGAGACGGGCCTCATCGTCCCGCTCGGTCGCTGGGTTTTGCGCGCCGCGTGCGCGCAGATGCGGCGCTGGCAGGCGCTCTCGCCCGCGCACAGCCAACTCAAGCTGAGCGTCAATCTCTCCGGCAAACAGTTTACGCAGGCTGACCTATGCACGCAGATCGAGCAGGCACTAACGGCGACCAACTTCGACCCGCGCTGCCTACAGTTGGAGATCACCGAGAGCGTCTTGATGGAGAACGCCAAGACCATCGTGCCGATGCTCTACCAGTTGCGCGACATGGGCGTCGAGCTTGCCTTAGACGATTTCGGCACGGGCTACTCGTCGCTCTCTTATCTGCGCCGCTTCCCGATCCAGACGCTCAAGATCGACCGCTCGTTCATGCGGCTTGAGGCCGAAGAGAACGCCGAGATCGTCCGCACGATCATCCTGCTCGCGCGCAACATGCACAAGGACGTGATCGCCGAAGGCGTCGAGACACACGCGCAACGCGCGCAGCTGCAGGCGCTCAACTGCGGCTACGCGCAAGGGTATCTCTTCTCCGCCCCGCAGGACACCGCCGCCATCGAACGCCTGCTCGCCCGCTCGCTCGAATGCAAACCGCGCCTGCTCTCGACCACCGGCGAGCGCGTCGCCTGAGGCCCGCCCGCTCAGCCGACTCAACTTTCAATCCCCGTCAACCTCGTCGTCTATCAACACGCCGCGCGCCATGAAGCGTACCCGGAGCGCATGATTGACCGGCGTAGCGCCATGCCCCACCTGCGGCGCACGCCGAATCGCCGCCGTCACAAAACGCTTCGCCGCCGCCACAGCATCAGGCAGGCTGAGGCCGCGCGCCAGACACGCTGTCAGCGCGGCGGCGAGCGTGCAGCCCGTCCCGTGCGTTGCGCCCGTCGCAATGCGCGGCGCGCGAAACAGGTGCACGTCGCCCGCATCGTCAAGCACGTCGAGCGCGTCGCCCGCGAGATGTCCGCCCTTGACGAGCACGGCGCGCGCGCCCAACTCGCGTAGCGCCCGCGCCGCCGCGCGCATCCCTGCTTCGTCCGCGACGCGCAGGCCCGTCAACAACTCGGCTTCGGGAATGTTTGGCGTCACGAGCCGGGCGCGCGGCAGCAACTCGTCCTTCAGGGCGGCGAGTGCGTCCGCATCAATCAGGTCTTGCCCCGAAGTCGAGCGCACGACCGGATCGACGACGAGCGGGCACTCGCGCAACTCTGTTTCACCGAGCAGCCGCGCGACCTCTTTGACCACCGCGCGCGTCGGCAGCATGCCGGTCTTGACGCATGCGATCTGAAAATCAGCGACGAGCGGGAGCAACTGCGCGCGCACTACTTCGGCCGTCTGGTGCGTCGCGCCGTAGACGCCCACAGTGTTCTGGAAAGTTAAAGACGTGATGGCGGCCACAGGAAAGCAGCCGAACGCGGCGAAGGTACGCGCATCCGCGATGACGCCCGCCCCGCCCGACGGATCGAAACCGGCGATGGTTAAAGCAACGACCGGCGGGCCTGCTTCCGTGTTGTGCGCCTGCGCCATGAATAGATCGTTACTCCCGCGCATGCGCTTCGTGCAAGGCGCGGACGGTGGCGGCGAACGTGTGCGGCTCAGTGAAGAGGCGGATGGCGGCGACGCCTTGCGCGCCGGCGGCGAGCGCGTCCTGCATGTTCGCGCGCGTGATGCCGCCGATGGCGACGAGCGGAAAAGGCGCGAGCGCGTGGGCGGCAGCGCGCAACGAGTCAAGCCCGACGGGCGGGCCGTAGACGCGTTTGGCTGGCGTGTCGAAGACGGGGCCGAAGAGGGCGAAGTCCGCGCCCGCGTCGCGTGCGGCGCAAGCTTCCGTCAACGAATGGGTCGAGACGCCGATGAGGAAACGGGGGCCTAAGGTGCGGCGGACAACGTTTGCCGGGAGCGACTGCGTGGTTAGCTGGACGCCGTCTGCACCGGCGGCGTGGGCGATGTCGGCGCGGTCGTTGACGATGAGGCGCGTGGCGCTGGCGCGCGTGGTCGCGGCGGCGCGGGCGGCGAGTTCGTAGAGCACGCGCGGGCGCAAACGTTTTTCGCGGAGTTGGACGAGCGTGACGCGGGCGGCTACGGCCGCCTGAACGAGCGCGAGCAGGTGCTTGAACTCGGCGCTCGCGGTGGTCGTGCGGGCGTCAGTCGCGCCGCTCGTGATCAGGTAGCTGAAGGGCGGCGTTAGTGTCTGCGACATGAGCGGGCGCTGCTTGGGTCTTGACGGCGGCAGCCTGCGCGTTGAGCGCGCGCACGGTCTGGCGGAAGTGCGCGATCTCCCAGAAGGCCATGGCAAAGTTGAGTAGGCCCAAACCTGTGACCGCGCCGCGCACCCAGCCGGACGCGATGGCCTGCTGCAAGCCCTGCATGCCCGTCTTGTGTACCAGATAGACGAGGAAAAAGTTGTCGCCCCAATCGGCGAGGCCGAACGGATGCACCCAGGGCAGGAACGTCAACACCAGCCCCGCCTCCAGGCACAACACGATGTAGAAGATAACGGTTAACTTCGCGGACATAAGCGTCAGAGGTCAGAGGTTAGAGGTCGGAGGTGAGAAAAGTCAAACACTAAGTCTTAATCTCCAACCTCTGATCGCTAATCTCTGACCTCTACTTTGTCATCCGTTGCATCTGCAATTCTCTGAGTTTGTCGGCGACGCCGCGATAGGACACGTCTATGCCGTAGACTTCCTGAAAGGTGTCAATGGCGCGGTCTAGGTCGCCCGCCTGCTCGTAGGCTGTGCCGAGTTCGTAGCGGAGCGCCTGATACTCTTCTTCGCCATGACCGGGCGCGGCGAGGCCCTTCTTGAACCAGAGGACGGCGGCGCGTTCCATGCGCTGCTGCATGAAGCAATGGCCGAGCAGGTTACAGCATTGCAGGTAGCGCGGCGTGCCGTCGCCGGGCGCGGCGACCGTGACCGCCGTCTGAAACTCTTCGACGGCCATATCGAGCATGCCCATCTCCATGTAAGCAAGCCCCGTGTTGTAGTGCGTCTCGTAATCGGCCGTTGCGTCCTCGCCGTCATCCTCCACCGAATCGCGGAACTCGGCAAAGACTTCCGCCAGTCCGGCATCGAGCGCGGACGCAGCCACACCTGCGCCGGTCGGCTGTGCCGCTGGTTTGAAGGCTGGCGGTTGAGCGGCCTGCGCCGTTGCCTCGGCGGGTTCGGTTTGCGCCACCGGCATCTGAAACGCCGCGCGCTCTGCCGGCGGCGTGTTCTGAGCATGGCGGTCTGAAACGGCATTGGGCGGCGGGGCGCTGAGCGGTTCGACGACGGGCGCGGTGGGCCCTTGCAGTTGCTTGCGGCGCTGGCTGATCTCCGCGCTCGCGCCATACTGCCGTTCCAGCATGTCGAGCGTGTCGCGCGCAATGTCGCCGTAGCCCTGCGCCAGATAGTAGTCTACGCTCTCCAACTCCTGCGCGAGCAGCGCCTGCACGCGGTCGTCGCCGACGCCCGTCGTGCCCGCTAACACGCCCGCGAGCGTCGCATCGTCGAGCGGATTCGTGACGTGAATCTCGTGTTCTTCGGCCGCGGACAGCGGCACGGAGAACTCGACGGACTCAACCGCTTCGTCGGCAAACTCCGCGTTCAGATCGGCGAACGAGGCGCTTGCATCCGCCGGTTGCTCAGGCGCGACGGCGGGCGGCGCAATCGCGTTCCATTCAAACTCGCCGGCCGGCGCGGGCGTCTGCGCGGGCGTGGGCGGCGGCACGGTGAACAGATCGCTTGCGCCGCTGTTCGACTCGAACATGCTGGCGAAGTCGGGCGGCGCAGTTGCCGGCGGCGCGGCGGCGGTGCGGGCGGACGGCTCCGCGTAGGCGGCTGCTTCGCCGGTCGTTAAAATGCCCTCGCGCGGCGCTCCGTCCGTGCGGGGCGCGTCTGCGCCGAGCAGTTCGCCGAGCGCCGTGAGTCGTTCGGCGTAACCCTGATCGAAGGGCACGAGGCGGACGAGATGTTCGAGCGCGTTGCGTTCGTCGTCGTAGAGTTCCTGCGCCTGCGCGGCTTCGGCGAGGCGTTCAAGCGCGATTCGCATGCGCTCGTCGTCGCGCTGCCACGTGTGTATGCGCAGCAGCAGTCTGAGCGCCTCGATGTTTTCAGGATCGCGCGCCAGCGCCTGATTCAACAGTTCCAGCAGCGGTTTCTCCTGCCGCTTGGCGAGCGCCGGCTCGACGGCACGCGTCAGCGCGCGCACCGCGTTGACCGTATCGCCCTGTTGCAGATAGACCTGCGTGACCTCAAAGAGCAGCGGGTAGTTGGCTATGTCTGCGTTGACGAGTTTGGTGGCGGCGCGGTCGGCGGCGGGCGCGTCCTCTGCATCGAGGTAGACGCGCACGATCATCGCCTGTAGCTCAAGGTCGTCGGCCGCGTGCGCGACCGCCTCTTCCAGCACGCTCGCCGCATCTTCGGCCGAGCCGAGCGCGAGATGTGCGTCCACCAGGCCTTGCAGAATCTCGTGGCTGTAGGGGCGTACCTCGTGCGCCAGTTTGAAGGCGCGCAGAGCGCCGTGATAGTCGCTGCGCGCATGCAGCCGCGTGCCGGCTTCGGCAAACGCCGCCGCCGCTTCGTCGCGCATCTCCTCGCGCATGAAGCCTTCGGCGAGCCGCAGCCGGATGTCGGCGTTCTGCGGATCGAGATCGGCCGTGCGGCGCAGGGCTTCGAGCGCGTCGCGCGGCTGCTGTGCGCGCGTACAGGCATCGGCGATGAACAGATATTGCGCGCGCGCTTCGACGATCAGCCCCTGCTGTTCGTAGAGCGACGCGAGTTTCTGCGCCACGCTCAGTTCGTCGGGTCTGAGGCGCGCGACCTTCTTGTAGATGGCAATGGCTTTCAGTGAGAAGCCCTGCTCGCGGTAATGATCGGCGACGCGGACGAAGCACTGGACGGCTTCCGCCTTTTTGTCGAGGCGCGCATAGAGGTCGCCGAGCGTGTTGAGCGCGGAGTAGTCCTCCGCGTCGGCCTCGACGATCCGGCGGTACTCTTGCACAGCGGCAGCGATCTTGCCCTGCGCAAGGTTTTTCTCGGCCGCACTGACGGCCTTTGCCTTATCGAACGCCATGTATGTTTTAAATTCGCGTCACACAAGGGGGTGTTGGTGCGGCGACACGAGGAGACCGGCCTGCACTTTAAGAGTGTGACTACGCCCGGAAGAAGTCTGTCCCTGAAGCCCCCAACAGGCCCGTGGGTGACGGGCTATTTAGGAAGTTAGCACGCGCTGACAACGAGCGTCAACAACCCATTTTTGCGGGATTTTTGCGCCGCCGGATTAATCCGCCGGACACTAAGAAAGAGCCAAAGAAAACGCCCGCGCGCGCCCGCCGAACGGCTGAACTTTTTATTTCATCATGCACGCGGGCGCGCGCGGCGCGTCTCTTTGTGTTCTACCTCTCTTTGTGGTTAATTCTTTTGCGCCCGGCGCGTGAAGTTTTGCGCCCGGCCAGACGAAGTAAGGACGGACGCCGAAAGCCGCTTGCCCGCATCG
Organism: Pyrinomonadaceae bacterium; assembly: GCA_036389375.1. Taxonomy (GTDB): domain Bacteria; phylum Acidobacteriota; class Blastocatellia; order Pyrinomonadales; family Pyrinomonadaceae; genus QHXQ01. Next base: position 9,038 of record DASVQA010000203.1, on the reverse strand, counting down.
AACACGACCGCGCCCCACGCCTGCGTCGCCCGGCGGCTCGCCGCGCGCACCGCTTCGGCCGGGCTGCTGCTCTACGCCCTGTGCGCCCCACACTCGATTGCGGGCGCGTGGGTCGCGCTCTCGCTCGTCGTGCTCGGCTGGCTCGCGCGCACGCTCCTGACGCGCCGCTTAGGGCTACGCCGCACGCCGCTCGATCTGCCGCTCTGGGCGCTCTTTGGTTGGAGCGTGCTCTCCGCCATCTGCTCGGCCGAGCCGCGCATCAGCCTGCTGAAACTCATCTCCGTCAGCACCTTTCTCATCTACTACTGCGTGCAGGCCGTCATCACGCGGCGCACGGCCGTCCTGCTTGCGACCGTGCTGATCGTCTCCGGCTGCGCGGGCGTCGGGTGGAGCGTGGTCGAGATCGTGCGCGGGCGCGGCGTCGTCGTTGAGTGGCTTGCGCCCGACAATCCTCTGCGCGGGACGGGCTTGCGCGAGGGCGACGCCGTCTGGCGCGTCAACGGGCTGCGCGTCAACTCCGCCACGGAACTTGCCGAGGCCGTCCGCCGCGCCGAGCCGGGCACGCCGTTGCGGCTGAGCGTCATCACGCGCGGTGAGCACGTCGAGTGGAACGGCCCGCCTGTGACGGAAGCGATGAAGACGGCGACGCCGCCCGCCGGCATCTACGGCACACAGCGCACGCACCGCTTCCGCGCCTCCGGCTGGACGCGCCACTACGAGACCTTTGCCGAACTACTGCAACTGCTCGCGCAACTCGCGCTCGGTTTCGCCCTCGCACACCTGCAACGCCGCGCGCCCGATCCAAAACATGCGCGCCTGCGCGGTGCGCTCTACGCCGCCGCTTTCATCCTCTTGGCCGCGGGCATCGCGCTCACCGCCATGCGGACGGTGCTGCTCGCCTTTGCGGCGGGCGCGTGCGTGCTGCTGCTGCGCTGGCGTGCGGGCGCGGCGGGCCGGCGCGCGCGCCATGCGGTGCTCATTGCCGTCGCGCTCATCTGCGTGCTCGGCGCGTTTGCGGTCTGGCGCACGCGTGCGACCGGCGCGCTGCGTTTGCAGGACGAGAGCGCGCGTCTGCGCGTCGAAGTTGCGCGGCAGGCGCTCGCGCGTGTGCCGCTGCACCCCGTCTTCGGGCACGGCATGGACGCCGTCCACGAGCACTGGCACGACTGGGGCTTCCCCGGCACGAACATGCTGCACGCACACTCGACGCCCATCCAACTCGCCTTCGACCGCGGCCTGCCCGCGCTCTTTATCTGGCTCTGGCTCATCCTCACCTTCTGGCTCATCACCACGCGCGCCGAACGGCGCTGGCGCGCAGCCGACGACGACGCAGGCCCGCACGGGCTGCTGCTCGGCGCAACCGGCGCGCTCGCCGGTTTCTTCGTCAGTTCGCTCGTCAACTACAACTTCGGCGACGCCGAGGTGACGCTCCTGCTCTGGTGGTTGATGGCTGCGGTGGTGCGGACAGATGATGAAGGACAAATGATGAATGATGAATGATGAATGAAATACGGGTCAGCGTGTCATTCATCATTCTCTTTCGCCCATTGTTCGAGTTGCGACTTTAGTTCGGGATGACTGAGCCTGCGCCCGCGCCAGGTGTAGTGGCTCAGCCCGGCGACGGCGTTCCACGTCGGATGATAACGGTCGTAGATGTCGGGCGCATTCATGTCGCCCCAACTGCCGTCCGGGTTTTGCCGCGCGAGGTAGAACTCAATCGCCGCCCGCAGCGCCGGGTCGTCTTCGCCGACGCCGAAGGCGCGGAGCGAATCCATCATCTCGCCAAGCATGTCCGCCTCTTTGAGCGCAACCGCGTCGCCGATGTGTGCGTGCAGAAACTCGTATTCGGCGGGCAGCAGTTGCGGCGCAAGCTGCGCCTGATTGTAATGGTTCAGCGTGTAGACGACGTGCGCGATGGCGTAGATGGCATCATAGAACTCAAGCCCGTGCGCGTGTGCGCGGTCGGGGTAGGGGCGCAGGGTGGGCAGCCAACGCAGCACGTCGGCGTAGTGCGCGCCTAAAGGGACGCCGTAGCGGTCGCCGACGTAAGCGGTGATGAGCGCGTCGTACCAAACGTCGTAGCGCGTCTTCATCACCAAAGGGCGCTGGCAGACGCGGCAGAACTTCGCACCGCGCGCGTTCTCCGTTCCGTCGTAGTCGCATTCGTCGGGCACGTCTAACGGCGGCGGCTCAACGCGCGGGTCGAAGCGTAGATAATCGCGCGCCGTGAAGCGCGCGGCGACACGCGCAAGTACGCGCTTCATCGCATCATCGCGCACGCCCAGACTATCGGCCGCGTCGCTGCCGTAGACGTACTCGGAGATGGTCGCTGCGTCCGGCTCAGGCGGGAGCGTGCGGTGGGCCTTGCGCCAGACCTGTGCGCGCTCGCGCCCCATGCGCCGCGCGGTGCGGCGCACGGCAGGGTCGGCCACTGCCGCTGAGAGCGTGTAGAAGCACCAGACGTAATCGCCGCCGTAGCTGGCGAAGTTGGCGGGCACGCGCGCGGTACGATAGATGAAACTGAGGCCGCGCCGGATGGCGCGCGCACGGTCGGCTGCGGTGAAGCGCGCGCCGGGCCACAGCGGCCGGCGGCGCGTTGCGACGGCGGCATGCAAGCGGACGACAGCGTGCGCGGGTTTACTTGCGGTGCGTGGGCCGGGCGCGGCCCATGCGGGCGCAAGCTGCGCGCCGCAGATCGTGAGCAATAACGTGAGGCTGATTAGCTTGCGCAACATGCTGTTGACCGGGGCGCGGCGGTTACTTCGACGCTGACTTGCGTGCCCGTCCGGTGGCGCGCGTGTTGGGCGGTGGTGCGCCGGCGCTGACGCGCGCCAGCGCAGGCGCGAAGCGTTGGAAGCTGAGCCGCATGCCTTGCCACGCGTAATCGCGCAAGCCGTCAATCGCCGTCCACGTCGGATGATAACGCGCGTAGATGTCGTCCGTGTCCATGTAGCCCCAACTGCCGTCCTCATTCTGCTGTGCAAGCAGATATTCCAGCCCCATGCGGACGGGCGGGTCGGCGGCCGTTAGCCCAAACGACTTCAACGTGTCCAGCAACTCGCCGACCATTTCAGGATCGTCCATCGCAATCGCCGTCTTCACGTTCTTTTGCAGAAACTCGAACTCGTGCGGCAGCCAGCGCGGGTCGAGCCGGTAGCGGCTAAAGTCGTTGAGCGTGTAGACGAGGTGCGTGACCGCGTAGATGCTGTCGTAGAAATCGGGGTTGGTGTCACGCGCGCGCCCGCGATAGGGGCGCAGGGTAGGTAGCCAGCGCAGCACGTCCTCGTAGCGCGCGCCGAGCGCGATGCCGTAGCGCGTCGCGGTGTAGAGCCGGTTGAGCGCGTCGTACCAGACGCCGTAGCGCGTCATCATCTCAAGCGGCTGGCGGCAACGGCGACACGTCTTGCGCCCGCGCGCGTGCCAGTGCCGGCAGCCGGCGCACTGTTCGGGCACATCTTCGGGCGGCGGCTCGTGGCGCGGCTCGAACATCAGATAGTCGTGCGCGGGGAAGTTGCGGGCCGCCGCGCGGAGTTGCGCCTTGAGCGTGGGCGAGCGGACGCCGAGTTTGTCGGCGGCGTAACTGCCATGCATGAAATCGAGGATGGTGTCGGCATCTGCGTCGGGCGGAAGCTGTGCGTAGTCGTGCCGCCAGACGCGTGCGCGCTCGCGCCCCATGCGCCGGGCGGTGCGGCGCAGTTCGGGGTCGAGCGAGGTGTTGGCGATGAGGGAGAAGCAGTTGAGCAGGTCGCTACCGTAGTCGGCGAAGTGCGCGGGGTCGCGGGCGATGTCGTAGATGAACGCGAGGCCGCGCTGGATGGCGCGGGCGCGCTCGGTCTGCTTGAAGGTCGGCATATTTGTTGAGCCGGTCGCGCCCGCGCGCGTGGAGCGCGCAAGGCGTAACTCGCGTGTCAGTGATCGAGGAGCTTGGTTGTATTCTCGGTCACGCTCGGCGGGTGTGCAACGTCGGCGACGCGTGGGCGCTGTAGATTCGGCACGGGGATGGACTGGGCGGGCGGCAAAGCCGCGCCGCTGCCAGCGCCCGTCAACTCGTTCGTCGGCGCGGGCGGCGCGTAAGGTAGCGGCTCACGTCGCTTGCGTTTCGGCTTGCCGTCTTGTAACAGCAGCGCATAGGCGATGCGCGCCAGTGCCAGTCCGTTGAAGAGTATGGCCGTGACGGGAATGAAGACTTCCGGGTGCGCGTGCGTCGTAGAGGTCAGCGCCGCGATGACGGCGGTAATGACCCAGCCGAACAACAATATGGCAAAGCCCTGCCGTAAGCCGCGCCCGCGCGCTGAGATTGCGGACTTCTCCGGCTCCGCGTCCATCTGCGACGCGAGTACGCCGCCGCTTGCGAGCAGTTCGGCGACGACGCTCAGAGGAAAGCCGCAGCGCGAACAGAAGCGTTGCGCTACGGAAGCCTGTTGCTGACTACATTGCGGGCAAAACATCTCGCGCCCTCCTTAGCTCATCTGCTGTGGTTGGCTACTCGCGGAGTACCGCTTGTCGATGCGGCAAAGTCTATCAGGCTTTACGCGCGCCGGGCGCGCAAAGTTCGCGGCGCACGCATGAGTAGCACGCGCGCGCACGCGCGCTTTAGATCACGTCGGCAAAGTTGCGCCGCGTCTTGGCAAACCACCAGTACCCGCCGAGAAAGAGCAGGCAGGCAAACACGGTGAAATAACCCAGTCCGCGCCAGTCCGGCGGCACACCTTCGAGCAGCACGCGGCGATAGCAGCGCATGAGCGGCGTGAACGGGTTCGCATCAATGATGGGCCGGTAGCGCGCCGGCACGACCGCCTCCGGGTAGATAATCGGCGTCAGAAACATCCAAGCGACGAGCAGCAGCCCCAACGCCTGCCCCGTATCGCGCAGGAACACGCCGAGCGACGCCACGAGCCACGCCGCGCCGAGCATCGCCAAAAGCTGCGGCACGACCAGCACGGGCCACCAAGCCAGCGTCGCGTGTAGTTCACGATGAATCACGAGCGTAGCGATAATGAGGACGAGCGTGCCGCACAGTTGCGTCACAAAGGCCGCGAGCACCTGTGCGACCGGCAAAGCTTCGAGCGGAAAGACCACCCGCTTGACGAGGTTCGCGTGTGTGACGATGACGTTCGCCGCCGTCTGCACAGACTCGCTAAAGGCCGTCCACGGCAGCAGCCCGCAGAACAGGTAGAGCGCGTAGTCCCACGTCGTCCCGCGTGCGCCGAAGCGCGCGCCGAACACGCCCGCGAAGATGAACGTGTAGATGGCGATCATCACGGTCGGCGTTAGCAGCGGCCACACCAGCCCCAGCACCGACCCGCGATAACGCGCCGCCAACTCGCGCCGCACCAACGACTCGATCAACTCGAACCGCCGGGGCAACTCAATGAGCGGTCGCCACACCGCCCGCCGCGCTGTCTGCGCTGAAAGCATGCCGGGCGATTGTAAACGAAGAGTAGTCAGTAGTCAGTAGCCAGCGGTCAGTAGTTCCCTGCGCTGCGCCATTCGTTCCTCATAAACGGCCTTCAGCCGCCGCCAAGTTTTTCTACCGGCTACTGACTACTGACTACTTGTTATAGAATCCTCTCTCATGAGCACCGCACTGCGCGTCGAGGGCGTAGCGAAGCAGTATCGCATCTACGAGCGACCCGTTGATCGGCTGAAGGAGACGCTGACGCGCGGGCGCTGGCGGTGGCATCGTGAGTTCTGGGCGCTCAAAGGTTTGAGCTTCGAGATCGCGCGCGGGACAACGACAGGGATCGTCGGGCCGAACGGGTCGGGCAAGTCAACGCTCTTGCAGATCATCGCGGGCACGCTCGACCCGACGCACGGGCGCGTCGAGGTGGCGGGGCGCGTCGGCGCGCTTCTCGAACTCGGCGCGGGCTTCAATCTCGAATTCACGGGCATCGAGAACATCTACATGAACGCCGCGTTGATGGGCTTCTCGAAAGCGGAGACGGAAGCGCGGCTACCGGAGATCGAGCGCTTCGCCGAGATCGGCGACTTCATCCGGCAACCCGTCAAGACCTATTCGAGCGGCATGTACGTGCGCCTCGCCTTCGCCATCGCCGTCAACACTGACCCGGATATTTTGATCGTCGATGAAGCACTCTCGGTCGGCGACACGATCTTCCAGCATCGCTGCGTGCGGCGCATCAAGGAGATGCAGGAACGCGGCACGACCATCCTCTTCGTCTCGCACGAGCCGACGCTGGTGCGCGCCCTCTGCGCGCGCGCGCTGCTGCTCTATCAAGGCGAGTTGCTCGCCGACGGTCCGCCCGTTGACGTGCTCAATCGTTACCAACGCCTGATCATGGCGCGCGAGGCCGCCTACAAAGAGGGCGAGCAGGCGCACACGACGACCAAAGCGGCGGACGCGCCCGATGCGCCCGCGCCCGAAGTTGAACGCGCGCCGTTGCAGTATCAATACCGGCACGGCAACAACTTTGCGGAAGTCGTCTCCGCCGAACTGTTGGACGCGCGCGAGCAGCCCGTCGAGTTGATCGAAACGGGCGACCCGGTTTATCTGCGCATGCGCTTCGTCTTTCATCAGGACGTTGAGCAGCCTGTCTGCGGGTTCATGATCCGCAACCGGCACGGCATCAACGTCTACGGCACGAACACGGAGCAGCGTGGCCTTGCGCTCGACGCGGCGCGGCGCGGCGACGTAGTTGAGGCCACGTTCGCCTTCAACTGCTGGCTGGGTCAGGAACACTACTTCGTCTCCGTCGCCGTGCATTCGCCCGACGGCGCGGCCTACGACTGGCTCGACGGCGTCATCTTCTTCCGCGTCGCCTGCGCCGTCGAGATGGAAGGGATCGCTAACCTCAACGCCCGCATCACGGCGCGGCGCATCACGCCGCTAGAGGCGGCAAGCGTCGTGAAGGCTTGAAGTCGAATAGATGATCGAGGTGAATAAGCCGGTGGAGGTGGCAGACGGCGCAGAGCGCGGCGCGGCGGCGGAACTGTCGCGCGCGATCCCGCCGCTCAAGTTGCAGCCTGAGCCGGAACGCAGCGACGCGACTTACTATCACCTCGCCGAGTTGCTGCGCTATCACGACCGCGCGTTCGTCTTACAAGCTTACATGGCGCTCTGCAAGCGTCCGCCGCCGGAGGCGGAACTCGCGCGCACGCTCGACGATCTACGCAGCGGCCGGCTGAGCAAGATAGACATCATCGCCGAACTGTCGGCGGCGCAGCCCGACGGGCGGCGTGTGCAGGTGGCGGGGCTGCCGTCGCCCGCGTTGCGGCGGCTGAGCGGTTGGCCCGTCGTCGGCTACGTGCTGCGCTGGTTGCGCGGTCTCGCGCGGCTGCCGGTGCTCGTGCAGCACCAGCAGCAGTTCGAGGCTTACGCGCTCGCGCAGCAGCAGCAGATCGCTGACTATCTCAACGAAGTGCTCCTGCCGGTCGTAGCACGGCACGAAGCCAACGCGCCCGCCATCGCTCAACTGTCCGCCACCGTCGCCGATGCCGTCGAGAGCGTGTTGATGCTCTCCGATTCGCTCATCGAACTATCGAGTCAGCAGGCGGAGTTGCAGACGCAAGCGACAGATTTGCAGACGCAGGTGCAGCATTTAGTCACGCAGCAGCAAATGCAGCAGCAGACCGACGCGCAGTTGCACGCAGACCTTCTGGCGCTGACCGGGGCTTTGACCGAACAGCAGCAGCGCCACGACGAGTTGCGCCGCGCGCACGATGCGACGGCCGGCGCGCAGCAGGAGTTTCTCGTGCAGGAGCAGCGCGTGATCGTCGAGACGCAAAAGGTGGCGCTCGGCGAGTTGCAGGCGCAACTGCGCGAGTTGGCGGCAGAGCAGGAGGCCCGGCGCGCAGAGTTGGCGACGGAAGTGCGCCGCCTGCGCGCGCTGGTCGCCGGGTTGCGCGCGGGCGCGAACGAACCGGCCAACGAGCAGGCGGCTGCGCCTGAGCGCGAGCAGGCATGAAGCCGAGCGCCATCGTCTGCCCGTGGTTTGGCCCCGACCTGACCGGCGGCGCGGAGCAGCAAGCCTTTCAACTCGCCACGCGCCTCGCCGCACGCGGGCACGCCGTCGAAGTGCTCACCACTTGCAACCGCTCTTTTCACGCTGACTGGTCGAGCAACGACCACGCGCCGGGCGTAAGCCGCGCGCATGGCTTGACGATCCGCCGCTTCCCCGTCGATGCGCGCGACGCGGCCGGCTTCGACGCGGTCAACGCCGCACTGCTCGCGCTCGATCCGGCCTCCTTCCGCCCCGGCGTCAATCCCGTCACGGACGAAGCGGCGCGCACGTTCGTCCACGAGAACATAAAAGCGGCCGCGTTGCTCAGGTTTCTACACGCTGAGCGCGACACATATCACGCCTTCATCTTCCTGCCTTACATGTTTGCGCCCGCCACGCTCGGCGCACCGCTCGTCGCGGAGACTGCGTGGCTGCAACCGTGTCTGCACGACGAGGCGCAAGCCTACTTGCCGCAGACGGCAGAGATGTTTCGCCGCGTGCGTGGCCTGCTCTTTAACTCCGAAGGCGAGTTTGAACTTGCATTGAGGCTCTACGGCCCCGGCATCTATCCGCGCAGCAACGTCGTCGGCGAAGGCATCGAGCGCACGGACTACACACCGGCGCAACTCGCCGCCGCGCTGCCCGCGCACCTCAAAGCCACGCGCTTCATGCTCTATCTCGGTCGCCGCGACCGGACGAAGAATGTTGACCTGCTCGTGCGCGCCTTCGCGCAGTTCAAAGCGACGCACGCTGCATCTTCATTACAACTCGTCCTCGCCGGCCCTGGCGGAGAGTCTTTCGCCTCGGCTGCTGCGGGCATACACGATCTCGGGCTTGTGTCCGACGAGACGAAAGCGGCGCTGCTCGCACACGCCCACGCGCTCGCGCAACCGAGCCGCCATGAAAGCTTCTCGCGCGCCATCATGGAGGCGTGGAGTTACGCTCGCCCCGTCGCCGCGCACCGCGCCTGCCCCGCCACGGCCCTTGCGGTCGCACGCGCGGTCGGCGGCTGGCTCGCCGCCGACCAAACGGAGTGGGCGCAACTGTGCGCGCAGATTGACGAGACGCCGGAAGAAG
>DASVQA010000202.1:0-16359 GCA_036389375.1 Pyrinomonadaceae bacterium | reverse complement strand
ACCGCTTCAGTCGCATGTATCGCGGCACGGACGCGGAAGAGATCGCGCTCGGTCTCGACGCCGAGACGGATCTGATCCGTCTGCCGCAGATCGTCCACGCCGCTTCGGCCGCTTCGTTTCACCCGCCGATCCTGCAAGTCTGCGACGAGGAGCGCTGCGCCGTCGCGCACGGCTTCGACGCGACGCCTTACACGGACGCCAACGAGATCATCTGGCTCGCCGCCGAGATTGACGCCAAACACGAGGCGGGCCGCGCCATCACAGAGGTCTGGTGCGATCGGCTCACGCAGCTTGCGCACGCCTGTCATTTCAAACGGACGCGGCTACTGCTCGTCGCCGCCGAAGGTTTCACGGTCGAGGCCAGCGACTTGATGAACGAGCGCGAGGTGTTCAGTTCCACGCGCCAGCAGCTTGAATTATTGACCGCGCGCCTGAGTCCCGAAGAGATGGCCGAGTCGAACGCCGTCATGCCCGACGAGTTCGAGATGGTCATTCCGATGGGCGGCGATACGGAGTTGATCGCAGCGCACACGGCGGAGCAGATCGCACGTCGTTTGGAGTTTCAGCCGGAAGCGATCAACCAGATCAAGACGGCCGTGGTCGAGGCGTGCATCAACGCGGCAGAGCATAGTCTCAGCCCCGAGCGAAAAATTTATCAGCGTTACCGGCTCGAAAGTGATAAATTAGTCATCACTGTGTCAAGCAGGGGAGTGGTTCTGCCCTCATCGTCCGTGGCCGCCCCGACCAACGAAACTAATGGACGACGCGGTTGGGGTCTCAAACTGATTCGTGACTTGATGGACGAAGTCGAGTTCGAACGGGTGGACGACGGCACGCGCCTGCGGATGACGAAGTACCTCCGACGTTAGAAGGGACGACCAACATGGGAGAGGCCCACGCCGGCACGCCTGTGCGTTCAGAACGCATGGGTGATGTCGCGGTTATCTATGCCGGCGATTACCTGAACAAGTTGAGCGGGGAACGCGTCGAGCGCGTCTGCCGCGAACGCTTGCAGGCGGGCTGTCGTGCGCTCGTCGTTGACTTCCAGGAGACCAACATGGTCAACAGCATCGGCGTCTCGATTCTGCTGGGCGTGATCGACGCCGCCGAACGCGCGGGCGCGCGGCTCGTCTTCGCCGGTGTCAGCGGGCAGGCGGCCCAGTTGTTCGAGTTGCTTGGCCTCACGCGTCACATCACACTGGCCCCCGACCGGCCGCAGGCACTGGCGCTGCTCGCCGAGTTCACGACCGGCGCAAGCGCTGCCAAGCACGGGAGCTGACATCATGCCGGAGCAGATCAACAAACTCATCCACGCCTTCTCCGCGCTCGCAGACCTCGGCGCAGAGATCGCCGAGAGCCGCAACTTTGACGAGATGGTGCGCGCAACGCTCCACGTCGCGCTGGGCGCGCTGGGCCTCAGGCGCGGCGCGGTGGCCGAGTATGAGCAGGCGGCGGCCGCGCTGCGCTTCGTGGCGCTGTGGGGCATGGGCGAGGCAGAACTGGCCGCCGTGTCGTTCGATGGCGGCCGGGCGGAACTGCTCGGCGCGGGCGGCGGGCACGTGCTCGCATGCGGCGAGTCCGGGGCGCAGAGCGCGTTGCAACAACGCCTCGGCGCGGAGTTGACTGCGGCGCTCACGGCCTGGCGCGTGAGCCTCGTCGTCCCGCTCGTCGTGCATGGCGAGTTGGTGGGGCTGCTGGCGCTGGGCGGCAAGGCGACGGAGGAAGAGTTCACGGTCGAGGAGTGTGAGGTGGTGCGGACGATGGCGCGGCACATCGGCGTCGGCATACACAATCATCGGCTGCTGCGCGAGCTAGAGGCGCGGGCGGCCGAGAATCAGCAACTCTACGACATCCTGCGCAGCATCTACCGCGACACCGTGCGTGCGTTCGCCGCCGCGATTGATTGCAAGGACAAGTACACGCAGGGGCATTCCGAGCGCGTGGGCAAGTACAGCGAGATCATCGCGCGCGAACTCGGTTGGAGCGACGACCAGATCGAAGGCGTCGCCGTCGGCGGCTACCTGCACGACGTTGGCAAACTCGTCGTCGAGCGCGACATCATCAATGCGCCTTATCGGATCGACGCGAAACAATCGTCGGAACTAAACCGCCACCCGGCCGCCGGCTATGAAATCCTCGCGCCCATTCGCCATCCGGACGCCGACATTCCGCTGATGGCGAAATATCATCACGAGCGGATCGACGGGCGCGGTTATCCCGAAGGGCTGACGGGCGACGAGATTCCACTGGCGGCGAAGGTCGTCGCGCTCGCCGATTCGTTCGACGCGATGACGACGGATCGCACCTACCGGCGACGCAAAGAGTTCCCGGAAGTCGTCGCCGACCTGCGGCAGAACACCGGCAAACAGTTTGCGCCCGAAGTGGTCATCGCTTTCTGCCGCGCGCTGTTGAAGGAGCTGGACGGCGATACAAAAGAGCGCCGCATCAGCCGTATGCTCGGTAAAGGTTATCTGGATTCGGCGCAAGTCCGACCGCTGCTCATCGAACTCATCGCGGAACTCGAAGCCGCGACCCACGCCACCGCTCGCAGCGTCTAGCAGCCTGCCCGCCGCTGCCAGATGCTTTTGGCTTTCACACCCGAAACAGGTTAGACTACTGCTTGTCGGACGCCCCCTGACAAGTCATTGTTCCCCACCTCGGCCTCTCCTGCTGACAACAGTCAGGAGTCGGAATTGAGGAGGCCAATCTTTGCGCAAAGCAGAAACCGATAGCCAGTCCATCCGGTCTACGAGTTCAAGCAGCGACATTGCTTTGCAGGCGCACGCTCCACTGGCGGACTGGGACGCGCTGGCGGACTCAGACCACTTCGTTCAGTTCTACGAGGCGGACGACTACCTGCTCGATTCGCTCGGCGGCTTCATCGGGACGGGGCTTGAGACCGACTACGCCTGTATCGTTGTAGCGACCAGCGAGCACCGCGCCGGGCTTGAAGCACGGTTGCACGCGCGCGGGCTGGATGTGGTTGCCGCCGCCGCGAGCGGGCAATACGTCTCTTTAGATGCCGCCGAGACGCTGGCGCAATTCATGTTGGGCGACGCGCCCGACCCCGCGCGCTTTACGACCATCATCGAAAACATCATCGCGCAGGCGGCAGCGGGGCAACGCCGCGTCCGCATCTTCGGCGAGATGGTTGCGCTGCTCTCTGGCGCGGGCAATTACGCGGGCGCGATTCAGTTGGAAGAACTCTGGAATCAGCTAGGCACACGCCATCCCTTCACGCTTTTCTGCGCCTACCCGATGAGCGGTTTTACCGGCGCGGCGCATGGCGAATCGCTGGGTCGTGTGTGCGCGGGGCACGCCCGCGTGATCCCCGCCGAGAGCTACACGGGGCTGACCGAGCCGGATGCTCGTTTGCGCGCCATCACTCAGCTACAACAGAAGGCCAGAGCGCTCGAAGCTGAGGTCGCGGAGCGGCAGCAGACGGAAGCCGCGCTGCGCGCCGTGCAACAGCAGATGCAGCGCGAACTGGCAGAGCGCGCGCAGTTGCTCAGCCGCGAGCAGAGCGCGCGCGCCGAAGCCGAGAGCGCCAATCGCCTGAAGGACGAGTTTCTCGCCACCGTCTCACACGAACTGCGCACGCCGCTCAACGCCATCATGGGTTGGACGCACATGCTCCGCAGCGGTCGTCTGGACGAAACAGCCGCCGAGCGCGCGCTGGAAACGATAGATCGTAACGCACAGGCGCAGGCCCAACTCGTCGAAGACATACTCGACGTGTCGCGTATGATCACGGGCAAACTGCGGCTCAAGATCGGCCGCGTTGACATGGCGTCTGTCATCAATGCGGCGATTGATTCCGTCCAATTGGCGGCGGATGCAAAAGACATTCAACTCGCGGTGACGCTTGAGCCGTCCGCCCGGCACATACAGGGCGACACCGGCCGCTTACAACAGGTGGTCTGGAATCTGCTCTCGAACGCGATCAAGTTTACGCCCATCGGCGGGCGCGTTGAGGTAAGTCTGAAGCGCGCCGGCACGAGCGTGGAAATCTGCGTGCGCGATTCGGGCGAGGGGATCAAGCCTGAATTTCTGCCTTACATCTTTGATCGCTTCCGGCAGGCCGATTCGACCAGCACGCGCAGGCACGGCGGCCTCGGCTTGGGCTTGGCGATTGTGCGCCATCTGATCGAACAGCACGGCGGCACGGTCGAAGCAGAGAGTCCGGGCGCAGACTGCGGCGCAACTTTCACCATCAGGCTGCCGCTTGGGGCCGGCAACGAACGTGCGCCGCGCGGCAGCACAATTGACGAAGACTTAACGCCCATGTCGCCGCATGTGAACTAGCTAGAGTTGGCTCGAGCGCGCAAAGCCGAAACCACGAAGTCACAGAAACCGACGCGAAGTTAGGCGCAGGCCAACGGCCGTGCTGCTTCGGATCGGTTTCTGTGACTTCGTGGTTTAGCGGGCTTAACGAAAAAGATAGAGGGGCGCGTTGCCGGTCGCCTGCGTCAGGTCGGTTGCGGCCCCGTGCAGCCGGGCCCGTAGAGCGCATCTTTTTTGATGCTGATGATCGGGTACTGCTCGGCTTCGGCGTTCAGTTCCAGCCAGTCGGCATACTGTTCGGGCAGCGTCGCCTCCGAGAAGATCGCTTCGACCGGGCATTCGGGCACGCAGGCATCACAGTCAATGCAGGTTTGCGGATTGATATAGAGGCGATCCGTCAATTCGTGAAAGGCTTCGACGGGACAGACCGCCGCGCAGTCAGTGTACTTGCAGTCAACGCACAACTCGGTCACGATGTAAGTCATTCGTCGTCTCTCCTTAGAGCTTGCCTGTAAACTGCTTGAATAATTTATTACTTCGGTTGAATTCGCAGGGTGTAGCTACAGATTTCAATCTTGTCGTCGGGCGCAATCTCTGTGCTCTCTTCGCGCGCCACTTCGCGCCCGCCGACGAGCGTGGGGTTGCGCCCCTTGGCCGTCAACCAGTATTTGCCTTCGGGGTCGCGCGCGAGCACGGCATGGATGCGGCTCACCTCCGGGTCGCCCTTGATCGGCAGATCGACGGTGGTTGATTTCGAGCCGCGCCCGATGGTGATCTCAGGCTTGCCGATAGGCACGACCGTCTGCCGCACGCCGCCACGCCACACCTCGACCGAATAAAGTTCGACGGGCCGCGCACGTACGCGCGTCACTTCGCCTTCCGTCGGCTCGGCCTCATCCACCTCGATGTCCGGCACGGTCGCCGCGCCGATCTCGGCCGGGCGCGGCGTGACCATCGTGTGCCCGGTTTCGGTCGCATCCCAGACGGGCTGGACGCGAAACTCGCTTTTGTTGAGCGTGCCGTCCACGCGCAACTCGACGGCGAACGACTTGGTCGCCAGCTGCGTGTGCCCGCTCAACTCGCGTGCGCGCTCCGAGAGCACGTAGAAGAGGCCCTGTTCCAGCCCGCGCCTCTTTTCGCCCTGCCAGTCCTTGTCGTCCTCGGCGCTTAGATAGACGATGTACTCGGGCGGGATGTAGGTGGGCCCGCCCGGCGGCGTGAACATCTCGCGCTGCATGACGTGTTCGATCTCGCGCGCGATCTTGACCAGAAACTCTTCCCAGACGCGGCGCGGGCGCGCCTGTTCGTCTGCGGTAGCGAGCGGGTCTTCATCCACTTCGCCGTCAATCCACTTGCGGATCGAATCCAGTATGCTCACCGTCTTATGTCACCTCGCGCTCAAGCTCTAGAGACTAATCATCGCAACTTCGTCGCGTCAAGCCAACCCTGATCCGCGCCGCCTTCGTCGGCGCGCGGTTGCCCGTGTTCTAACATCTGCACCTCGCACCAACTCCCGCTGCATTGCAGCACGCGCACGCGCGAACCTTGCTCCGCTTCGCCGATCTTCGGATAGGTCTTGCTCGGCCCCGTGCGCAGGTTGACGTTAGTCATCGTCGTCATTTCGCGCCCCGTTTGCAAGTTCGCGTTGGTGGGCGCGTTGTTCGGCGGCTGTACGACGGGCGGCGTGTTCGTGTGCATGCGATTGCTGACGTAGGCGTGCGTGCCGAGCAGGAGCAGGGCAAAGCCGGCGAGCAGCAGCAGCACGACCAGCCAGCGGTGCATGCGATTGGCCGGCACAAGGCGCTCGACGAGCGGCGCGCGGACTTCGGCCTTCTGCGCCAACTCCGCGCGCGCCGGTTTGCTGCGCGCAGGCGGCGCAGGCTTTTGTAACGGCACGGGCGCGACCGCTGCCGCCGCAGGTTTTTGTTCTAAAGCCGGCGGCAGTGTCACGGGCACGACGATGCGCGGGCGCACGGGCGCATCGCTACGCGGCGCAAAACCCGTAGCCGGTCGAGCTTCGACGGGCTTGCGCGGTTCACGCTGGCGCGCTTCAAACTCTGCGGGCTGCGGCCGGGGCGGCAATTCCTCCTCGCGCAAGGCAGGGAGCGGCTGCGTGCGCGGGCGGGCCTCATCGCCCGCCGGCATGACCAGCAGGCGCGTCTGCGGCATGGCCGCGTCGCGCAACTCGGCCCAGAATTCAGGGACGCTTTGATAACGCTTGAGCGGATTAGTCTCGGTCGCGCGCCGCAGCACGCTTAAGACGAACGCCGCCCACGGTTCGCCCGCAATCTGCGCCGGCAACTCCGAGATCGGCTGCTGCGAGAAACGACGCGGCGCTTCGCCCGTGAGCATCATGTAGGCGGTTTTGGCGAGCGAGTAGATGTCTGCGGCGGGCGTCAGATGCGCGGGGGCGATTGAGAGCGCGGCCGTATCGAGCGGGCCAGTCTGGCGCAGGGGGTGATGTTCGGGCGCGGCGTAGATGTCCGTGCCGACGCGCGTGATCGCGCCTTCGAGCGCCTCGATCTTGGCGATGCCGAAGTCCGCGATCTTGACCGTCTCGCAGTCGGCGGTGAGCAACAGATTCTGCGGCTTGATGTCGCGGTGAATCACGTCGTGCTCGTGCGCGTGCGTCAGCCCGGCGCAGACCTGTTCCAGATAGTACAGGGCGCGTTCGAGCGGCAGAGGGTTCTTGCGACAGAGCGTGGCCACGTCGCCGCCGGGCAGGTATTCGAGCACGAGATAGTGGAAAGTCTGGCCCGCAAGGTCTATGGCCGTGCCGTGCCCCAGCCGGTTGATCACGTTCGGATGGCGCACGCGGTCGAGCGCAACGGCCTCGTTACGGAAATTATCAATGAGCGTGTGCTCCAACTCAGGATCGACCGCGCCTTGCAAGGAGACGTTGAGCGCCTTGATGACGACCATCTGCGGCGCGCCGATGGCGGCCGCCTCGTCGCGCGCCACGTAGATTTCGGCATAGCTCCCGCGCCCCAGACATTCGACGATGTCGTAGCGGCCGTCCAGCCTCGTCTGTTGGAGCTTCAGTTCACTCATCGTCACGCGTCAGACAAACAAAAAGCGGTCACGCGGTCAGGACACGTCATTGCGCGGGCGTGGGCGACGCTGCGCCGAAGGGCGGGCCCGTGCCGTTCTGTTGTTCGATCACCTCGTCAAGCTCATGCGCCGCCTTCTGCACGGCGGCCGGGTCGTTAGATTTCAAAGCGGCGGCGGCCGTTGCAATCCGCGTTTCGACGAGCAGCGGATCGCGCCCCGACGCTGCGCGCGCTCGCAGGCGTTCGATCACCTGCTCGAAGGTCTTCATCGCCTCCGGCTGCCGATTGGATAACATCAAGGCGCGCCCGTACAGATAGAGCGCCTCCGCATCGTTGCCTTGCGGGTCGGCCCGATTCAGTTGCCCGGCGTACTTCTGCGCGGCGACGGACGGCGCTTCGTCCACCTCGCGGCGCAGGCGCTCAAACCGCGCTTCGGAACTCTCCGGTGTCGGCGTGGCGACGGCATTCGTGTTCTGGTCGCTGCCGAACACCGCCTGCGCGCGCTGGTAGCGCATACCGCCGTAAAAAGCGAGCGCCGCCGCGCCGAGCACCAGAAGCAGCACGCCGAACCAACTGCCGGCGCGTCCGACGGCGCTCTTGGCCGGCGCATTGTGACCGGAATTGTTCACCTGCGCGGGCGCTGGTGCATCGGGTTGCGGTGCGGGTACGACGACGCGCGAACCGCCGTTAGCGACGCCCGCGTTGGCGAACGGACGATTAAAGTGCGTGGGCGCGGCGGCAGCGGCGGCGACACCCGCGCCGGCTGCGTCCAACGCTTCGCGCGTGCGCTCTGTATGAATCGTGCGCTCGTCGTCTTCGCCCGCCGCAGGTGCAACCAGCGCTTGCCCGCGCCGCGCGCCGACCCGCACGACGACGGCCGTCAAATTATCCTCCGCGCCGCGTTCAAGGCAGCGCCGTTTCATCTCGGCGCAGGCAGCTTCGAGCGTCTGGGCGGAGTGCAGGAGCGCGCTCAGTTCGCCGTCGGGGATGTGGCGCGTGATGCCGTCGGAGCAGAGCAGGAAGATCGTGCCGTCTTCGACTTCGGCGACCTTCAGATCGACCTCGACCGATTGCTCCGCGCCCAGCGCGCGGCTGATGACATTGCGGCTCGGATGATTGGCCGCTTGCTCGGCCGTCATGCGCCCGGCGCGCACTTCCTCTTCGACGACCGAATGGTCTTCCGTCTCGCGATGGATCGTGCCGTCGGGCGCGATGCGGTAGAGGCGCGAATCGCCGACGTGGCCGATGGTGGCGCGCCGCCCGTCCAGATGCAGCGCCACGATGGTCGTGGCCATCATGGCGAAGCGGCGTTCTTCGTGCGCGAGTTGATAGATGGAGGCGTTGGCGCGCTGGATGGCCAACTCCATCAAGTCCTCTATGTCGTCGCCGCGCTGGTGATGACGAAACGCTTCGTCGAGCACTTCGACGGCCGTCTGCGAGGCGACCTCGCCGGCCTCTGCGCCGCCCACGCCGTCGGCGACGGCGAAGATGCGCCGCTCGGCGTCGAGCAGGTACGAGTCCTCGTTGAGCGGGCGCTTCTCGTTCAGGCCGCGATCCGTGACGGCCGCCGTCTCGATCAGCACTTCGGCTGGTTGCTCACTCATCTTTGCTATCTGCCCTCTAAGTTCAGCTTTGCGATCTTCATTCCACCGCCTCTAATGCGACCAAGTCGCTCTCTGCGCGCGCCGGGTTCGGGCTCGGGCGCGCGGCGGCCGGCGCGCCGGCCGCGTCCACGGCGTTGCGGTGCGAGAATGCCAGCAGCATGCCGAGCATGGCGAAACTGGTGATCAGGCTGAAGCCGCCGTGACTGACGAAGGGGAGCGTGATGCCCGTCATCGGCAGCGCACGCGTGATGCCGCCGATATTGACGAGCGCCTGAAAGCCGATAAACGCCGTCAACCCGGCCGCGCACAACTTGGTGAACATGTCGCGCGCATCGAGCGCGGTGCGGACGCCCGCCGCGACGAAGACGATGAGCGCCAGCAGCACAACCGCGCCGCCCGCGAGGCCGAGTTCTTCGCCGATGGCCGCGTAGATGTAATCGGAATCCGACACGGGGATCACTTCAGCGAACCCTAGCCCCAGGCCGCGCCCCGTTGCGCCGCCTGAAGCGATGCCAAAGGTCGCCTGCGCCGGTTGAAACGCGATGCGGTCGAACCACACATCCACGTTGACCGTGTGCTGCATCGTCTCGCTCTCTTCGGCCAACTCCTTCATCTTCGGATCGCGCGCCAGCGCCTCGTCGTAGTCCTTCTTCCACCACCAGACGCTGGGCGACGGGGGGTCGAAGCCGTCGAGCCAGAGATGGAAACGCTGCTGGATGCGCGCCGGCATCGCGGCCGAGACGGGACGCGCGAGCGTGGGCAGCAGCGGCACTTTGGCCTGCACGTCCGCCGGCAGCGCGCCGACAACGAGGATGCTGATGACGAGCACCACCGAGCCGACGAAGACGAGCAACTGCGGCCAGCGCCGCACGGCGACCAGATACAAGACCGCGTACGCGCCGCTGAAGACGAGCATCTGCCCGAAGTCCTTGAGCGCAAAGAAGGGAATAAACGGGATCGCGGCCATTGCCAGCAGCGGAATGATCGCCTGCGCGCGCGGCAGGCCCCAGTAAGTCTTGGCGAGGTCGCGGTAGTAAGCGGTCAGTATGCCGGCGAAGCCGAGCAGGAAGGGAATCTTCGACGGCTCCCAGGGCGTCATGTTGCCGAGCGCCTTGCCCGCGCTCGACGTGATGACCGCCGCGCTCAAGGGCAGGAGCGTGGCCAGCACGATGATGAAGCTGTGGCGCTGCACCCAGTTCAAAAATTCATCACGCACGCAGAAGGAATAGGCCAGCACCAACGCGGCGAGCGCGAGCAGCGGAATCCACGTGCGCCCCGACGTGATGATGCTGCGCGCGCTGACCGCAGACTCGCGCGCCGTCGCCTGTTGTTCGAGCAAGGCCTCAGCCTGTCGTTGATCGGCGGGCAGCCCCAGCAGCTTCTTCTTCTCCGCATCGTAGAACTGATTGATGTAGCGCAGCCTGAGCACCTGCGTCTTCGCGGCGCGCGCCTCGGCCTTATTGCGCGAGTTGTATTCCGGGTCGCTGTAGAGCCGGTACTGGACGAGCAGGCCGACGGAAAAGAGCAGGACAGCAATGGTGTAGATCGTCCAGTTGCCGGCGAAGCGTTTCACGCGCGAGAGCCAGAACAGGATGCCGATGATCGGCACGTAGAGCAAAATGTCCCGCACGGCGCTGGCCATGGGCGGTTGATAACCGCGCAGGAGCGCTGCCCGCGTGACCGCCACGTAGCCGGCAATCTCAAAGCCGACGATGACCAAAATAGCTAACAGATGCGACGAGGCTCGATTCTTCATAAATCCATCACCAGCACTTCAGGTCTGACACCATACAGCGAGAGCCGCAATCATCATTGAAACGCGACAGGCGCAAGGCGTGCCGGGCCGTCGCAACTTGGCCGCACATTAAAACCTTCCACTTAAGGACTACGCGTCGGCGCGGCGCGCGGCGTTGCTTTGGGGCGCGGCTGTGCGGCGGCCGGCGTGGGCTGCGGCCGGGGCGCGGTCGCGCCTGTCTGCGCGGGCTGCCCCTGTTTGGGTGCTGACGGCTGTGCCCGCTGCTGCGTCTGCCCTTGCGATTGTTGCGGCTGCGTGCCGGGCGGGGCGAGCAGTCCGAGGTCGCGCGCCTTCAGGACGAGCGCGGCGGCGACGGGCGCGGCGGCCTTTGCGCCGTAGCCGCCGCCTTCGATGATGACGGCGATGGCGAGTTGCGGGTAGTCGAGCGGCGCGATGCAGAGGAACCAGCTATCGACGCGTTTCTTCTCGCGGTCGATCACGATCTCTTCGTACTCGCGGATGATGTTGCCGCGCTTGTCGCGCTCGTAGCGTTTGACCTTCAACGGCTCGCCGGTCTTGGGATCATAGACGGGCACTTCCTTCTCGGCCGTGCCGGTCTTGCCGCCGGTCAGTATGCCCTGCGCCGTGATGGGCGCGAAGACGGACGTGGCCGTGCCCGACGGCCCTTGCGTCACCAGCCCCATGATGCGCCGCATCTGCGCGGCCTGATCGGGTCGCAGCACCGGATTGAAGACGGCGGGTGGCAGGTCGAACTCGATCTTCGGCTTCATCAACTTGCCTTCGAGATTGGCCACCGTCGCCGCGACCATCGCCATTTGCAGCGTCGTCATCTGCCCGGCGTAGCCTTGCCCGAAGCCTTCGAGCGCAAGGTCGTAAGTCCTGATCTTCGGGTTCGTCACGATGGCGGCTTCGGCGGGCGCGAGCGCGCGCGCAACCGCCGGACTGCTCGCGTTCCAGATGTCGGGGCGGCGACGGCCACGGGTCGTGTCGGCCGGATCGTCATAAGTGCCGATGCCAATGAGTTGCGCGGCCTGCTTCAACCGTTCCGGGCCGAGTTTGACGGCCAGCTGCGCGAAGTACTGGTTGCAGGAGACCTCGTAGGCCGTGTCAATGCCGATGTGGCCGTGTACTTCGCCCGTGCCGCCGCTGTCGTAGATGGGCGGCGAGCCGGGCGCGGCGTAGTAACCGGCGGCGCTGCAAGTGAACTGCTGCGTCTCCATGCCGCTTAAGAAGGCGGCGATGCTGACGACCGTCTTGAAGGTCGAACCGGGAATGTAATAGGCGCGCAGGGCGCGGTTGACGAGCGGGCGGTCGCGCTGATTGGCGTCGAGCTTGATCCAGTTCGCTTCGTCCTGCACCTCTTCGATGGTGTAGGACGGGTTGCTGTACATCGCCAGCACTTCGCCCGTCTGCGGATTCAACACGACGACCGCGCCGTGCCGGTCGCGCAACTGTTCGACGGCCGTCTTCTGCATGTCGCGGTCAATCGTCAGGCGCACGTCGAGATTCGCGGGCTGCTTAACGTCGTGGTTGAGCGCAAGGTCGAGCGCCTCAGGCGCGGCCTCGCTCTGCACGCCGAAGAGGGCGCGTTCCAGCCCTGCGTCGCCGCGATCCGAGCCGAACAGTTGCGCCATCTCGCGGTCGAGCGGGTAGGTGCGCGTGATCTGTCCGTCGGGCGTGCGCGTGTAGAGCGCGAGCGCATTCTCAAGTTTCCCGCTGCGATCAAGAATCCAGCCGCGCAGGGTTGATTCCGCGAGCCGACGATTGCGCAGGTCTTTGTAGTTCAATTCCTGAAAGCGCTCGTTGCGGTCTTCGGCGTAATGCGCCCAGTAGAGATGGAAACCGAAGACGGCGAGCACGAGCAGCACGAACAGCCAGCGCAGCCAGTAGAGACCGCGATTCGTCGAGGTCACGCCAAGGCGCTGGCGCACTTCGGTCGGTAGATCGCGCGGCGCGACCGCGGCCAAACCTGAGCGCCTGTGCCGCATCCCACGCACGAGCGACACGCCCAGCCACAACACCATCAATCCCAGCCCCGCCGTATAGACGAGACTCAACAGTGCCGGTTGTTTTTCTGGCAAATCCATAAGCTATAGTGCCGAATGGCGAGTGGCGAGTGGCGCGCAGGAACAAGTTTTCAACTTGTCACCCATCACTTGTCACTCGTCACTGCTTTTTTAAACCTGACCTCGACATCGCCGAAACTGACGACATCGCCTTCCTCGATCTGGCGCGCTTCGCCGTAAGCGATGCGCCGGCCGTTGATGTATGTGCCGTTGGTCGAGCCTGTGTCGGAGACAAGCAGCGTGCCTTCACGATTGAGCAGGAGCGCGGCGTGAATCTTCGATACGCTTTGATGTTCGAGCGGCAGATCGCTATCGTGCGCGCGCCCGATGCTCAAGCGTCGCCCGCCGGGCACGAGCCGCAACTGCGCCTCGTGCGTCTCGTCAGGCGTCGTCACACGCACGTTGAGCGACATGTCGGCCGCTTGCGCTTTCAGCCCGGCCTTCGGCACGTCCGGCGTGATCCCTTCGGCCGCACGCCGCCGCGCCTCGTCCTCTTCTTTCAACTGCTCCTCAAACTCGCCGTAGGTCGGATCAACCGCGATGCCGGTAGTGAAAATATCAACGATGGTTTCGATCTTGACCGGCGCGAGCGTGCGCAGGCGTTGGTCGTTGATGTGATCTATGGCAGCGGCCAGTATTTCATTCTCGATCTCTTTGATCGTCTCAGGCGGGGCTTCGGAGTGTGTGCCCCATTCGATCTTGAGTTTGAGGTGGTGCGGGGCGATGCGTCCGCGCTGCGGGTCTTCGCGCACGCGCTCGTCAATCAGACGGTTCATGCGCTCGATCAGGCGCGAGGTGGTAAAGCCGCTTTGCGTCTCGATCTCGCGGCCGAGTTTGCGATCCACGACCGCGCCCATGCGGTCGAGCACGCGCCGGAAGAGTCGTTCGACCAGCGCCTCGTCGCGTTTTGCGCCGCCCGCTTTCTGCTCCGCTTTCTCGTCCATGCGAATCTATACGTCTCCGGCTTATCAGGGTTCAACGGGCAAACGCTTTCGCGCCGGCTTGCCGCACGTCCGTCCGGACGACACGCAGGGGAGGGAAAATCTGTCGTTGCTTGGCGCTGGCGTATTCTAGCAGAAAGCGGTAGGGAGAAGGCAGTAGGAGAAAATAAAAGTAGGCGGCCGGCGACCGGCAATAAAAGGGCTGCCGGTTAAGCGACAAACGGGCGGGCCGGTTGAGCCGCGCCGCGTGGCGTCCGCGCCCCGCACCACTGAGCGCGCCCTGCGCTTTAGGCTTGACTGCTTACCGCCTTAGCGTCCGCCGCCCGCCGCTCTCTGCCGCGCCGCCTCGTAGAGCACGACGGCGAGCGCGGTCGCTACGTTCAGGCTTTCGACGGGCGCGCGCATGGGGATACGCAGGTGCGTGGCGGCGGCAGCAGATTCCTGCGGCGCGAGGCCGTGCGCCTCCGCGCCCATGACAAGCGCGTGCGGGCGCGTCCAGTCGAACTCGGTGTGCGTAAGCTCGGCGTGCAGGTCTGTGGCGACCGTGACGATGCCGCGCGCAACGCACCAGTTGAGCGCCTCGTCCAGGTGCGCGCCCGGCCAGAGCGGCAGGCGAAACGCCGACCCCATTGCGCCGCGCAGCGACTTGGGCGAGAACAGATCGACCGTGCCAGCGGTGGCGATCACGCCCGTCGCGCCCGCCGCCTCCGCCACGCGCAACATCGCGCCCGCGTTCGCCGGATTGTTGATGCGATGCATGATGACGACGAGCGGCGTCTCCATCGCGTTGGCTTCAAGCGCATGCCGGCCGGCGCGCGGGCGGTGCGCCAGCAGCACCAGCCCTTGCGGGCTATCTGTATCCGCGACGGCCGCCAGCACGCTTTCGCTCACCTCGAACGCACGCGCGCCTGCACGTCTTAGCTCCGCCAAAAGCTCAGCGCCGCGCGCGTCCTGTGCGACGCGGGCGGTGACGAGCGCCGTCTCCACACGCAGCGACGCGGCGACCGCTTCAGCACACAGCCGCAAGCCCTCGACGAAGATCAAGTCCGGGTCTTTGCCGGCGCGCACGGCCCGCGCCTGCTGTACGAGCGGGTTCTGCCGGCTCGTGATCTTCTGACCGCGCTCTTTGTCTGTGTGCGGCTTCATGCGACGCCCGACGCGGCGGGCAACTCCAACTCAGCCCACACGGGCCAGTGATCCGACACGTTCAAGGGGCGCGCAACGCCCCAACGCACGACGCGCACGTCGCGGACGAACAGCCAATCCGCGTGCAGGCGTATGAGACCGGCGCGCCATGTGGCCGTCGCCGTCGGCATCGGCGTCGTAAAGCCGCGCGCTTCAAGTAAGGCTCTTGTCGCCGCGCGCGACTTGCGAAAGAGCGTGTTGAAGTCGCCGAGCAGCACGGTCGGCTCGCCGCGTCGGCGCTCGCACTCGGCGAGAATGGCTTCGTGTTGCGCCAGTTGCTCGGCGACGTTCGCGTGCGGATCAATATGCGTGTTGAAGATGTGCAGCGGCCGTGCGCCGACGTGCGCGCTGCAAGCAAGCGCAAGCCGGGGCCGCCAGGCGCATTCCGTCCACGGCAGATCGACGCGCCGCGCGGCGCTGAGCGGCAGCCGACTCAGCACGGCGACGCCCGTATCGCCCGGATCGTCTATCAGGATGCGCTCCTCGAAATCGAGATACCACTGTCGGTCTTTGGGCTGCTCGCCACGCGGGATGTGCATGGCCGCGTGCGCGTAATTCATCGCCAGCGCGCGGGCCAACTCGCGCGCGACGTGATGACCGCCCGCCCGCACCGTGCCGCGATCCGCCTCTTGCAAGGCGATGATGTCGGCGCGCGGCATGAGCCGACCTTGCGTGAAGGCGGCCGCCGTCGCGGCGATGTGCTGGGCGACGACGGGCGGGCGCGGGCGGTTGTAATAGAGACCGGCCTTGCGCAGCAGTCCGCCGGAGATGAGGAACCGCCCGACGGCGTAACGTATGTTGAAAGTTGCAATCACGCACCGCCGTGTGTCATGTTGCGGCGCATGCAGTTCAGGCGGCGCGGTGAAACTGCCGAGTTCGACGGCCGGCTCGGTCGGCGTCTCCGCTGGCGCGTTGGGTGTTTCGGTCGTGGCCAAAATGTCGTGACCTGAACTTAATGAATAACGGGCGGGCCCGCTCAGGCAGCGTCTGCCCGCGCCCTGTTTGCTTCAGGCGAGGTGATTATAAATGAAGAGACGCGTGCTTGCCGCCGTTGACGATCTGTTTTTCGCCGCGAAGATTCGCGCGACGGCCGAACCGTTGGGTGTGGCGGTCGAGTTTAACCGTGATGTCGAAGCCATGCTCGCGGCCGCGCGTGCTGCGCCGCCCGCGCTCGTGATTGCCGACTTGCAAGCGCAGCGGCCTGATCCCTTTGCCTTGGCAACGCGCATGAAAGCAGATGAGGCTTTGCGCGCTGTGCCCATCGTCGGCTTCTTCGCACACGTGCAGGTGGAACTCGCCGAGCGCGCGCGACAGTCCGGCTTTGATCGCATCCTCGCGCGTTCGGCGTTTGTACAGCAGTTGCCAAAAATTTTGACGGAGCTAACACAGCCGCAAGACGCTTAAGCGTTAAGCCGGCAGAGACTAAGGCCAGCGCGGGCCGGGTGCGTTTGAACCAGTAACTCAAACGCACCC
>DASVQA010000201.1:0-7727 GCA_036389375.1 Pyrinomonadaceae bacterium | reverse complement strand
GCAAGAGGGCGAGATCCAACCGCTGGGCGAGCAGCGGCCGGCGAAAGTGGACGTGCGCATTATCGCGGCAACGAACACCGACCTGGAAGAGATGGTCAAAGACGGGCGCTTTAGAGAAGACCTCTACTATCGCCTGAACGTAATCCGGTTGCGCGTGCCGCCGCTGCGCGAGCGCCGGTCTGAGATTCCGACCATCGTCAACTACTACGTCAATCATTACGCCGCTAAGTTCGGGCGGCGCGACGTGCAGATCACGCCGCAGGCGATTGACCTGCTGATGGTCTCGGATTGGCCCGGCAACGTCCGCCAACTCTGCAACGAAATCCAGCGCATCGTGGCCCGCGCGGAAGATGCCGCCGTCATCACGCCCGAACAACTCTCACCCGAACTAAAACGCACCGCCGCGCCCGTAGCCCCGCCCGGCGGGCTTACCGACGCGCCCATGCGCGCCGCCGTCGCCAACATCGCCGGCCGCCACACCACGCTTGCCAACGCACAGGCTGAACTCGAACGCCAGATGATCGCCGACGCCCTGCGCCGCCACAACGGCAATATCTCCCGCGCCGCCCGCGAACTCGGACTCACCCGGCGCGGTCTCTACCTCAAACTCGAACGCTACTCCCTCAACGCCGCCAGCGCCTAACCGCTCCGTGCTAGAATCAGCACCCGCAAAAGACGACCGCGCAAGCGGCCGGCTCGTGCGCCATCTTGTTAAGCTGACCGCGAGGGGTGGCCCGGATTGCCCGCGACTGAAACGCGATCCATCGAACTTGCGCCGCCGCTCAAGTGGGCGGGCGGAAAACGTTGGCTGCTGCCGCGTCTCGCTGCGCTCTGGCGGCCACACGCGCAGCGCCGGCTCGTCGAACCCTTTGTTGGCGGTGCGGCCGCCGCGCTCGGACTCCGCCCCAGACGCGCGCTCTTAAACGACAGCAACGCGCATCTGATCAACTTCTACCGTTGGCTGCAACGCGGGCTTGTCATAGACCTGCCGATGGCCAACGAGCCGCAGCTTTACTACGCGCATCGTGCGCGCTTCAATCAAATCATCGGCAACGGCAGCGCGGACAGCGCCGAAGCGGCCGCGCTCTTTTATTACTTGAATCGGACGGGGTACAACGGTCTCTGCCGATTCAATCGTAGAGGTGGCTTTAACGTCCCTTTCGGGAAATACAAGACCATCAACTATACGACCGATTTTACGCCCTATGCCAAGGTGCTGGCTGCTTGGACGTTCACAACCGGCGACTTTAGTCAGCTGGCAATCCAACATAGCGATCTGATCTATGCGGATCCACCTTACGATGTCGAATTCACCACTTATAGCCCCGGTGGTTTTTCTTGGGCCGATCAGGAAAGACTGGTCACATGGCTGGTGATGCATCCTGGCCCTGTCATCACCTCTAACCAAGCAACGGAGCGGATCATTGCTCTCTACCGGCGGCATGGTTTTGAGATTCAACTGCTCGACGCCCCGCGTATGATCGCTTGTACCGGCGATCGAACCCGTGCCAAAGAGATACTGGCGACGAAAAACCTTTAACATGCCGTCAAGAAAAACGAGTACCGGAAACGTATTCGAGCAACTTGCCCGCCCTGTGCTGGAAGCTAACGGTTATCAAGTTAGTTATCAGAGTTTCATCGGGCTGAGCCTCGGAGGTGGCCGGCACAGAGCTGACATCGTAGTTAAGATACCGGCCGGCGGTGAGTTGCTCGTTTCGATGAAGTGGCAGCAAGTGGCGGGCACAGCAGAACAGAAAGTTCCGTTCGAAGTGATCAAGCTCATCCACGCGGTTCAGCATTCTGAAGGCCGCTTTGCTTATGCGTATCTTGTTCTGGGAGGTGACGGGTGGAGTGCGCTACTTGATTTTTACCTAAAGCATGGGCTGCGCGACTACATCCGTCACTACGAATTGGTACGCCTCATCTCGCTAAACAGGTTTATCGCTTTAGCCAATAAGCAAGAATTATAAAAGCTAATGGGTACACTCAACATTGATCGTTATCACGCCACGATGGGCGACGCGTCCTTCAAGGAGGCGACGCGGTTGCACGACCGACCGTTGAGCGCGGCGGAGGCGACGTTCTACGTGACGCAGCGCAAGCTGCCGTTCGCGCCGTGTCTGGGGCACGAGCGACTGGTACATCTGCTCGTGGATAGCCAACTCGACCGCCCGCGCATACGTTTTCTCGAACAGGATCGCGGCGGCTTGGAGCGGTTCGCGCGGGCGATTGAGGACATGACGTTCGTCGGCGCGGTGCGCGCCGTGCGCCCCGGCACGATCATGTTCGCGGGCGAGCCGTTCGCCGACATCACCGGCGCGTTCGGGCTGACGCAGGCGCAGGAGATCAAGTTCGAGCACGCTTTCGATCTGCCGATGACGACGGCGAGCCTCGCCATGCAGTTCCGGCAGGCGGCCGGCGACCGTTGGCTCTCCGATTTCTCGTTGCGCCGCAACGGCGACATCGAGCGCGCGGTCGAGGTCGCCACCTACGCTTTCATCGGCGGCTTCAACGACACGTCGAACATGGAGGCGGCGCACCGGCTGGACATCCCGGCGGTCGGCACGGAAGCGCACTACTGGCAGCAGGCGTTTATCGAGTACATGACCGAGCCGGAGATCGAGCCGCGCACAGGTCAGCCCAAACACTTCGAGCAGGTCGCTTTTGAACGCTGGCTCGACGCCAACCCGCAGGGCACGACGCTTTTGCTCGACACGATTGACGTGCGCATGGGCGCGGTTCATGCCGCCATGGCCGCGACCTCAACGCCAGCGCGCCGCCGTGCCTTCAAAGGCTTCCGCGTTGATTCGGGCGATCTGGCCGTGCTGGGCCGCTGGTGTCTGGAATTTTTCGAGGCTAACGGCTTGCCCGGCATGATGCCGATCCTGACGGGCGATCTCACGGTCGAACGCGTGCGCGAGATCGTCGCGGTGTTTCCGCAGGCGGCGGGCTTCGGCGTCGGCACGAAACTCTCAGGCGAGGTGGCGCGCGTCGCCGGTGTCATCTTCAAACAATGCCTGATTGACGGGTTGCCGACCTTGAAGGCGTCGAACACGCCGGAGAAATCCACGCTGCCCGGCTGCCTGCAAGTCTTTCGCGGCGTCGGGGCGGACGGCAACTACGTGGCCGACGTGGTCGGCTTAAACGATGAAGAGGTCGAGATCGCGGGGGCGGCGCGCGTCGAGCGTCTGCTCGTGCCCTTTTGGGAACGTGGACGCTACGAGCCGATTCCCTCCATCAAGAAACAGAAAGCCTTCGTCGAAGAACAGAGCGCACGCTTCCCCGACATAGCACAATACCCACACACCCTGAGCGAGCGCCTGCGCATCCTGCGCGACGAATTGACCAGCCGCATGCGCGCCGATAGTTCACGCTGGCAAGAGGTCTTACAACTACCTGACAGACTCGCCGCCGATCTGGATTAACTACGAAAGCGCTATTCTAAGATAAGCCGCACGACTTCCGCACGGACGTGTGCAGCGCGCCGCAGGTTAAGCCCGTGCTTCTTCCGCAATGGTAGAGCATCGAGGTCTGCGCGCGTGCTGATCCGTTGCAAACGCCCTTCGCGCACGAGTTCTTCATCCAACGCCGCCCAACGCCCCGCATAGATCGTTGCCGCCGGGACGCCGAGCGCCGCCGCCTCGCGGTTCATCGTGCCGCCCGCGCTGACGACGAGATCGGCCGCCGCGATCAGGTTCGCGCCGTCCAACGCCGCACGCGGCATGATGAAGTTGACGCCGGTACGCGCGCCGTAGAGCGCACGCTGCGCCTCGTTGCGCGCGAGCATGAGCACCTGCACGCCGTCGTTAGCCTGCAAGCGGTTCAACAGTTCGTCGAACAACTCGTTCTCGAAGCGATGATAGAGCGCATCGCGCGCGGGCGGGCGCACGACGACGAGCACGCGCTCAGGATTAACGGCAAGCTCCGCGAGGCGCGCGGCGAACGCAGGGTCGGGCGTGAAGTCCGCCAGATACACGTCCTCTTTCGTGCCGGCGTAGCGGCGCACCTTGCGCGCGTGTGCGCCGAAACGTCTGAGCGCCGCTGCCGGAAAAGCGCGCGGCACGACGATGCGTGCCGCAAGCCTGAACGCAAGATGATTCGCCGGCTGGTGTTCGTAGTCCATCAGCGTCACCGGCCTGATACCGACGAGCCGCGCCGCCGCGATCTGCGTGTACGAGTTATGGCTAAGCGCCAGTGTGAAGCCACGTCCGCGCGCCCAACGCGCGAGCGCCAGCGCACGCCCGCCGAAGTTCCCTGCCTTGCCTACTAAGCCTCGTCCGCCGTGCCCGCCGATGACGATGGGATGCAGCCCCGCCTGCCCGGCCAATTCCACCGTCTGCGCAAACTGCCGCGCCGTCACCGTCACCTCATGCCCGCGCGCGCGGAACTCCGGCACGAGCGCGCGAAAGAAGGGCACGTGCGGCGAGTTGGCGAGATCGATCCAGATACGCATAAGGGAAGAGATGAGAGATGCGGGCTGAATAAGAACTGCTCAACCTGAGCTTTCAGCCCTCAGCCCTTGGCTTCGTCCTTTCGATTAATGTTGCGAGGGCGTAAAGCATCCACGCCTGCGCCCAGCGCATGTAGGGCGTGCGGATGGTGTAACGGCGACGACGCTGGTAGTAGAAGAAGCCGGCCGCCGGGTCGCGCAGTTCGCGGAGCGCCCATTGCGCGACCTTGCGGGCGAAGGCGAGCGCGTCCGCGTCGAACTCTGTCAACTCGACGAGCGCGACGATGGCGGCGGCGGCCGAATGTGCGTCCGCCGGATAACGACGGTCGGGGAAATACTTCGGCCAGCCGTCGGGCAGAAAGAAGTTAGCGCGCCAGAACTGGTAACCGCGTGTGAGCGTCGGCACAAACTCGGTGCGCGCATGGGGCCAAGCGCGCATGATGCGTGCGAGGCTGGTCAGGATAAACGCGGTGTGGAAATTATCGGCCCACGCTTGATAGCTGTCTGCGCCGTAGGCCCAAGAGCCGTCGGCGCGTTGCCGCCGGGCGACGTAACGCGCGGCGCGCAGCGCCCAGTCGCAGAGCGTCGGCTCGCCTGTGCGCGTCCCCACTTCTGCCAGCGTCTCGGCCGCCAGCAGGCTTGCATTGAAGACGCGCGTATCGTCGTGCGGCGTGTAGCTGAAACAGACCTCGTCGGCACTTTCGGCGCTGCGGTGCAGGTCGCGCAGGATGAAGTCGCATGTGCTGCGTGCGACGCGCAGATAATGTTCATCGGCGAGCGCGTCCGCCGCTTCGACGAGCGCGCGGGCGGCGAAGGCGGTCGGGACGATGGCGGGCGTGCCGCGCGGCGCGTAGAAGGCCCGTCCCTGCCAGTCGAAGTTGTAGCCCCACGCCGCGCCGTGCCAGCCGGCGCAGGCGAGGGCGAGCAGGTCGGACGTAAGCGTGCGCGCCGTCTGTTCGTCGGCCGGCGCACGCGTCGTGCGATAACGCGCGAGCGCCGCCAGTGCAAACAGCGCGCTGCCCTTCGCGTTGCGTTCGGCAGGTACGCGCGCGAGCGGCCGCAGGTTGACGGGCGCGCGTTTGAAGGCTTGCGTCCAGACGAGGCGCGCGAGCCGCGAGCGCCGGAGCGGCGTCGCTTGAAAGAGGCGACTGTTGAGCGCGTCGAACGGATCATGCCCGGCGAAGTCGCGCGCACGACACCACGCAAAGAGCGTCCGGTAGGCGGCTTCAAGCTGCGCGCGCTCCGCATCATGCGGCGCGTCTGTGCCCTTGTCAGTCGTCGCCTTGCTGTCAGTGATTTCCATTGCGCGTCTTATCTGTCAAAGCGTCCGAAACGGGCAAAAGATAACAGAGCGCGAGCGGGGCGCACAGCGCCAAGGATCGCCTGCACGCGCCGCGCCGCTTAACCGTCGCCTGCGCCTTCGGGTATAATCGGCCCCGCATCCAAAAATCTGGCCAAACATCTGAGGGAGTTCACAACATGAAAACTCTGCTGCTCATCTCGTTGCTGCTGTGCCTGCCGGCGCTCGCGTTAGCGCAGGGGCGTGCGCGCGGCAGTAAGAAGGCTGCGCCGCCGAAACAAGCGCGCAAGATTTTCCCTTACGACTACACGATTGACGATCTGCCGAACGGCTTGCGGCTCGTCACCGTCCCGACTGACTATCCGAACCTCGTCGCCCTCTACATCGTCGTGGGCACTGGTTCGCGCAACGAGATCGAGACCGGCAAGAGCGGCTACGCGCACCTGTTCGAGCATCTGATGTTTCGCGGCAGCGAAAACTATACGCCCGAACAGCGCGATCTGATCTTAAAGAAGGCCGGCGCGTCCTCGAACGCCTACACGACCGACGACCGCACGGTCTATCACGAAGTCTTCTCAAAGGAAGACCTCGACGCCGTGCTCAAACTCGAAGCCGACCGCTTCCAGCATCTGAAATACCCGGAGGCGAACTACAAGACCGAGACGCGCGCCGTGCTTGGCGAGTACAACAAGAACAGCGCGAACCCGACCGAGAAGCTGTTCGAGGTCTTGCGCGAGACGGCGTTCAAAACGCACACCTACTCGCACACCACGATGGGCTACATCAAAGATGTCGAGGACATGCCCAACCAGTATCAGTACAGCCTCGATTTCTATAAACGCTATTACCGGCCCGAGTACACAACCATCACCATCGTCGGCGACGTGACGCGCCAGCAGGCGCTCAGCATGGTCAGACGCTACTTCGGCAACTGGGAACGCGGCTCTTACGTGCCCGATATTCCGACCGAACCTGCACAGGACGCGCCGCGCGAGGCGAACGTTGATTGGCCGAACCCGACGCTGCCCTACCTCGTCGTCGCCTTCCGCGCGCCCGCTTATTCGGACACGGACAAGGACAAGATCGCGCTCGACCTGCTCTCGTCCATCGCCTTCGGCGAAAACTCAGACATCTATCAACGGCTCGTCATCAAAGAGCAGAAGGTTGATTTTCTGAACGCGGGCGCGGAAGACCACAAGGATCAGGAACTCTTTGCCGCTTTCGCCCGCGTCAAGGACGAGAAGGACATGGACTATGTGCGCCAGCAGATTCTCGCCACCTTCAAGCGTTACACCGAGGAGATGGTTTCGCAGCAAGACCTCGACAACACGCGCTCGCGCTTCCGCTACGGCTTCGCGCAGGCGATGAATAGCAGCGAAGCTATTGCCAGTGCGATTGCGCCCTACATCGCGCTCCGGCGCACGCCTGAGACGCTCAACAAGGTCTTCGCGCTCGCCGACGCTGTTACGCCCGCCGACATACGCGCGGCCGCGCGGCGCTACTTTATCGAGAACAACCGCACCATCGTCACGCTCAAGACCAAAGCGGGCGACAAGACAGCGCGAAAGGAGGGCGGCCGCTAATGTTCAAGCGCACACGCTCAAGCATCCTGACCATCTGCCTGCTCCTACTCTTGACCATGCCGACATCTGCCCAACGTAGACAGCCCCGCACGAGCGCCGGCCGCGCGACCAAGACCGCAGCGACCACCAACGAGGCCAGCCGCGACGTGCTGCTGCCCAGCCGCTCGCCGCTCATCTCGCTCCGCATCGTCTTTATGACCGGCTCGGCCGACGACCCGGCGGGCAAAGAGGGCCTCGCTAATCTGACCGCCGCCATGCTCGCGCAGGGCGGTTCGCGGCAGATGACCTACGAACAGATCGTTGAAGCTTTCTATCCGATGGCCACCTCCTTCGGTTCACAGGTGGACAAGGAGATGACCGTCTTCACTGGCTCGACGCACGTGGACAACTTGCA
>DASVQA010000200.1:0-28965 GCA_036389375.1 Pyrinomonadaceae bacterium | reverse complement strand
GCAAGAGGGCGAGATCCAACCGCTGGGCGAGCAGCGGCCGGCGAAAGTGGACGTGCGCATTATCGCGGCAACGAACACCGACCTGGAAGAGATGGTCAAAGACGGGCGCTTTAGAGAAGACCTCTACTATCGCCTGAACGTGATCCGGTTGCGCGTGCCGCCGCTGCGCGAGCGCCGGTCTGAGATTCCGACCATCGTCAACTACTACGTCAATCATTACGCCGCTAAGTTCGGGCGCGGCGAGTTGCGCGTCTCGCCTGAAGCGATGGACTTGTTGATGGTCGCAGATTGGCCCGGCAACGTCCGGCAGTTGCTCAACGAAATCCAGCGCATCGTGGCCCGCGCGGAAGATGCGGCCACCATCACAGCGGAACATCTTTCGCCGGAACTCAAACGCACGTCCGCGCCCCTGTCAGCGGCCGATGGCGGCGTGTCCTACGGCGTCTTTGGTGGTGGTCTGCCCGACGATCTGAATCTGCCCGAAGCGGTCGAAGAACTCGAACGCCGCATGATCGCCGCCGCTCTGCGCAAACACGGCGGCAACATCTCGCGCGCGGCCCGCGACCTCGGCGTTACCCGGCGCGGTCTCCAACTCAAACTCGGCCGCTACGCCATGCGCGCCAGCGCGTGAAGGCAAAAGAGACGGTACAGCCTAACTGCCCCGCACGATGAACTGTTTCTGCTTCGCCGGCGTGGCGCGCTTGTTGCCATACTTTTCCGCCTGTCTTTGTGGTAGATTTTCCGCGCTCGCAAAATCACTTCAATTCGCGCAGGTCTGACATGAACTTAAGCCGCTCTCGCGCAAGTCTGCACAGACTTTGTCTGTCGCTGTCGTTTCTATTCTTTGCTTACGCCGCACACGCGCAGCAGACGCCGCCGGCCGCCGCGTCCACGCCGCCCGATGTGGCGGTCGAGAAGAACGTGATGATCCCCATGCGCGACGGCGTGCGTCTGGCGGCAGACATCTACCGGCCGGCGCAGCAGGGCGTGGCGCGCGCAGAGAAGTTTCCGGTGATCCTCGAACGCACGCCCTATAACAAGGAAGCGCCGGGCACTGTGCGCGACGCGATCTGGTTTACGCAGCAAGGCTACGCGGTGGTGAAGATGGACGTGCGCGGGCGGTTTCACTCGGAAGGCGTGTGGCGCATGATGCTCGACGACGGGCGCGACGGCTACGACACGATTGAGTGGATCGCACGGCAAGCGTGGTCGAACGGCAAGACAGGAATGGTCGGCACAAGCTATCCGGGCGGCACGCAGCACGCCGCCGCCGAGATGAACCCGCCGCACCTGACTACCATCATCCCCGTCGATGCGCTCTCGAACGTCGGCATCGCCGGTTTTCGTCATAGCGGGGCGTTCGAGTTGCGCTTCGTCAACTGGATTTACAACATCGCCGGCCCCGATGCGAAAGAAGGGATCGAGAACCCGGTCGTCGGCGAAGCCCTCAAGAAGAACGCCGCGCTCATTAAAGAGTTTATCTGGACGCTGCCGATCAAGAAGGGCACGACCGTCTTCAAGTACGCCCCCGAATACGAGGATTGGCTCGTCGAAGCCATGCAGCACGGCGACTACGACGACTACTGGAAGCAGATCGGCTATTCGGTCATAGACAACACGAAAAATTACGCAGACATTCCGGTCTATCACGTCACCGGCTGGTACGATTCATGGACGCGGCAAGTGTGGATGAACTGGCAGGCGCTCTCAAAGGCGAAGCGCGCGCCGCAACGGCTCATCATCGGGCCGTGGACGCACGGCGGCGAGGGGCGCAACGTGGCAGGCGAAATCGAGTTTCCGCGCGCGGCGGCGCTCAGCTTCAACGAGTGGCGCTTGCACTGGTTCGAGCGTTGGCTGAAGGGCGTGGATAACGGCGCGGACAAGGTCGCGCCCGTGCGTATCTTCATCATGGGTGGGGGCGACGGGCGCAAGTCGGCCAATGGGCGACTGCAACACGGCGGCGTCTGGCGCGACGAACAGGAGTTTCCGCTCGCGCGCACGCAGTTTACGCCCTACTACCTGCAACCGGACATGACGCTCGGCGCGAGCAAACCGCAGGCGGCCCAGTCCGTCACCACATATCGGTTCGATCCGGCGAACCCTGTGCCCACGCTCGGCGGCAACATCTCTTCGCACACGGGGCTGATGGATCAGGGCGGCATGGATCAACGTTGTCGTCCGAACGTAGTCGGCTGTCGGGACACGCTACCGCTCGCCGTGCGCAACGACGTGCTGGTTTTCCAGACGCCGCCGCTCGCCGAAGACATGGAAGTGACCGGCCCCGTCGAAGTCAAACTCTGGGTTTCATCGTCAGCACCGGACACGGATTTCACGGCGAAGCTGGTTGACGTTTATCCGCCCAACCCCGATTTTCCGGCCGGCTACGAACTCAACATCGGCGACTCGATCATACGTGCGCGCTACCGCGATTCGCTGGCGCAGGCGAAGTTGATGAAGCCGGGCGAAATCTATCAGGTGACGATTACGCTCTACCCGACCGCGAATCTCTTCAAGCGCGGACATCGGCTGCGACTCGACATTTCCAGCAGCAACTTTCCGCGCTTCGACATAAATCCGAATACCGGCGACGCGCTGCAACAACAGCGCCGGCAGACGACGGCCGATAACACTATCTATCACGACCGCACGCACGCGTCTTACATCATGCTGCCGATCATTCCGCGCCAGTGAAGATTCGCGTGTGCTTACGTCCTGCTAAGGCTGACAGCCCCAACCTGCATTGGAGCCTGCTGCGCCGGCATCATCACATGCTCTATCCGGGCAACCCGGAGCAAGCGGTGCAAGCGCAGCCGGCCATCACTTCGCGCGAGGGTTGAAGCTGCCTTTGCGAGTTAACGCCCGGCCTTTAAATTTTCAGCGAGGATGTTGCAGAACAGCGCGCCCTGTTGGATGGCATCGTCGAGCGCCTTGTGCGTGTAGGGCAGATCATCGAACCAGCGCGCGGGCATGTTTGATTTCACGACCGCGCTAAACTCCGTCTTCAAGAGCGCCATTGCGTAGGATTTAATGTCGAGTCCGACGAAAGAGAAGGGACTCTCGCCCGCGAATTTGTGTAGATACCACTGGACGAACATGTAATCGAAGACGACCGGATAGGCCACGAAGACGGGGCTGCCGGGCAGCGCCTTGAGCCACGCCGCATAAGCCGGCAGGGCGCGCTCCGGCGGCTGCAAGTCTGCGCGGCAAGCGGCCCAGGCGGCGGGCTGCGTCGCCCACCAGCGCATCGTGTCGGGATGCGCGCTCGCGCCGGGCAAGGTTTCGAGGTTGGCGGTGAACGTGCCGATGAGCGTCTTGTCCGCGAGATAGGCGGCCGAGCCGAAACTGAGCATCGAGTACGGGCCCGGAATGGGGCCGTCGGTCTCGACATCCGTGCTGACGTAGATTTCCACTATGCTGTCACCGGCGCGATAGCGATTAAAGGCGCAAACGCAAAGCGCAGCGACGCAGATTAGTATTCCTTGCGTCGCTGCGCTTTGCGCGCTGTTGCACTGGATCGTTTGCGCGAACGACCTGTCTATTACGCTTCCGGCGTCGCCTTCTTAACGCGCGGCGCAGTGTTCTTGGGCGCGCTTTTCTTAGTCGCCGCTTTCGGTTCTTTGTTCGTCGCCGCGCGCGTCCGCTTCGCCGCACCTTGCGCCTCAGTCGAAGCGCTGGTCGGGCTGATTAGCTCTGCGACGGCTTCGACCGCACTATTGACGAGGTCGCTTGCGCCCGCCGCGATGTCGGCCGGAATTTCGCGCATGGGCTGCGGGATGATCGTGCGCGCCGCCTGCTCGGCCGCAGAGGCTACGGCGGCGAGCGCCTGACGCGGTTCTTCGATGGGGCGCGGGTCGAGCATTGCGTCCCAGCGATAGCGCGGCGCGGTTTGCGGCTCGGCCAAACGTTTGAAGACGAGTTCGACGACGGCGTCCGTCACCCAATTGTGATAGAACTCGCCGACCGAAGCCAACTCTGCATCCGGCGCGGGGTTCATAAAATCAATGGCGTAAGGGATGCCGTCCTTGATGGCAAACTCGACGGTGTTTATATCGTAGCCGAGCGCGCGACAGAGTTTGCGCACGTCGTCGGCGATGCGCCCCGCGAGGTCGGTCGAGAGATAATTCGGGTCGTTGATGTACTGCTCGCCCGACAGGTAAGGCTTGCGCGGGTCGTAGGGCATGATCATGACCTCTTCCTGCCCGATGCAGTAGCAACGCACGAACTGGTCGAACTGGATAAACTCCTGCAAGGTCATGCAGAGCGTGCCCGTCGTGTCGTAGACGCGCCACAGGTCTTCGAGCGAATCAACGCGCGAGACGTTCTTCCAGCCGCCGCCGTCGAACGGCTTGATGATGGCGGGCAGTCCTACGTAATCGATCACGCCCTGCCAGTCGAGCGGAAATTCCAGATTGCGCAAAGATTCGCTCGTGATGCCTTCGATGTAATCCTTCTGCGGCAGCAGCACCGTGCGCGGGATGGCGACGCCGAGCTTGGTGGCGAGCGCGTAGTTGAAGAACTTGTCGTCGGCCGACCACCAGAACGGATTATTGATGATGTAAGTGCCTTCGAGCGCGGCGCGCTTGAGTGCGCCCCGATAGAAGGGCACTTCGTGCGAGATGCGATCAATGATGATGTCGTAGCGCCGCGCCTCGTCGAGCCGCACGCCACCGAGTTTGACGAAACCGGCGACGACCGCGCCCGCGCCCCGCTCGTTAATCCGTTCTATTAGAGCCTGCGGAAACGTCCGCTCGCGCCCGACTAAAATGCCTACGTTTTTCACTGCTTCAACTTCCTTTCAAAATCAGTGACAACTGACCGGCGACCGGCCGGACGCGCAAGAAGCGTGTTCGCCTAAGGCCCCCGGCATCACCTGTCACTTGCTGTTGTCCTCATAGAAACGGAGCAATCTACCCGCCTTGCGCGCAGGTTGTCAATGCGCGGTGGGCATCCGGGCCGGGCCGTCCGGCATCAATAGAAAGTTAAAGTGCGGGGGCGGTTCGGCTCAGGGGCCTGAGCGCGCCTGTGCTACAATTCCCGACATCAAGATCGAGCACGCGCCCTCCCCGTCGTGGCGGTCGCTCAACCGGAAAGTTTGTGAAGGAGACCCCATTCGTGATGCGACGTTTTAGCGTCTTGGCCGCCGCCGTTGTGCTCGTGCTGACGGCGACCCTCGCGCCCTGTCTGGCGCAGACCAACCCCAACGCGCCGAGCCAGCCGGCGACGCCGCCCGCCAAAACGCTCGGTCGGGTGGACAAAGAGGACATTCCCAAGGAACAGAAGAAGAGTTCGCCCAACCTCGCCAAAGCCAACGCCACGCCGACCGGCGAGCAGGTGGCGGAGTTAGTCATTCTTGTCACGGTCGCCACGCGCGAGGTGCAGAAGCAGATTCGGCGCAACGGCGTCGAGCGCGGCAGCATGACGCGCGCCAGCAGCGACGGGCGCACCGAAGAGGTTACTTACGAACAGCGGTTCGTGCATGGCGAGACGGCGGCGAAGGACAAGATTCGGCTCGACCAGAAGACGCCCGCCAACGAGTTCGCGCTCATCTACAACGAGGGGCAGGTCTGGGGCGTCATCAACGGGACGGCCTTTACGCCGCGCGAAGAGGCGGCGGCCGAGTTTCTGTCGCGCACCCGGCACGGCCTCGATGCGCTCCTGCGCTACAAAGAGAACGGCTCAACCGTGACCTTCGTCAGCAAAGACAAGCAGAAGAACATAGACATGTGGCTCGTTGACCTGACCGACAAGGACAAGCAGACGACGCGCTACTACGTCAGCGCCCGCTCCGGCAACGTACTCGCGCTCGAATACGAAGAGACGCCGCCCGGCGCGGACAAGCCCGTCAAGTTCCGGCGCACGTTCCACGACTATCGCCGCGTGCAGGGCACAAACGTGCCCTATCGCACGGTGCTTTATCAGAATGACAAGCAGACCGAAGAGACGCGCGTCCTGACCGTCACCTACGGCATCAGAATGGACGACACCTATTTCCAGAATCCGCAGGCGGCAGCGAACAGCAGCCAGTTCTAAAAAAGCGGCGGCGCACGTTAGCCAAGAAAAAGGCTGAGCAGGTAGCTCAGCCTTTTTTGTTGCTGTTTGTCTCGTTAGCGGAGCAAGTCCTTGAAACGCGGGTCGTCGTGGAGCGCGGCCCAGTTGGGGTCGGCGGCGAACCATGCGCGCTGCTCGTTGCCGAGCGCGATGGCGCGTGCGAGCCACTTGAGCGCGGCGTCGTCTTCACGCGCGAGGGCGTGGGCAGTGGCGAGCCAGTAGGCTGCGTCGGGGTCGGCGTCGGCGTTCTTACGCACCTGTTCGGTCAACTCTTGCTGTGCCGCTTCGTGCGCCCCTTGCGCGCTCAAGCACATGGCGAGGATCGGACGGATGCCGTGCATGTTCGGATGCGCGGCGAGCAGTTCGCGCATCAGTTCGGCGGCCGGCGCTGGCTCGCCTGAGTAGAAAAACGTCAGCGCGCGCGCCGTCTTAACTAACGGACTGTCGGGCGCGCTCGCGGCGGCGTGCGTAAGTTCGCGGCGCGCTTCCGCCGGGTGCTGCTGGCTCAGATGCACGAGCGCGCGGTGATAGCTGGCGACGACGTGCGCCGCCGGGTCGAGCCGCACCAGCCGGTCAAGGCTGCGCAGGGCGCGCTCGTATTCGCCGTCGAGCCGGTGCAGGACGGCCTTGACGAAATAGACCACCGCTTCGTGCGGCGCTTGCTGGCGATAGCGCGCCACTTCAGCTCGCGCCTTGCGCTTCTCGCCGCGCCAGAGATAGAC
Source organism: Pyrinomonadaceae bacterium (assembly GCA_036389375.1). GTDB lineage: Bacteria > Acidobacteriota > Blastocatellia > Pyrinomonadales > Pyrinomonadaceae > QHXQ01. The sequence continues at coordinate 22,195 of DASVQA010000200.1, read as the reverse complement.
GAAGACCATCAGCATCCGCGCTTCGATGAGTTCCGGGTCGAGCGCGAGCGCCTGATTGAACGCGGCTTCGGCGCGCTCGTAATCTGCGCCGCCGCCGTAGCCCTTGAAGACGCGGTTGACGTAGCACGCGCCGAGGCCGTCGTGCGCCAGCCCGAACGCGGGGTCGAGTTCGCCCGCGCGCTGGAAGTGTGCGATGGCGGCGTCGCAGTCTTCGGGCGCAAGCGTGCGGAAGATGAAGCGGCCGAAGAAGTCGCGCCCGCGCAGGTACTCTTCATAAGCGGCGGCGTTGCCGGTCGCGGGCTGCGCGAGTTCCGCCTGCTCGTCGGGGCTGAGTTCGAGCCGCAAGCCGTCCACGATGCGCTGTGCGATGGTGTCTTGCAAGGCGATAATGTCGCCCGCGTCGGCGTCTATGCGGTCGCTCCACAGCAGGTTGCCGGTCAGCACGTCGAGCAGTTGCGCCGTCACGCGCAGGCGCTCGCCGCCGCGTATGAAAGAAGCGGCCAGCACGGCGCTCACGTCCAACTCGCGCCCGGCCGCGCGCGGATCAACCTGCTGCCCCTGATACTGCACGATCATCGAGGACGGACGCACCGTGAGCGAACGCACGCGCGCCAGTTCCGTGATGACCGCATCGGCGAGCGCAAACTCGTAGAAGCCCACCGCCGGGTCGTTACTCACATTACGAAACGGGAGGATGGCGACGCTCTTTTTCTGTTCGCCGCCGACGCTCGTGGGCGTCAGATGTACGTCCTGCGAAGTGTGCGTCAGCGACAGCGAGGCGACGGAGGCAGAGGCGCTCGTAGAGTGCGGTTCGGTGCTGCCGAGTCCGCGCTTGAGCCAGCGGACGGCGCGCGCGACCGGGTTTGCGCCCGCGAGATGGCGCGGCGGGGCTTGCACCAACACCTCGCCGGGCCGCGCTGCTGTGCCGCCCGTCGTAATCTCTTGCAGGACGGCGCGCAGGTCTTCGCGCATGGTATCAATCTTCTGGTAGCGTGCGCCTGGCTCTTTGGCGAGCGCGCGGTCGAGTATCTGTTGCAGACGCGGCGGCACGGGTTCGGGACGCGCTTCGGCGAGCGGTTTGGCGGCGGCGTGCAGGACGGCGTGGCGCACGTCAATCAGCGTCTTGCCTTGAAAGGGCCAGATGCCGGTGAGCATCTCGTAGAGCAGCACGCCGGTCGAGAAGATGTCGGCGCGATGATCGACGCGGTCGCCGCGCGCCTGCTCTGGCGCGGCATAGGTGGCCGTGCCGTAGGGCACGCCGATTTCCGTTAACTGCATGCGTTGTTCGTGCGAGCCTTGCGGCGCGTCTTCGTCCAGGAGCTTGGCCAGACCGAAGTCCAAGACCTTGACCTGTCCGCTATCGGTCACCATCACGTTGCCGGCCTTGATGTCGCGGTGGACGATGCCGCGCGCGTGGGCGGTGGCGAGCGCGTCGGTGACCTGTATGGCGATGGCGAGGGCGCTGCGTAGTTCGAGCGGGCGACCGCCCACGAGTTGGCGCACGTTGCGCCCGGCGACGTACTGCATGGCGATGAAGTGCAGGCCGTTCGCTTCGTTGAGATCGTAGATGGTGCAGATGTTCGGATGATCGAGCGACGAGGCGAGCATCGCTTCGCGCTCGAAGCGGCGCAGGTTCACCTCTTTGCTCGTCAGTTCCGGCGGCAGGACTTTGACGACGACCGTGCGCCCAAGTTTGGTGTTGACGGCCTTATAGACCGCGCCTTGGCCGCCCTCGCCGAGTTTATCGGTGATGCGGTAATTGAGTAGGGTCGTGCCGACCAGAGAGGCCATGACGCTTCTGGCGGCACAGATTACGCTTTTATCGTGCGCTTGACCAGTTGTTGGCGAAGAATTTAAGAAGGCGGTTATAGACGACCCGCGACTTCTGTGCTAGTATCCCGCCGCTTCGTTCTATCTGGATTTTCATTCTCCAGAACGCTGTCCTGCGGTTCATCCTTGTGTTGCCTGCGGTGGTTTCCAATCTCTTACGAGACATGAGGGCCGCCATCCCGGTTTTGTTCTCTGACATCCGGCTTGCAAGTAAGTCTTCTTGAAGCGCCGCCCGCGCGCGCGTTGCCGTTGGCAACTGCGTTGCGGGCTGGTGCTCGCTGCAATACTACCCGCGCCGCACACTCCGCCCACATACCCCGGCGGCCAGCGTCGGCCAACAAATTTAAGCTAAGGAGCTGAATCTTACATGGAAGCGACCGCCCAGATGCCGACGCCCGCGCAACTCGAAACCCTGTGCGTTAACACTATTCGCACGCTGGCGATGGACGCCGTGCAGGCCGCCAACTCGGGCCACCCCGGCACGCCGATGGCCATGGCCCCCGTCGCCTACCTGCTCTGGAACGAAATCCTCCGCTTCGACCCCGAAGACCCGATCTGGCCGAACCGTGACCGGTTCGTCCTCTCGATGGGCCACGCCTCGATGCTCCTCTACTCGATGCTGCATCTGACCGGCGTCAAGTCCGTCAATCCGCAGTACGAAGTGCTCGGTCAGCCCTCCGTCTCGCTGGACGACATCAAGAGTTTTCGCCAACTCGACAGTCGTTGTCCCGGTCATCCCGAATACCGTTGGACATCGGGCATCGAGACGACGACCGGGCCGCTCGGGCAAGGCATTGCGACGAGCGTCGGCATGGCCATCGCGGCGAAGTGGCAGGCGGCATATTTTAACCGCCCCGGCTTTGAGTTGTTCGACTACAACACCTACGCGCTGTGCGGCGACGGCTGCATGATGGAAGGCATCTCGCACGAGGCCGCCTCCTTGGCCGGGCATCTCAAACTGGACAACCTCTGCTGGATTTACGACAACAACAAGATCACGATTGAAGGCAACACCGCTTGGGCCTTTTCGGAAGACGTGGCCACGCGCTTCGTCGGCTACGGCTGGAACGTCACGCGCGTCGGCGACGCAAACGACCTCGAAACCTTGAAACGCGCCTTCAATGTCGCGCGCAAAGAATCGGAACGCCCCACGCTCATCATCGTAGACAGCCACATCGCTTGGGGCGCGCCCAACAAGCAGGACACGCATGCCGCGCACGGCGAACCGCTCGGCGAAGAAGAGATACGCTTGACGAAGCGCGTCTATGGCTGGCCCGAAGACCAGAAGTTTTACGTGCCCGACGGCGTCTACGACAACTTCAAACAGGGCATCGGCGCACGTGGCAAGCAGGCGCGCGACGAGTGGTTCGCCAAGCTTGAAGATTATAAGAAAGAGAACGCCGACTTGGCCGATCAACTCGTCAAGATGCAGAAACGCGAACTGCCCGACGGTTGGGACAAAGACATTCCCGTCTTTCCGCCCGACGCGAAAGGTCTCGCCGGGCGCGATGCTTCCGCCAAAGTCTTAAACGCCGTCGCTAAAAACGTCCCTTGGCTCATCGGCGGCTCGGCCGACCTCGCGCCTTCGACCAAGACGCGTCTCACCTTCGAGGGCGCGGGCGATTTCACGGCCGAGAACCGGCTGGGGCGTAACTTCCACTTCGGCATACGCGAGCACGAGATGACCGCCATCCTCAACGGGCTGGCGCTCTCGAAGATTCGGCCCTACGGCTCAGGCTTCATGATCTTCTCCGATTACGCCCGCGCCGGCATCAGGCTCGGCGCGATCATGGAGATTCCGACCATCCACATCTTCACGCACGACTCAATCGGCGTCGGCGAAGACGGGCCGACGCATCAGCCCATCGAGCAACTGGCTTCGATGCGCGCGATTCCCGGTCTCATCGTGCTGCGCCCCGGCGACCCCAACGAGGTCGCGGAAGCCTGGCGCGTGATTATGAAGTTGAAGCACGAGCCGGCCGTCCTTGTGCTCAGTCGCCAGCCGATGCCGACGCTCGACCGCACGAAGTACGCGAGCGCCGAAGGCGTGCGGCGTGGGGGCTACGTGCTGGCCAATAACGGTGACGGCCAACCCGATGTCATCCTGATCGGGACGGGCACGGAGGTGGGCCTCTGCGTCGAGGCTTATGAAAAACTGGTGGCCGACGGTGTCCGGGCGCGCGTCGTCAGCCTGCCGTCGTGGGAAATCTTCGAGCATCAGGACGAGGCTTATAAAGATGAAGTGCTACCGCCCAATGTGAAGGCGCGCGTCGCGGTCGAACAGGCGGGCACGTTTGGCTGGCGGCGCTACGTCAACAGCAACGACGCCATCATCGCCATGAAGACCTTCGGCGCGTCCGCCCCGCTCAAAGAGTTGACCAAGAAGTTCGGCTTCACGGTCGAGAACGTGGTAGCGACGGCCAAACGCGAAATTGAAAGAAACAGAGGCTAGAGATCAGAGGTCAGGAGTCAGTTAAGCAGCTTTCTGCTGCTACTAACTTCTAACCTCTACGCTCTGACCTCTTCATCTTGAGGAGCGAAGCAATGAATAATCCGTTGGTGGAAATCATGAAGTTGGGCCAGTCCATCTGGTACGACAATATTCGCCGCGCGATGCTGACGAGCGGCGATCTGACGAAGAAGATCACGGAGGACGACCTGCGCGGTGTCACCTCGAACCCGACCATCATTGAGAAGGCCATCACCGGTTCGACCGACTACGACGAGCAGATGCGCGCGCTCGTCCAATCCGGCAAGAGCGTGATGGACATCTACGAAGACCTCGTCATCGAAGACATCGGCAACGCCGCCGACATCCTGAAACCGGTCTACGACAAGACCGACGGCATTGACGGCTACATCAGTCTCGAAGTAGACCCGCGACTAGCTTTCAAGACGGACGAGACGATTGAGCAGGCCGACCGCCTCTTCAACCGCCTCGGCCGCAAGAACGTGATGATCAAGATCCCGGCCTCGCAAGAGGGGCTGCCGGCCATCGAAGAGTCGATCTATCGCGGCATCAACGTCAACGTCACGATGATCTTCTCGATTGAGAACTACGAGCAGGTGGCCGAGGCCTTCATCAAAGGACTTGAGCGGCGCGCGGCGGAAGGCAAGAACGTCGATCACATCGCGTCGGTCGCCTCGTTCTTCGTCTCGCGCGTGGACACGGCGATTGATAAAGACCTTGAGTACAAAGCGCGCCACGCCGACAACCCGGAAGAGAAGGCGCGGCTCGAAGGCATGTTGGGCCGTGCGGCCATCGCCAACGCGAAGCTCGCTTATCAAAAGTTTAAAGAGATCTTCCACGGCCCGCGCTTCGCTGATCTGAAAGCTAAGGGCGCGCAGGTGCAGCGGCAGCTTTGGGCTTCGACGGGCACGAAGAACCCGAACTATTCGGACGTGCTTTACGTGGACAACCTGATCGGGCCGGAAACGGTCAACACCGTCCCGCCCGCGACCTACACCGCGATCCGCGATCACGGCACGCCTAAGCTGACGCTTGAAGAGGGCGTCGAAGAGTGCCGCACTTTGGTGAGCGACCTGAGCGGCGTCGGCATTGACCTGAAGGCCGTCACCGAGAAATTGCAGCAAGAGGGCTTGGCCTCGTTCGTCACTTCGTTCGATACGCTCGTCGAATCCATCGAGTCGAAGCGCGACGCGCTACTCTCAGGCATAAACGAAAGGTTGACTGCCTCGTTGGGAAAGTATAGTGACGCCGTCTCCGCCGCCATCAAGGAAGCAGACAAGGGCGACGTGATGCGGCATATCTGGCGCAAGGACGCGAAACTCTGGAAAGAGGACGAGGCGCACCAGAAGATCATCAAGAACGCTTTGGGCTGGCTCACCATCGTCGAGCAGATGAGCGGCGTCGAGTCTGACCTGATCGAATTTGCCGACCGCATCCGCAACGTGCGCGAGTTCAAACACGTGATGGTCTGCGGCATGGGCGGCTCGTCCCTGTGCCCCGAAGTCTTGCGCCAGACCTTCGGCAAACAGGCCGGCTACCCGGAACTGCTCGTACTCGATTCGACCGACCCGGATGCCTTCTCAGACATCGCGGATCAGATCGACATCACGCACTGTCTCTTTATCATCTCATCTAAATCGGGCACGACCACCGAGCCGGCGGTCTTCTACAAATACTGGTACGATCAAGTCAGCCAGCGCAAAGAGAATCCCGGCGAGTGCTTCATCGCCATCACCGATCCCGGCACGAAAATGGAAGCCGATGCGACGCGCGACAAGTTCAAGCGCATCTTCCTTAACCCGGCCGACATCGGCGGGCGTTATTCCGCGCTCTCCTACTTCGGGCTTGTGCCCGCGGCCCTGATGGGGCTTGACGTGCGCAAACTGCTCGACCGCGCGGAGCGCATCGTGCATGCCTGCGCGCAGGTCGTCCCCGCGGCCGATAATCCCGGCGCAAAACTCGGCGCGATCCTGGGCGAATGCGCCAACGCGGGGCGCGACAAATGCACGATCATCTGCGACCCGAAGATCAGTTCGTTCGGGCTGTGGGTTGAGCAACTGCTCGCGGAAAGTACGGGTAAAGACGGCAAAGGCATCGTGCCCGTCGCGGGTGAACCGCTCGGCTCGCCTTCGGTCTACGGCGATGATCGCCTGTTCGTCTCGATCTCGGTCGGCAAACTCGATAGCGAGACGGAGGCGAAACTAAAGGCGCTCGAAGCGGCCGGGCACCCGGTCGTCTATCGCACCTTGAACGACACCTACGATCTCGGCGAAGAGTTCGTCCTCTGGGAGATCGCCGTGGCGTTCGCCGGCTGGCGGCTTGGCATCAACCCGTTCGATCAGCCGAACGTGCAGGAGTCGAAGGACGCGACCAAAGAGTTGCTCGAAGCCTACGCCCGCGACGGCAAGCTGCAAGAGCAGTCGGTCGTCGCCAAGGACGACGTACTCACCATCTACGCCGACGACAAGACGCGCGGCGAACTGGCCTCGACTTCCGTCGGCGACGCGCTCAAGGCGCATCTCGCCCGCGTCAAACCGGGCGACTACATCGCGCTCCTCGATTACATCGAAGAGACGCCGGAACACGAGGAGACGATTCAAGCCATCCGTACGCACCTGCGCGACGCCACCAAATGTGCGACGACAACCGGCTACGGCCCGCGCTTCCTGCACTCCACGGGCCAACTGCACAAGGGCGGCTCGGATGCGGGCGTCTTCCTGCAAGTCACCGCGCCCGACACGCGCGACGTGCCGATTCCCGGCGAGCCTTACAGCTTCAGCACCTTGAAGCAGGCGCAGGCGCTCGGCGATTTCCGTTCGCTCGCCACGCGCGGCCGCCGCGCCGTCCGCATCGATCTCGGCGCGGACGTGCCGGCCGGTCTCAAACGCTTGCAAGAGTTAATCGGCGCAGCCGTCCCGGTCGCCGGGGCAACAGCGAAATAAAGGGATGAGGGCGGAGGGATGAGGGCTGAACAAGCACTGACTTGTTTTGCCCGCTTCATCCTTCGGCCCTCGTCCCTCATCCCTTAACAGATTGAGGATAAGAGAAAATGGCTACACCGGAACAGACCCCCAAGTCCGCGAAGATCGGTATGATCGGCCTCGCCGTGATGGGCGAGAATCTGGCAATGAACATCGAGCGCAACGGCTTTCCGATTGCCGTCTATAACCGCAGCCCAGACAAGGTGGACGATTTCGTTGCCCGCGCGCAGGGCAAACAGGTCATCGGCACGCGCACGCCCGAAGAGTTTGTGCGTGCGCTTGAGCGCCCGCGCAAAGCCATTCTGCTCGTCAAAGCGGGCGAGGCGGTGGACAAGACGATTGACTCGATCAAGCCCTACCTCGAAGAAGGCGACATCATCATCGATGGCGGCAACTCCTATTTTCAGGACACGGAGCGGCGCGAAAAGGATTTGAAAGCGCAGGGCTTCAACTTCATCGGCTCCGGCGTCTCCGGCGGCGAGAAGGGCGCGCTCTGGGGGCCGTCCTTAATGCCCGGCGGCGACCGGCAGGCTTACGAGCAGATTCGGCCCATCTGGGAAGCGATTGCCGCCAAAGTTGACGACGGGCCGTGCGTCACCTACATCGGCCCCGGCGGCGCAGGGCACTACGTCAAGATGGTGCATAACGGCATCGAGTATGGCGACATGCAACTCATTGCCGAAGCCTACGACATGATGCGCGGCATCCTCGGCATGTCGGCGGACGAAATGGCCGACGTGTTCGATGAATGGAATCGCGGCGATCTGGAATCGTTCCTCGTCGAGATCACGGCCAAAATCCTGCGCGTCAAAGACCCGGAGACGAATAAGCCGCTCGTCGATCTCGTGCTTGATAAGGCCGGGCAGAAGGGCACTGGCAAGTGGACTTCCGACATTGCGCTCGACCTCGGCATCGTGACGCCGACGATTGACGCCGCCGTTGATACGCGGAATCTCTCGGCGCGCAAGGACGAACGCATCGAAGCCAACAAGCAGATCAAAGGGCCGGAGCGCGGCCAATATACGGGCGATAAACGCGAGATGATCCAGTGCATCCATGATGCGCTCTATGCGTCGAAGATCTGCTCCTACGCGCAGGGCATGAACCTCATTCGCGCCGGTTCGCAAGCATGGAACTGGAACATAGACCTCGGCGAATGTTCGCGCATCTGGAAGGGCGGCTGCATCATTCGCGCTCAGTTCCTCGACAAGATCAAGCAGGCGTACCAGCGCCGGGCCGACTTGCCGAGCCTGCTGCTTGATCCGGATTTCAAGGCGTGGGTCGAACAGGCGCAGCCGAACTGGCGCAAGGCCGTGGCGACCGCCATTCAGACGGGCGTGCCCGTGCCCGGTATGTCCGCTTCAATCGGCTACTTCGATACGTACCGCACCGCCGACCTGCCCTTGAATCTCACGCAGGCGCAGCGCGACTTCTTCGGCTCGCATACCTACGAACGCACGGACAAGCCGGGCCAGCCCGCCGTCCATACCGAGTGGGAAGAGTTGTTGGAGCAGCAGGGCGGGAAGTAAATGAGACGGGACGCGCGCACCGCTCGATAGATTCGTGTGCGCGCATCCGGCCAGTTCCCTGCGCCGGGCGAAAGCATGCTGGTCATCAATGAAATAGTTTGAAATATCTGATCGGCTTTCGCAGTTCGCGCGGCGCAGGGTTCTTCGACAGAGAGCTTCATATCATTTCCGTTCGGCCATTCTTCTGCGAGGGAAGCAAGCGATGTCAGCAGCAACCGTGATGGACAACCCTTTGCGCGAGGGTCTGCGCCTTGAGCGCACCGCCGAGCCGTGCACCGTCATTATCTTCGGTGCGACCGGCGACCTGACGAAACGTAAACTCGTGCCCGCGCTCTACCGGCTCGTGCAGGAGCGACTCGTGCCCGGCGAGTTCGCCATCGTCGGCGCAGCGCGCACCGAGATGAGCCACGACGACTTTCGCGCGAAAATGAAAGACGCCGTCGGGCAGTTCTCCGAAGCCAAACGCGTGGACGAAGAGGTCTGGGACTCGTTCGCGCAAGGGCTGTACTACTCGCCCGTCAACATCGATCAGCCGGAAGATTATAAGAAACTGAGCGAGCTGCTTGATCAGATTGACCGTGAACGCGGCACGCAAGGGAATCGCGTCTTTTATCTCTCGACCGCGCCCGCGCTCTACGCTGAGGCGGTCAAGCAGTTGGGCGAGTCCGGCCTCGCCCATCAGGAGCGCGGCTGGACGCGCGTGATCATCGAAAAACCGTTCGGCACAGACTTGGCGAGCGCGCAGCAACTCAACAAAGACATACACCAGCACCTCGAAGAGTCGCAGATTTACCGCATCGATCATTATCTCGGCAAAGAGACGGTGCAGAACCTGCTCGTCTTTCGCTTCGCCAACGGCATCTACGAACCGCTCTGGAATCGGCAGTACATAGACCACGTGCAGATCACGAACGCCGAGACGGTCGGCGTCGAGGGGCGCGGCGGCTACTACGACAAGGCGGGCGTCGTGCGCGACATGATCCAGAACCACGTCTTTCAGGTACTCTCGCTCGTGGCGATGGAGCCGCCCGCGAGCCTGAACGCCGAAGCCGTGCGCGACGAGAAGATCAAAGCGATGATGTGCGCGCGCCCGTTCACGCCGGAGCGCGTGCAGCAGGATTGCGTGCGCGGGCAGTACGGGCCCGGTTCGATCAACGGCAAGCCCGTGCCCGGTTATCGTAAAGAACAGGGCGTCCCGCCCGAGAGCGCGACCGAAACGTTCGCGCTCATCACGATGTACTTCGACAACTGGCGCTGGTCGGGCGTGCCCTTCTACATCCGTTCCGGCAAGCGCCTCGCCAAACGCGTCACCGAGATTGCGATCCAGTTCAAGGACGCGCCGCACCAACTCTTCGGGCGCGAGATGATGGAGCAGGTTGCGCCCAATCAACTGATCATTCGCGTCCAGCCGGACGAAGGCATCTCGCTCCGCTTCGGCGCGAAAGTGCCCGGTCAGGTCACGCGCATCCGCGACGTGAACATGGACTTCCGTTACGGCGCGTCCTTCGGCGTGCAACTGGCGGAAGCCTACGAGCGCCTGCTGCTCGACTGCATTCTCGGCGACCCGACGCTCTACGCCCGCACGGACATGACCGAGCGCGGCTGGGAGATCGTCATGCCGATCTTGGAAGAATGGGCGCGGACGAAATCAGATGCGCCGTTTCCGAATTACGAGGCCGGCTCGTGGGGGCCGCAGGCCACGCACGATCTGTTGGAGGCACAGGGGCGGCGTTGGCGGAGGCCGTAAAAGTCAATGGAAACTCAAACACAAGCAACGAGCACAACTGCCGTCTCCGTCTCCGGCATTGATGTCGGCAAATTAGAGAAGGAACTCGCCGCCATGTGGCAACTGGCGGCGGGCGCAGACGGCGCGGCCAACGAGGCCGGCGTCACGCGCGTGTGCGTCGTCAACCTCGTCGTCTATGCGGCGCGGCAGGAGGATCGCGCGCAGCTTGATCATCTGCTCGACGAGGTGACGGAACAAACGCCGAGCCGCGCCATCATCCTTGTCGCCGACCGTGAGGCCGCCACCGCGAAGCTTGAAGCCTACGTCTCGACGCGCTGTCAGGTGTCCGGCAAGGGCGCAAAGCAGGTCTGCGGCGAGCAGATCACGATTGAGGCGAGCGGGCCCGTGCTCGAATCCGTCTCGACCGCGATTGAGCCGCTGCTCGTGCCCGACGTGCCGGTCTTCCTCTGGTGGAAAGACATCCCGCACTACGAGGACAAACTGTTCAACCGGCTGGTCGGTCTGGCGGATCGCGTCGTCATCGATTCGCTCGCCTTCGACCACCCGCACGAAGACCTGCTGCGCCTCGCCGAGATCATCCGCACCCGCCCGCAGTTCATGCTCGTCTCAGACATCAACTGGGGCCGGCTGACCGCTTGGCGCACGCTGCTCGCCAGCTTTTGGGACGTGGACGAGTACCGGCCGCTGCTGCAACAGATTGACACGGTCGTCGTTGAATACGACCCGCCCGACGTAGCGACGGAAGAGATCGCGGCGCAGGCGGCGCTCGTCGTCGGCTGGCTGGCGTCGCGGCTCGGCTGGCAGTTTCTCGCCGACGCGCCGCGCGTCGAAGGGCAGACGAAGCATCTCACGGCGCAGGCGCTCGGCGGGCGCACGCTGGACATCGAGTTTCGCGGTGCGGTTGACCGCGCGGGGCACGACGGTCTGTTAGCGTCCGTCGTCCTGCGCGTAGGCGAGGCCGAGTTTCAAGTGCGCATGAACGAAGCGGGCACGAAGCTTGAGACCGAGGCGCGGCTCGGTACAGCGCGCCAGATCGAACGCGTGCTCGCCTACGAGCAGAAGACGGAAGGGCAGCGGCTCAGCCGCGAACTCGGCTTCCGCATGCGCGATAAAATCTACGAGGCGACCATCGACGCGGCGGCACATTTCCTCGCCGCGTTAACGAAACGTTAGTCCAACAAACTCATTCAAGGACGATCATGATTCTGGCTGGAGACATCGGCGGGACGAAAACCAACGTCGCCCTCTTTCACCCGGACGCGCAGCAACTCGGCGCGCCCATCAATCCAAAGAGCTTCCCCTCCAACAAGTACGACTCGCTCGACGCGATCCTCTCCGAATACACGGCGGCGAATCCGGCCGACGTGCAGCACGCTTGTTTCGGCATCGCCGGCCCCGTCGTCGGCGGGCGCGTCGAGACGCCGAACCTCGCATGGAAGGTTGACGCCGACACGTTGGCCAAGACTATCGGCGTCGGCCGCGTTGACCTCATCAACGACTTGGAGGCGACCGCCTACGGCGTCGAAGGTCTGCACGATGAGCAACTCTTTACGCTAAACGAGGGCGATTCGTCGCGCGTAGGGCATCGCGCGCTCATTGCCGCCGGCACGGGGCTAGGCATGGCCGGCATCTTCTGGGACGGCGCGCGCTATCGCCCCATCGCCTCCGAAGGCGGGCACGCCGACATGGCCGCGCGCAACGAGTTGGAGGCCGAACTGCTGAGCTACTTGAAGGAGAAGTTTGGCGGGCACGTCAGCTACGAGCGCGCGCTGTCGGGCCCCGGTCTCTTCAATATCTACAGTTTCCTGCGCGACACGAAGCAGGCGGAAGAACCGGACTGGCTGGCGGCCGAGATCGAGAGCGGCGACAAAACGGCCGCCGTCTCGAAGGCGGCGCTGGCGGGGAAGGCGGAACTGGCCGTGAAGGCGCTTGATCTCTTCGTGGCGATCTATGGTGCGGCGGCGGGCAATCTGGCGCTCACCTTCAAATCCGTCGGCGGTCTCTACATCGGCGGCGGCATCGCGCCCAAGATCATCGAGAAGTTGAAGGGCGGCGCATTCGTCAACGCGTTCAAAGACAAGGGGCGCATGTCGGGTCTCGTCGGCTCGATCCCCGTCCACGTTATTCTCGACGACAAGACCGCACTCTACGGCGCGGCCCGCTGCGCCTACAACAACAGGTGAGAGAAGATGGCCACCCCCGAAGCCACAGCCAACGTACATATCTTTGCCGACGCGGAAGAGGTTGCCCACGCCGCCGCCCGCCGCTTCATTGATCTGGCGCAGCAAGCCATCAGCGCACGCGGCCGCTTTAGCGTCGCGCTCGCCGGTGGCTCGACGCCGAAGCGCGTCTATGAACTACTGGCCGGCGCGGAGTTCAACCAGCAGATCGACTGGTCGCACGTCCACATCTTCTTCGGCGACGAGCGTTCCGTCCCGCCCGATCATCACGACAGCAACTACCGCATGGCGCGTGAGGCGCTGCTCTCAAGCGTTATGTTGCCGCTTGAGAACGTCCATCGCATGGTCGGCGAAGGCGACGCGGTCGCCAACGCGCGCCTCTACGAGGACGAGTTGCGCGGCTTCTTCGAGGCCGCACAGTGGCCCGCCTTCGATCTCGTCATGCTCGGCATGGGCGACGATGGCCACACGGCTGCGCGCTGTCCCGGCTCGCGCGCGCTCACCGAGCAGCAGGCGTGGGTGACGGCCAACTGGGTCGAGAAGTTCGACACCTTTCGCATCACTTTGAGCGCGCCCGCCATCAATCACGCCGCGCACATCATGTTTATCGTCACCGGCGCAGGCAAAGCCGCGCGCCTGCCCGAAGTGCTCAACGGCCCGCGCGAACCGGAGCGTTTGCCATCGCAATTGATCAAACCGGTCAACGGCATGCTCGAATGGTTCGTCGATCAAGCGGCAGCAGCGCAACTGCAAAAATAGTTATGAAACCTAAAAAGATCGCCATCGGCAGCGACCACGCGGGCTTTGAGGCGAAAGAGCAGGCGAAGCGCGAGATCGAATCGCTCGGTCTCGAAATTGAAGACAAGGGCACAAACAGTCTTCAGAGCGTGGACTATCCTGACTTCGGCGCGGCGGTCGGGCGCGCCGTGGCCGACGGCGAAGTGGAGCGCGGCGTCGTCATCTGCGGTTCAGGCATCGGCATCTCGATTGCCGCGAACAAAGTGCCGGGCGTGCGCGCGGCGCTCTGCTGGAACGAAGAGACGGCGCGGCTCGCCCGCGAGCACAACGACGCCAACGTGCTCTGCATCGGCGCGCGCTTCATCCCGCCCGACGAAGCCGCGCGCATGATCCGCGTCTTCATGGAGACGGAATTTGCCGGCGGCCGGCATCAGGAGCGCGTCGAGAAGCTGACGAAACTGGACGCGGCGCGTTGACCTCACGTTGCGTCCACGGTTGGCTTGTTATCTGGATGCTCTTGACGGCCGTGGAAACTTACCTGCGGTCGTCAAATTTGCCGAACCCATGAAGATTCCCGTATTTGTTTCCTGCCCTACTGCGCTAAACGAAGCACAGGAGACCTGCCGGCAACAGATCATCACAGAATTAGATAGCCAGCAGATGGAGCCGCGCGCTTTAGGGCGGAGTGATTATCCTTCAGAGTTTCCGCTCCGCGAGGTCTACAGCGTGGCGGCGCATTGTGCCGGCGGCATCATTCTCGGCTTTAGCCAATTCGAGACGGAGACGGGCCGTTGGAAGCGAGGCACGAAAGACGCGCGGCTCCAGAAAGAACGAATCGTTTTCCCGTCGCCGTGGAATCACCTCGAAGCGGGCATCTTGTATGGCTTACGCCTGCCCTTGTTGATCTTTCGTGAAAAGGGCATCAGCGGCGGTATCTTCGACGTAGGCACGTCCGACCTTTTTATCCACATCATCCCGAAGCCACCCTTAACCGAACAACAACTCGACGACCTAAGGCAAGTCTTCCTGAAGTGGGGCGCGAAAGTGCGCAGCCTCTATTACGAGGACACACGTTGAAGCAGTGCGAGCGAGCGCGCCCGAATTTCGCTTCGGCCCGTGATCGTGGCTGCGACATTGATGCATTCCAGACCTCTTAAACCAATACACCTTAATGCCGACTAAAGAACAAGCGCGTCTGCGTGAGCCTTACACGACCCCGATCCCGCCGTGGCGGCGCTGGGGGCCTTACGTCTCGGAGCGTGCGTGGGGCACTGTGCGCGAGGACTACAGCGCGGACGGGAACGCATGGGACTATTTCCCGCACGACCTCGCGCGCTCGAAGGCTTACCGTTGGGGCGAGGACGGCCTGGCGGGCATCTGCGATCGCTATCAGTTGCTCTGCTTCGCGCTGGCGCTCTGGAACGGGCGCGACCCGATCCTGAAGGAGCGCCTGTTCGGCGTCGTCTCAAACGAGGCCAATCATGGCGAGGACGCCAAAGAGTACTATTTTTATCTCGACTCCACGCCGACGCACTCGTACATGAAATACCTGTACAAGTACCCGCAAGCCGAGTTCCCTTACGGTCAACTCATTGCGGAGAACGGAGCGCGGCGCGGGCGCAACCTGCCGGAGTATGAACTACTCGACACGGGCGTCTTCAACGATGATCGCTATTTCGACGTGTTCGTCGAGTACGCGAAAGCCACGCCGGAAGACATCTGCATTCGCGTCGAAATCTTCAATCGCGGCCCCGTGTCTGCGCCGCTCCACGTCCTGCCGCAACTCTGGTTTCGCAATACGTGGGCGTGGGGGCCGGATAGCTGGGGGGCGAACGCGCCGCCCGAACCAAGTATTCGCGCGGGCGCGCAGGGCGACGGGTGGCTCAGCCTCGCCGCTTCGGACGAAGCGACGGGGCCGCTCAAAGGGTTGCCGTTCACTTACCAACTCGGCACGCGTTATCTCTACGGCGCGGCTGACGGCGCGCAGTTGCTCTTTACCGACAACGAGACGAACGGGCCGCGCGTCTGGGGTTGGGGCGCGCAGAGCCGCAAGCCTTACGTCAAAGATGCCTTTCATCGCCACATCATCACGGGCGAGCCGTGCGTCAATCCGCAGCGCACCGGCACGAAGGCTTGCTATCACTACAAGCTCGACGTGCCGGCGGGCGGCTCCGTCGTCCTGCGGCTGCGCTTGTCGGACGAGCAACTGACCGATCCGCTGGCCGACGTTGACCGGATCGTGGCCGAGCGCCGCACGGACGCGGACGAGTTCTACAGCGCCATCCAACCGCCGCTGGCGACCGAGGATGAGCGGCGCGTGCAGCGCCAGGCGTTTGCCGGGATGCTGTGGAGCAAACAGATCTACATCTACGACGTACACGTCTGGCTCGACGGCGACAACCCTGCTTTCCCGCCGCCCGAAGCGCGCCGCCGCATACGCAATTTTCGCTGGCAGCATCTCAACTCGATGCGCGTCATGTCCATGCCGGACAAGTGGGAGTATCCATGGTTCGCGGCGTGGGACTTGGCCTTTCATTGTGTGCCGCTCGCGGTGGTTGACGCAGAGTTTGCGAAAGAGCAGTTGTGGCTGCTGCTCTTTGAGCAGTTCCAACATCCGAACGGGCAAATCCCGGCTTACGAATGGGAGTTCTCCGACCTCAATCCGCCCGTGCATGCGTGGGCCGTCTGGCGCGTCTACAACATGGATCGCTTGCAGACGGGTCAAGGCGACCGCCTCTTCCTCGAAAAGTGTTTCCACAAACTGCTCATCAACTTCGCCTGGTGGGTCAACAAGGTGGACAGCGAAGGCAACAACGTCTTCGAGGGCGGCTTCCTTGGCCTGGATAACATCACGGTTGTTGACCGCAGCACGCCGCTGCCGAACGGCGCGAAACTCGAACAGTCGGACGCGACCGGCTGGATGGGCATGTTCTGTCTGAACCTGATGCGGATCGCGTTGGAGTTGGCGCGCGAAGATAAGGCTTACGAAGGACTGGCGACGAAGTTCTTCCAGCACTACGTCTACGTCGGCGCGGCGATGAAGCACATGGGCAACCGCAACTATCAGTTGTGGGACGAGCACGACGGCTTCTTCTACGACGTGCTGCGCTACAGCGATGGCTCGTTCCACAAGTTCCGCGTCCGCTCGCTCGTCGGCCTCATTCCGCTCTACGCCATCGAACGGCTGGAAGAGGATTGGATCGCACCGTTCCCCGAATTTCGCTCGAACCTACACTGGTTCTTGCAGAACCGGCAGGACATCGTGCAGCGTTGCGTCACGACGGTCACGCGCGCAGATGGGAAGATCGTCCACGTGCTTGCGGTCGTTAACGAAGAACAGATGCGCCACCTGCTCGAACGCATCTGGGATCCGCACGAATTCCGCTCGGACTATGGGCTGCGCAGCCTGTCGAAATATCACGAGCAACACCCGTTCGCGTTCGGCGACAACTCGGTTGGCTACGAGCCGGCGGAATCGGTCGTCATGCTCAAAGGCGGCAACTCGAACTGGCGCGGGCCGCTCTGGTTTCCGACGAGCTTCCTGATGATCGAATCCCTGCGCAAACTCGGTAAGGCGTTCGGCGCGGCTATCGAGATCAAAAGTCCGGTCGAGGGCGAACCGGCCGTGACCATCGAAGCGATGGCGCGCGGCTTCGCCGACCGCATGATCGCGATCTTCACGCGCAACGAAGGCGGCGTGCGCCCCGCGCACGGCTGGTACGAGAAATTCCAGCACGACCCGCACTGGCGCGACCTCGTCCTCTTCTACGAATACTTTCACGGCGACACGGGCATGGGCCTCGGCGCGTCGCACCAGACCGGCTGGACGGGTCTCGTCGCCTCGTTGATTGATGAATGGCGGCGCTGAAACATTACCTTGCGGTGGAAAGGAGTCGGCCCGAAGATGCCTGCCTCATTCGACGGCGCGGAGATGACGCTCTTAAACGCGCTCGCGCAGAATTATCCGACCGCCGACACGGCGCTCGCCGAGGCCGCCGCGCTCCATGCGGCGCTCGCGCTGCCCAAAGGCGTCGTACACATCGTCAGCGACGTACACGGCGAATATAAGAAGCTGCGCCACATCATCAACAACGCTTCGGGCAGTCTGCGCCCGCTCGTCAATCAACTCTTCCATGAGCGCCTGTCGGCCGAGGAGCAGCAACAACTGCTCGCCGCGCTCTATTACCCGCGCGAGTTGATGGAGCATGAGCGCGCCGGGTTGGCCGATGCCGGGCGGCGGCGGACTTGGGTGCGGCAGACGATCCGGCGACAGTTCGAGTTGGTGCGTGCGCTCGCGTGTAACTATCGCCGGCCGCAGGTGGCGGCGCTGCTGCCGCCCGAGTTTGCCGAACTGTTCGAGGAATTACACGACGAGCCGTTCACCGGGCGCGACGAGGCTTACGTCAACGCCATGCTCGACACGCTCGCGGCGCACGACCGCGACCTGACGGCTGTGCGCGCCGCCGCGCGACTCGTGCGCGATCTTTCGGTCGCGGAGATCGTCGTCGCAGGCGATCTGGGCGACCGTGGGCCGCGCTTGGACAAGGTGATCGATTACCTGCAAGAGCAGCCGCACGTGGCCTTCACGTGGGGCAATCACGATGCGTCGTGGATGGGCGCGTGTCTGGGGCAGGAGGCGCTGATTGCGACGGTGCTGCGCATCTCGCTGCGTTATCGCCGGCTCTCACAACTCGAAGAGGGCTACGGTCTCATCATCACGCCGCTCGAAAAACTCGCCCGCACGGTCTATGCCGACGACCCCGCCGACTGTTTCAAGACGAAGGGCACGGGCCTGCGCGACGATCTGTTGATGGCGCGCATGCAAAAGGCCATTGCGATCATCCAGTTCAAACTGGAAGGGCAGGCGAGCCGGCGTCACCCCGAATGGCAGATGGAGGAGCGCAACCTGCTCCACCGGATCGACTTCGCGGCGAAGACCGTCGAGATTGACGGGCGCGCACATCCCTTGCTCGACTCTTTCCTGCCGACCATTGACCCGCGCGATCCTTATGCGCTCTCGGCGGACGAACGCGCCTGCATGGAGCGGCTGCGGCAATCGTTCGTGACCAGCAGTCGCCTGTGGCAGCACATGTCGTTCATCGTGCGGCACGGCGCGATGTGGCTCAGGCGCGACCACGCGCTGATCTTTCACGGCTGCGTGCCCGTTGCTGAAGACGGCGCGTTTCTGTCGCTCGAAGTTGACGGGCAGGCGCGCGCGGGGCGCGAGTTGTTCGACGCGCTCGACTCGGTCGTGCGGCGTGCGTTTCGCAAAGGCGCGCAAAGCAGCGACACGGACGCCGATTGGCTCTGGTATCTCTGGACGGGGCCGCGCTCGCCCACGTTCGGCAAGGATCGCATGGCGACCTTTGAGACCTATTTTGTCGCCGACAAAGAGGCACGCAAAGAGCATAAGAACCCTTACTTCAAACTGATCCACGACGCCGAGTTTTGCCGCCGTGTCTGTGCCGAGTTCGGCGTCGCGGAGGAGGGCTTGATCGTGAACGGGCACGTGCCCGTTAAAGTCGAGAAGGGCGAAGCGCCGGTGAAGACGGGTGGCGGGGCGGTGACGATTGACGGCGCGTTCTCGGAAGCTTACGGCGACCGGGGCTACACGCTCATCCTCGCGCCGGAGCGCATCGCACTGGCCGAGCATCACCACTTCGAGTCCATCGCCGACGCGATCACGGCGGGCGCAGACATCGTGCCGAAGGTGACGACCGTGCGCGCTTATGAGCGCCCGCGCACGGTTGCGGATACAGAAGAGGGCGCAGCCATGCGGCAACGCCTCGACGCGCTCGAACGGCTCGTCAGCGCCTACGAAGAGGGCGCGCTGTTGGAAAAATAGTAGGGCGCGGGCAGATAAAATCAGACCGCAGAATGAATGCGCTTCCGTTACTGACGGAAGCGCATTCATTCTGCGGTCTTGTGCTTGTCTTTAACTGTCTGATCCGATTATGCGACCGGCGCAAGTTCGCGCGTGCGCTTGCGCTCGGCCTTTTTGACGGTGAAGACGGTGGTGTTGAGCGTCTTGCCTTTGACGAGCACATCGCCGAGCGGCTCGGTCTCGTAGTCCTGACCGAGCAGGTGCGCGGTCGTATCGCTGATGAGGATCGGCACTTTCTTCTCTTTGGTGGTTGATTCGAGGCGCGCGGCCAAGTTGACCGTGTCGCCGATGATCGTGTACTCAAGGCGACCTTCCGCGCCGACCACGCCGCAGGTCGCTTCGCCCGTGTGTATGCCGACGCCGATGGCGATGTGTGGGCGGTCGCTCCCGGCCCAGTCCTGATTAATCCGCTCGACCTCTTCCAGCATTTCCAGCCCGCAGGCGACCGCCGCGCGCGCCTCAAGCGTGTCGCCGCGTGCGACGGGTGCGCCGAAGACGATCATCAGCCCGTCGCCGATGTACTTGTTGATGTGCCCGCCGTAGGCGCAGATGATCTTGTGCATGCGGCTGAAGTATTCGTTGAGCCAAGAGACGACGACTTCGGAACTCTCCGCCGCTTCGGTGAGCGTCGTGAAGCCGCGTATGTCCGTGAAGATGAGCGTGACGGTGCGCCGCTCGCCGCCGAGCCGCAGCGCCTCGCGGTGTTCCCAGAGCGTGTCGGCAACTTCCGGCGAAACGCAGCGCGAGAAGATGTCCATGATCTGCGCGCGCTCGGCCTCTTTCTCTTCGCGCACCGCACGCTCGTGCGCGTAGCGCAGCAGAAAACCTGAGAGCGCGAGCATGCCGACGCCCATCTCTGAAGTCATCACCGGCATGATCAGGGCGCGATGGTTGAACGCCCACGACGCGACCGAGAGTACGCCGATGGCTACGACGAGCACGGTGAGCGCGCCCAGACTGGCGCGGAACCTGAATACCGCGATAGCCACCAGACCGATCACGACGAACAACATCAGCACGCGCGGGGCATAGTTGATCTGGCGCAGGTTTTGGCCCAGCAACATCGTGGCGACGATGTTGCCGTGAAT
Organism: Pyrinomonadaceae bacterium; assembly: GCA_036389375.1. GTDB lineage: Bacteria > Acidobacteriota > Blastocatellia > Pyrinomonadales > Pyrinomonadaceae > QHXQ01. The sequence goes on along the minus strand of DASVQA010000200.1, from coordinate 1,748 downwards.
CTCGACGCCGGGCATCAAGGCGGGGCGCGTCTCGATCTGGCGATGGCGCAGCCGCGCCCAGAAGGTGGCGATGAGACCCGGCTTGTAGTAGGGCGTGGGGAAGAGATCGGGCGCGTCGTTATTGGTTGCGCCGATCAGGACGATGCGGTCTTTGAATAAACTGTCGGGGATTTGCGCCGGGTCTTTGAAAATGATGTCGCCCGCGGAGATGTATTGAAAGCCGGGCGTGCGGCTGCGGAAGTCGATCTGCATCGAGGCGTCGTTGCGCAGCGGGATGGTGCGGTCGCCAAACCGGATGGTCTGATTGGGCAGAAATTCGACCGGCTTCTCCGTGTAAATCTGCGCGATGTTGCTGGCAAAACTCGACTCGGTCGTGCCGTCCGCCGCCAAGTGTCCAAGCAAGGCCGTGCGGCGGAAGCCGTCGCTGTCTGACGGCAGATCGACGAAGCCGACGGCCGAAGCTGCCTCGGCATACTCGGCCAGCGGATTGATCGCCACCGACCCGCCTTCGGGCAGTTTCTTGCCGATGACGACGTTGCCCGCGTTGTTGATGGCGTCGATGAGTTGCTGATCCTCGGCCATGTCCGCTTCAGACGGGCCTGCGCGTTCGCTTAAGTAAACGTCAACGCCGATGACGCTTGCGCCGCCCTGACTGGCGCGCTCTATTAATTTTGCATAGTAGCTGCGCGGCCAGTTTTGCAGGCGAAAGTTTGAGGCGCGAATGGTCGGTTCGTCCACGCCGATGATCGTGATCGGTTCGCCTTTGCCGCGTTCGCGCATCTCCGGATGGAGGACGTCGCGCATCTGGAACAGCAGGTCGAGGCCGAAGTCTTCGAGATTAGTCACCAGCCCGTAAGAGTAGGAGGTGAATTTACCGTTTGCGTCCGCCATCGGGCGCATCGAGAGGGCGAGCGCGCCCCAGATGGTAAGCGCGAGCACGAGCGCCAGCACCCAATACCAGCGCCGCACCAGATACGACGCGATCTGCAATTTACGACGTTTGGCCATGAATGTTAGTTGATGTGTGACGGCCGGGCAGATGACGCGGCGGTCAAAAGCACGGCATAGAAGATCGGTTAAAAAGTGCGTGGCGGCGTGGGCTGTTCCGGTTCGTGTGCGGGTTTCGTCCGCCGGCCAACGCGCGGTTTCAGGTGCGCGCGATTGTAACGCCGGACGGGCGCGTGGTCAATCAAACCGTTTCGGCCCGCGTGCCCTCTATCGCAGCCCGGCTTATTTCTGCTGGACGCTGAAGTAGGGCAGTTCCAGCCCGGAAATGCTGATGACTTCTTCGCGGCAGTCGATCTCCGTGCCTTGTAGCTGGGCATAGGCGGCGGCGGTCAGCAGTATGTCGTTCATCTTGCCCACGTCCTCGCCGAGCTTGGAGGCGAGGTTCATCTCGTTGCCGAACAGATCGTGGTTCTCAATGTTGAGGATGCGCCCGTAACCGATGCCGATGGCGACGTAGAGCCGATGGTCTTCGGGCAGGAGGCGATTGGCGGTGCGCAGGTGGCGCGTGATCTTCTGGCTCGCGCGCACGGCCTCAGGCACGGTCTCGAACAGGCAATAAAGGTTATCCGCTTCAGCCTTGATGAGCGTGCCGCCTTCCTCCTGCACGCAAGGGCAGGCGACGAGCCGCATCTCGTGGATCATAAGCAGAAACGAGACGATGCCGTGCTGGTAAGTGGTGCGCGAAAAGCCCGACATGTCGAGAATCATGACGGCTTTTTCCTGTCCGAAAACTTCGTCGA
>DASVQA010000199.1:0-5560 GCA_036389375.1 Pyrinomonadaceae bacterium | reverse complement strand
CATCAAGGTTGACCCGGTGAACTCCGCAGTCGCCTATCTGACCGTCAGTGGCTACGGCTCAGGGCACATCTTCAAGACCATCAATCAAGGTGCGAACTGGACGGACATCAGCGGCAACCTGCCCAACATCCCCGTCAGCGCCGTGCTGATTGATCCGCTCGTCCCGACGACGCTCTACGTCGCCACCGACATCGGCGTCTTTCGCTCGCTCGCGGGCGGGCAGATTTGGGAGAGCTTCAACGCGGGGCTACCGCCGACGGTCGTCACAGGCTTTGCCACGAACGCTTCCGGTCTCATTCAGATCGGCACTTACGGGCGCGGCGCTTACGAGTTGACCGTCAACTCGACGCCCGCGCCGACCGTGCAGTTCAGCGCGCCGCTCTACACATTCAGCGAAGGCGCGGTTGACGCTGTGATCACCGTCACGCGCACGGGCGACACGACGGGCGCGGCCACGGTGGACTTCGCCACCGTTGACGACCCGGCCAGCGTCGCTTGCAACAACACGACCACGAAGCCCGGCGTCGCCTTTGCCCGCTGCGACTACGCGACGACGCTCGACACCATCAGCTTCGCCGCCGGGCAGACGACGAAGAACATCACGATTCCTCTGATTGACGACACGCACGTCGAAGGCAGCGAGACGGTGCAACTGCAACTCAAAAATCCGGCCGGCGCGGCGCTCGGCAGCCAGAGCACGGCGACCCTCGCGCTCACAGACAACGACGTGCCGGGACAAGCCAACCCCATCTTCACGAGCGCCTTCTTCATCCGCCAGCAGTATCTCGACTTCCTCTCGCGCGAACCCGACACACCGGGCTTTAACGCCTATCTCAACCTCTTGAACAATTGCCCCGACGTAAACAACCTCGATCCAAACGCGGCGTCGGCCGGCTGCGACCGCATTGCCGTGTCGAACTCGTTCTTCGGCTCGCAGGAGTTTCAACTCAAAGGCTACTTCACCTATCGTTTCTACAAAGTTGCCTTCAACCGCCTGCCGCAGTACGCGGAGATCGTCGCGGATATGCGCGCCGTCACGGGCAGCACGGGCGCGGAGGTCTTCCAGAAGAAGGCGGCTCATACGAACGCCTTCGTGCAGCGCCCGGAGTTCACCAGCAGTTTGGGCACGCTGTCTAATGCCGATTACGTCAACACGCTGCTTGGTCGGTACGCGCTGACGGCCATCAACACGCCCGACCCGGCGCAGCCCGATAGCGCGACGCTCGTGGCCCTGACCGGCAACGATCTCGTCAACCGGCTGAACGCCGCGACGCTGACCCGCGCGCAAGTGCTCCGCGCAATTGCCGACAGCAGCGAGGTGGCGCAGCTTGAATTCAACAAGGCCTACGTCGCTATGCAGTATTACGGCTACCTGCGGCGCACGCCGGACACGCCCGGCTATAACGCTTGGCTCAATTTCCTGAACACGCATCCGACGGACTTCCGCACGATGGTCAATGGTTTTATGAACTCGCAGGAGTATCGCCTGCGCTTCGGCGCGGCACAGTAGCGCGGCGGTCAAAGCCAAGCGACGCGGGGCTGGTGACTTGAGCAAGTCACCAGCCCCGCGCCGCTTGGCTGCACTCGTCCTCGGTTGCTTAGTAGGTGCGATCCTGCACGTTCACCTTCGAGATTGAGAGGACGACGCGCATGGTTTGTGGCCGCTGGTCGCGCGCGGCGGGCAGGAACGCGGGCGTCTGTCTGAGCGCCGCTTCGACCTCGTAGAGCATGTGCCGGTTGCGCGGCGTCTGCACCACCTCGGCGAGCGCCGCGTCGCCGTTGCTGAACACGTCGGCGACGATGGCCATGTCGTCGTCGTCAGCGCGGCCGGTCGAAGGCGTGCGGACAAGTTTCGCCAGCGCGCCGTCCGGGTTCAGACTCGGCATCAACGCCTGCATGTCGGTCGGCTGACCCGGCACGTGCAAGACCGCGAGGCGCACCTCGTCCGCGTCGGCGCGATTGGCGCGCGCCAACTCGCGCAGCAGCCCCATGTGCGGGCGCAGCGCGCTCGATACGGCCATAAAGAGCAGGATCGAGGTCAGCGCGCCGACCGTGTAAGGCATGACGCGCGGGCGCACCCAGTCAGCGACAATCTCCCACAGAGACAATTGTGGCTGCTGCCGGCGCGCGGCGCGTTCGATCATGAGGGTGTCGCTGATGGCGGCGACGAGCGCGGCGGGCGGTTGCGGGCGTTCAAGCTGTGCGAGACCGCGCACGATGGCGCGCGTCTCCGCCAGTTGCAGGCGACACAACGGGCACTGTTCGAGGTGCGCGCTCAAGAGCGCGCGCACGTCACCCGGCAGTCGCCCGTCGAGGTACGCCGAAAAGCTTTTCTGTGTCTCCGCACAATTCATAACTTCAGAGGTCAGAGGTTAGAGGTTAGTAGCAGCAAAGTTTTGACTGATCTCTAACCTCTAACCGCTAATCGCTCCTTTCCGCGAATGGCTGGCCTGCCCCGACTGCTCCCTGCCGCAAAGAAGCGACGCGGGCGGCGGCTACAGGCTGCGCTCAACCTGTCTGCCGCCGGCAAAGACTTGCGACGCGCCGGTGGCGACACCTCGACGGGTGTTGCTGGCCGCGTTTTCAACGCCGCCACCGGACGCGCCCCAACCTCCGCACGGTAGGGGTGAGAACCGTCTGCTGCATCGCCGCCCCGGCACTTCCCGACCCACTGGCACCTGAATGGTTGTGGTCGAGCCGGGGCAGGGCAGCCATTCGCTTCAAAGAACCGTCGGTCATTAGTTGACCCGTGTCAATACCCGGCCGGCTGTTGCTGACCGGCAAGCCTTCAGCTAAACCCTTCCAACCGGCGACGTAATTCGCCACGCCCGCGTGAGAGTCTGGACTTGACCGTGCCGACGCTGATCTCAAGCGTCGCCGCGACCTCTTCATAGCTCAAGCCTTCCACGTCGCGCAGCACGACGACTTCACGATAGACGCGCGACAGAGAGCGTAGCGCCTGCGTCAACATGCGTTCGCGTTCGCGCGCAAGGGCCGCCTGCTCAGGGTTGACGCTGCGCTCGTCGGCGAGTTGGGCGGCGAGCGGTTGCTCGTGCGTTTCGTCCGTTGCGTCGAGCGAGACGGTCACGTTGCGGCGGCGTCTGCGCCACCAGCGCCAGCGATTGCGCGCCTGATTGACGGCGATGCGATAGAGCCACGTGCGCAGGTCTGCGTCGCCGCGAAAGTGCTGGACGGCGCGGAAGGCTTGCAGGAAAGTCTCCTGCGTCAGATCGCGCGCCTCTTCCACATCTTCCGTCAGGCGATAGAGCAGGGCGTAGATGTCTGGCGAACGCTCGCGCACGAGGAAGTCGAACGCCGCAGCGTCGCCGGCTCGGAGTCTGTCAAGGAACGTGACTTCTGTCTGGGCAGACGCGTCCGCCGGAGCGGCCACTTGCGCGGCTGACTCCAACTCGGCCTGCCCACGGAGGGCGAATGGCTCTCCGAAGCTCACAAACGTCCTCCGTCAATCTGCGCCACAACTCGTCAGGGGGCGCGCTCCACCCCATAGACACCGGCAAGACGCGGCATGTTCCTGAAAATAATGCGTCGCTGCAACCGGCAGAATTGTAGGCTCGCTGTGCATTTGGCTAAAAACGACTACGGGTAAGCGGCTTGGCTCGTTGGCGCGCGAGCGTAGCATGCGGCCCGCAGCCGGTCAAAATTTTTCACGTCGGCGTGGGTCGGCCAAGCGCGCCCGCGCGCCGCCGTTTATGGCCAAGGACGCTTGCTTGACAACCCCGCAGAGCGGTCGTTAGAGTGAACCGTTTCACTCGACCGCCAATTTTAGAACGCGCACGCCTGTGCGATGTTGCAAGAGAGAATAACGTGGCTCGATACAATAAAAAACGCGCGCGCGAACTCAAGCACGACGCTTTCCGCGATAAGACCATCAGCGTCTTCGACCAACTAGGCGACCGGCTCGAAGGGCGCGGGCGCACGATCCTCTACGGCCTGCTCGGTCTCATTCTGCTCGCGCTGCTCGCGGGCGTCTTCAGTTGGTGGCGCGGCAAACACGCCGACGAAGCCCAGCGCGCGCTCGGCCGCGCCATCGAGATCGCCGAAGCGCCCGTGTCGCCCACGCCGCAAGCCGGCGCGACCGGCCCCACCTTCACCAGCGACAAGGAGCGCGCCCAGCGCGCCGTCGAAGAGTTTCAGAAGGTCGAACTGAAATATGGCGACCCTTACAAGACGCTGGCGCACTACTTCCGCGCTGCCAATCTGCTGACGGTTGATCGCCCAAGCGGCATCAAGGAACTCGAAAGCCTGACCCACGCGGGCAATGACGAGGTGGCCGCCCGCGCACGGTTCGCGCTCGCGCAGGCGCGCGAAGGCGAAGGCCAACTCGATGCCGCCGCCGCGCTCTACAGTGAACTGGCCAAGGCCAACACGGACACCGTCCCGGCCGACACCGCCAACCTGCGGCTCGCCGGCATCTATGAGAAGCAGGGCAAGCAACAGGAAGCCGCCGACATACTCTTCCGCATCGTTGATGCGGCGCGCAAAGCACGCGACAAGGACAACAAGCCAGTCCCGCAGTCTGCCGCCGCCCGCGCCGCCGCCGACCGCCTCGAACGCATCGATCCGGCCCGCTTCGCCCAACTCCCCCCGGAGCCGCCGCGCGACCTACCTTTTTAGCGAGGTCAGAGGGTAGCGGTTAGAGATCAGTGAAAAATTTTTACTGATCTCTGACTGCTAACTTCTGACCTCTGTTTCACGCATGGACAATCTGACGCATTCGCTGGTCGGGCTGACGGGCGCGAAGGCGGGGTTGGAGCGGTTGTCGCCGTATGCGACAACCGTGTGCGTTTTGGCGGCAAACGCGCCGGACGTGGACGTGCTGACGCGATTCGGCGGGTCTTGGTTTGCGCTGCAACATCATCGCGGCATCACACACTCTATCGTCGGCACGCTCACGCTTGGGTTGCTGCTGCCGCTCGTCTGCTGCGGCCTCGAACGGATCATCACGCGCTTGCGGGGGACGCGCCCGCGCATACGCCTGCGCGGGTTGCTGCTCGCATCGCTGCTCGCATGCGCGACGCATCCGGTGCTCGACTGGTTGAACAACTACGGCGTGCGTCCCTTACTGCCGTGGGACGGGCGCTGGTTCTACGGCGACATCCTCTTTATCTTCGATCCGTGGCTGTGGCTGCTGCTGGGCGGCGCGGCGTGTCTGCTGACGGCGCGGGCGCGGCGCTGGCGCTCGGTCGCATGGAGCGTGCTCGCGTTGGTGTTGACGGCGGCCGTGCTGTTGCTGCCGGAGCGCGCGGGGATGCCGCTGCCAGTGGCGGCGCGCGTGCTCTGGTTGGCGGGCGTCGCCTTCGTCGTGTGGGCCCGTTACGCGCGCGTGCCTGAGCGGTTCGGCGCGCACGTCGCGCAAACTGCGCTGGCACTGGTCGTGCTCTATTGCGCGACGCTCTTTTTCGTCCATGCGCGTGCGCTCGCGCAAGCTCGTGCGGACGCTGAGGTGCTTGCGCGCCAGCACGGCGAACGAGTCCTGCGTCTTGCGGCGATGCCGACGCTTGCGAATCCGACGCGCTGGCTCACCATCGCCGAGACGGAT
>DASVQA010000198.1:0-2193 GCA_036389375.1 Pyrinomonadaceae bacterium | reverse complement strand
TCCCGCTCGCCCGAAAACCGGATTCTTGCAGCGTTAAGCGGCACGGATTACGAACACTTCTTATCTCAATTAGAGCAAGTCACCCTCGCGCAAGGTGATATTCTGTACGAGCCGGGCGATAAGATCGATTATGTCTACTTCCCCGAAACGGCAGTCTTCTCCATGCTCTGCACGATGTCTGACGGGGACACGGCCGAAGTCGGGCCGGTAGGGCGCGAAGGCGTGGTCGGGCTGAATCTCTTTTTCGGCGCGGACATAACGCCCACACAATTGGTCGCGCACGTTGCGGGCACTGCGCTGCGTGTCCGCGCCGAACTGTTCAAGCAAGAACTCTGCTCGAAAAGAAGCGTCATGCCTCATCTGTTGTTCCGCTACACGCAGATGCTGCTCTCCATGACAGGCCAAGCATCGGCCTGCAATAAACTTCATTCCTTGGAACAACAACTCGGCAGGTGGCTCTTGATGATGCACGATTATGTCAGCGACGAGTTGCTGCTGACGCACGATTTGATCGCGCTGACTTTAGGCGTCAGGCGCGCAGGTATCAGCGAATCGGCCTCTCAATTCAAGAATGAAGGACTGATCGATTACCAGCGCGGCCACATTCAAATCCTCAACCGGCGGGGCTTGGAGGCCAAGGCGTGCGAGTGCTACCGGGTCATCAGAGACGAGTATGACCGCTTGTATGCCGATTTAGCTAAGACTACAGGGTAGGACGTTTGCTTAGCCTCAGCGCGCCGGTTAAAGGCGGCGCATGCACGCCAGCGTATGGAGCGTTCCCGGCCGATATAGTAAGATATCCAAACCTGTTCCGTCAGAGTTTATCATTCGACATTGGCAAGAGCTTAATAAACAGTCTCCTTTATGCCGCCTGTCGTGTTTTACACGCGACTGAAACTAAAGGGAAGTCTTGATGTCCGAAGAAACCAATTCACATAGAAAAGCCCGCCCGACCATCTTTCTCGTTGAAGAAGACGACGACGCCCGCCCCAGTTTGACGGCGAACCTGCGCCGACAGGGCTACCGCGTGCTCGTGGCGGCAGACTTGGAAGACGCACACGAATGGGTGAGCGGTGAAAGCCGCATCAACGCCGATTTAGTGTTGCTCAATCTGGTACGCAAAACGCCCGAAGAGTCCGTGAGGCTCGGCCGCGAGTTGCGCGAGCATGCCAAGTACGACGGCCACACGCCGCTCGTCGTGATGCCCGAAACAGTTCCCGCAGAACTGGAAGGCAAGATCGTTAACGTGGGCGGGAACGACTGGGTCTGTTATTACGACGAGGACTCGAATCAGTTGACGACGCTGCTCGCGCGCCTGCTCAATAAATGATCAAGTCAAGGCGCTCCCGATTCCGCCGCTCCCGCCCCGTTTATTAGCCTGTCGGGCAGGGACGCCCGGCTCTCCGCTACCCTTGGCGAGCCGACTGTTTTATCGCCCTCAACTCCCTTCCGCACCGGGTGGCAAATTCAACATCGCGTCGCGCGATCTCTCACGCTTTGACAGCCGTGCAAGCGACTCGCTATGTTGTTCCTTCATTCGCAAACATCAAACTACGCTAGAGTCCGAGTTGTGCCAGAAAGACATTTAATGCTTCATCAAATTTCCGCGCGAACGGGCAGCATTGCGCGTGCGCTGCGTGCGTTCGCGCTCTGTTTGTCGCTCGCGCTCCCGGTCGCGCTCTCGGCGCAGACGCCGCCACAGCCGCCGCCGCCGCAGGGCATGGGCGGAAACGCCACGGGCGAAGCGCGCACCTATGCCACGAAACGCACCGTCAACGTCACGGACGCGAAAGCGGCCGTCGTCTTTGAAGACGTGACGGCCAAAACCGCGCTCGCAGCCTTTCGCCATCGCGCGGGCAGCGCGGCGAAGGATTACATCTTGGACACGCCTTCGGGCGGCGTCGCCGTCTTCGATTACGACTCTGACGGCCGCCCCGACATCTACCTCCTGAACGGCTCGACCTTCGCCGCGCTCGCGGGCAAAGAGCGTGCGCCGCGCGCCGCGCTCTACCGCAATCTCGGCAACTGGAAATTCGAGGACGTGACGGACAAGGCAGGCGTCGCCAATGAACGCTGGGGCATGGGCGTCGCCGTCGGCGACTACGACAACGACGGGCGCCCCGACATCTACCTCCTGAACGGCTCGACCTTCGCCGCGCTGCGCGGGCAGGAGAAGCCCCCGCGCGCCGCGCT
>DASVQA010000197.1:0-12936 GCA_036389375.1 Pyrinomonadaceae bacterium | reverse complement strand
GCTCACGGCCGAGACATCAGCGAAAGAGATCGCGGGCGACGCAGCGGGCGCGGCCGGCTGCGCGCCGACGGAGATGAGCGGCGGCGCGGCGAGCAGGCAGAACAACAGGCTGCGCGCTAGTCGGCGGATGATCATTTCGTCGTCTTCAGCGCGGGCCGTATGCGCTCGAAGGGTACGACGCCCGCGCCTTCGAGGACGGCATAGAATTTGTCGGCGGCGAGGTCTTTAAGCTGTTCGACCCGGCCGCCGGGCCAGCGAATTTCCAGCAGATCAACTTTCGCCGCCTTGCCCAACCCGAAGTGCAGCCGCAGGTCGTGTTGCGACAGGTAGCTTCCGCCGCTGCGTATCTCTTCGGTCTGCACCATGTCGCCCGCGACGAGGCGCACGCGCGCGCCGATGGCGAGGGGACTACCCTTCGTCGCCGCCAACTCGAACGTGACCCAATGGTTCGTGTCGCCGCCTTCGTTGTGCAGGATCATCGGCGGCCCGTCGAGGTCGCCCACCACCACGTCAACGTGGCCGTCGTTATCAAAATCGCCAAAGGCCGCGCCGCGCGAGGCACGGGGCGTCGGCAGGGCGGGGCCCGCCTGACGGCTGGCGTCGCAGAACGTGCCGTTGCCGAGATTGAGGTGCAGCAGTTTCGGTTGGCGATAACGCGCGCCGGCCGCCAGCGTGTCAATCTGCGGATAGACGTGCCCGTTAACGACGAGCAGATCGAGCCAGCCGTCGTTGTCCACGTCGAAGAAGCCCGTGCCCCAGCCGACGTAAGGGCGCGACGCTTGCGCGACGCCGGCCGCGTATGAGGCGTCGGTGAAATCATAGTCGCCGTTGTTGCGATAGAGCGTGTTGTATTCGTCGGCGAAGTTCGTGATGAAGATCGAGAAGCGGCCCGTGTGCGTGTAGTCGCCGACGGCGACGCCCATGCTGCCCTGCTCCGAACCGTCGCCGGAGACGGCCGTGCCAGATTCAAGCCCGATCTCGGCGAATCGGTGCGCCCCTTCGTTGCGATAGAGAAAGTTGGGCGTCGAATCGTTGGCGACGTAGGCATCGAGGCGCGCGCGGTTGCCGAAGTCAGACCAGACGACGCCGAGACCGTAATAGCCGCCTGCGTCGTTTGCGCCCGCCTGCTTCGTCACGTCGGTAAACGTGCCGTCGCCGTTGTTGTGCCAGAGACTATCGCCCGCGCCCTTTAAACCGCGCGGGCCGCATTGCACGTCAAGCCCGCGAAACTTGCAGGTCGGGCTTGAGCCGAAGCCGGGCAGGTCGTTGAGTTTGAAGTCAACGTAGTTGGCGACGAGCAGATCGAGGAAGCCGTCGCCGTCGTAGTCGCCAAAGGCCGCGCCGGTTGACCAGCGCCCCTCGCCGACGCCCGCGCGCTTCGTCACGTCCGCAAACGTGCCGTCGCCCTTGTTGCGATAGAGCGTGTTGCCGCCGAGACAGGTAACGTAGATGTCGGGCCAGCCGTCGTTGTCGAAGTCGCCGACCGCACCGCCCATAGCGAAGCCGGGTGTGCCGATGCCGGCCCTGTCTGTCACGTCCGCAAACGTGCCGTCGTGGTTGTTGCGATAGAGGGCGCTGCGCGCCTGCTGCCCTTTGAGCGCCATCTCGACGGTCGGCGCGTTCGTCAGGTAGATGTCCGGCCAGCCGTCGCGGTCGTAATCAAGGACGAGCACGCCGCCGCTCATGGATTCGACGATGTACTTCTTCTCGGGCGCGGAGGTGTGGACGAAGCGTATGCCGGTCTGCGCGGTCACGTCCGCGAGTTGCGGCACTTTGCGCCCGGCGCAGTCGGCGTCGCTACGCTGCGCGCGGGCAGACGTAGCGGCGACGCCGCCCGCGCATAGCAGGCCGCAGATGATGAGGCACGCCCGTAGGTTCACGGCGATGACGCTTTCTCCCGCTGGTTCTTCAGTTTTTGAAACAGGGCCAGATGCTGCTGCGCGCGCGCGCTATCGCCCATGCGGTTGTAGAGGCGACTGAGTTGGAAATGCGTATCGGCATCCTGCGGGTTGAGCACGAGGGCGCGTTCGAGTGCGGCGCGCGCCTGCGGCGCATCGTTCGTCTGCAAATAGAGCGCGCCCAAGTCCCGCCAGGCGTTCGCGTGTTCCGGCGCGCGTGTCACCACGTCTCGGAGCAGTTGGATCGCCTGCGCGGCTTCGCCCTGCGCTTTGAAGACGAGACCGAGTTGATATTTTGCTTCGACGTGCGCGGGATCGAGTTGCAGGCAACGCTCAAACTGCGCGCGCGCCGCTTGGGCTTCGTCCTGCTGCCCCGCGAGCGTGATGCCGAGCGCGAGACAGCCGCGCAGGTCGGCGGGTTGTTGCTGAACGAAACGCTCAAGGGCACTGCGCGCCGCAACGAGGTTGCCGCTTTGCAGCGCCGCCGCGCCGAACAGGTAGAGCGCCTCCGGCTCGTCCGGCTGCAGCTTGACGAGCGCACTCGCGGCCTCTAACGCCGCCGCCGGTTGATTCGCGCGGAGCGCCGTCACACTGATTTGCGCCAGCACCGATGTGGAGGTCGGCGCAAGCGTGCGCGCCTGCGTTAAAGCGGCCAATGCGGCGGGCCAATTGCCGGCGGCGCTTTCTAGCGTCGCCAGTGCCGAGAGCACTTCGACGGAGCGCGGGGCCAGCGCAGCCGCGCGGTTGAGATGTTGTCGCGCGGAGGCCAGACTGTGCGTCTCGATTTCGAGTTGGCCGAGCAGCAGGAGCACGCGCGCATCGTCCGGCGCAGCCGCGAGCGCCGCGCGCAACAGACCGATGGCTTCCGCGTACAGCCCCGCGTGTTGCAACACCTCGGCACAACGCACCGACACGGTCGGATTAGCCGCCGCACGCCGCATCGCAGGCAGCAAGGCCACGAGTTTCGCGCGCTCGCCAAGTGCGAGTTGGCTCGCCGCGACGACGGGCAGCGCCGCCGTGTTCCTGAGCGCAACGGGCAGCCTGTCCGTTAACGCAAGCGCCGGCTGAAACTCGCCGACGAGGATGAGAGCTTCGGCCAGTGCAAGCGCAAGGCGCGGGTCGGCGGGCGGCGCTTTGGTCATGGCGACGAGCAGCGTGCGCGCCTCTTCGTGTTGACCAGCTTCGTAGATGGCGTGCGCGAGATTGATCTGCGCGATGGTGCGCGCAGGCGCAAGCGCGAGCACGCGGCGATAGAGGGCGGCGGCTTCATCGAAGCGTTGCTGACCGTAACGCAGTTGCGCGAGTAGTTCTAAAGCACGAACGTCTGTCGGATGAGCGACGGCGTAAGCGAGGAGCGGCTGTTCCGCTTCGTCAAAGCGGCCCTGCGCGATGCTGCGTTCAACGCTCGTGAGCGCATCGCCAACACCAGCGCCGCGCGTGCGTTGTGCGCGCGCGGCGGGGCCGGTGCAGATGAGCAGCAGGCAGACCGCGAGCAGTTGCAGCCGGTGCGCGCGTTTAAGGGACATCAGGCTTGGCCCCCGTCAGCCCTTGTGGCTCGCGGCTGCGACTGGCCGCCTTCAACTCCTTGTAGACCTGCAACTCGCGGTAAGCGTCCAATTCGCGCGCGGCGCGGCGATAAGCGATGCTGAGTTGGTAGTGTATGTAGTCCTTCTTCGGCGCGGCGCGGGCTGCGGCCTCCAAGTGCTCGACCGCACCGGGCAGGTCGCCCTGTTCGATGAGCGCCTTGCCCAACTGATAGTGCGCGTCGGCGTAATCGGGCTGCAAGGCGATGACCTCGCGCAACAGACCGAGCGCTTCAGCCGTCTGTCGCTTCTGTTCGAGCAGAACGTAGGCGAGATGATACTTCGTCGCGCCGTCGGCTTGATTTAGCGCCAACTCCTGTCGAAACTCCTGCTCAGCTTCGGCCAGACGATTCAGGCGAATGAGACTTTGGCCCGCGTTGTAGTGGGCCTGCGGCGTGCGCGGGTCGAGTTGCGCGGCGCTGCGAAACTCCGTGAGCGCGCGTTCGTAGTCGCCGGTCAGCATGAACCCTTGGGCGGCGTAGAAGCGCGCCTGCGCGTTCTGCGGCTGCGCGGCGGCGAGGCGCGCGAAGAGTTGGGCGGCCGTCTGGTTGTCTGTCAGTTGGATGAGCGAGATGCCGTAGGCGTAGGCCAGTTCGGGGTCGTCGGTAATTGTCGCTGCGAGCGGCCGGAGCGTGGCGACCGAGTGTTGGAAATCGCGCGTCAGATAGTAGCTCACGCCGAGCATGCGGCGCGCGAGCGTGTCTTCCGGGTGGGCGGCGAGTTGGCGCGCGAGCGGCGCGACCGCTTTGGCGAACTGCGCGGCGCGAAAGGCCACGATGCCCAGATTGCGGTCAAGCCCGGCAAGATCGGGCTTCCACTGGGCGGCCGTCTCGAACCCGGCGAGCGCCGCCGCGATGTCGTTCTGCTGCGCGGCGATGACGCCCAAGTTGTGATACGCCTGCGCGAGCACAGCGCCGAGTTCCACTTTAAGGCGACGCAAGCGCGCGCCCGTTTGCGCGTCAAGCGTTGACTCCGCGATCAAGAGCACGCCCGCGCCGTCCGCTTCGCCGGCAGGCTGCGCGGCGGACTTGGACGACGCGGCGGCTTGGCCCGGTGCAGCGGCAGCGTCGTTCGTCGTCTGCACCATCTGACCGAGAATCGCGCTCACCTCTTGCCGCGTGCTCTCAAGCGACTGGCCTTGCAGTTCACGCGCGACCGCCAACTCCTGCTCCGCTTCCGCGCGCCGGCCCGCCTTGAGCAGCACGCGCCCCAACAGATAATGCGCGCGTTTGATCTGAAAACTGTTCTGTGCGGCATCGCGCGTCAACTCGATGGCGCGGCGCAGACTCGCTTCGGCCGCCGGGTCGCCGAGTTCCGCCTGCGACTGACCGAGGAACAGGTAGGCATCGCCGGAATCGGGTTTGAGGCGGGCGGCCATGAGCAGGTGGCTGACCGCCTTGCGGTGATCGTTTTCAGTGGCGGCGACAACGCCGCGAAAGAAGTTGGCGTAGAAGTCCTGCGGGCTAAGGGCCAGTTCACGCTCGAATTCGTCGCCGGCTTGCGCGAGCCGTTCGCCGCCACCGTGTTGGAGGATGACGTAGCCGAGATAGAAGTGTGCGCGCGGGGCGCGCGGATCAATGGCGAGCGCTGCGCGAAACTCGCGTTCGGCATCGGCCGCAAAACCGGTCTCTTCATAAGCGCGCCCGAACAGGAGATGCGCGTCGGCGCTGTTGCCGAGCGCCGCCTGCATCTCTTCAAAGAGCAGCTTGGCGTGCCCTGTGTCTTTAAGGCGCAGATAGGTCATGCCGAGCGTGTAGGCGGCGTCAAGGTCTGGTTCGAGGACGACGGTGCGCTCAAGTTCGTTGCGCGCGCCCGCGTAGTCGCCTTTCATGTAGAGCAGTTTGCCGAGCACGTGATGCGCGCGGGCGTTTTTATCATCGAGCGCGACGGCGGCTTGCGCTGCCGTCGTGGCGGCGGCGCGGTCGAGCACGCGCATGTAGGCGATGGCGAGATCGGTTCTGACCTCTGCATCGTTGCCGATGGCGAGCGAATCTGACAACAGACGCTCAGCGCGCGCAAAGTCGCGTTCGCGGATGGCAATTGCGCCGAGGCGGTGGAGCGCGATGCGGACGATGGCGCGGTTCTCTGCGTCGGCGCGCACGAGGTCGCCGGAGAGTTGGTAGGTTTCGGCGGCGCTCAGGTGGCGCGCGAGTTCGTCGGTCGTGGTCGCGGGTTGAGTTTGCGCGGGCGGGCGTGGCGGGGGCGGGCCGGCCCCGTTGCTCTGGGCGGCGTCGGCGGGGCGACAGAGGGCGGCGAAACAGAGTACGAGGGCTAACGGCTTGCTTACGATCATCGTCTTGGCGCAAAGCTTCACGGCAGGTTTGCGAGACGATAATAGCAGGGAGGTAAAGCTGAACGTCAAGCCTTACCTCCCTGCTACGGGTTGTCTCGGTCGAAGCTCAGAAATTCAACTTCAACGAGTATTGTATCTCGCGTGGGCCGCGCGTTGCGCCGGCTTGGCCGAAGGCTCCGTTCTTCGACTCGGCCGTGATGAGCGTGTTGTTCGGCCCGCACGCCGTTGTGCCGCAGGTGACGGGCCCGCCACCTAAGTTTAGCTGCACGGTATCGCCCCGGAACTGCGCGTGGTTGAAGGCGTTGAAGAACTCAAGCCGGAACTGTACGCGCGCCGAGTCGCCGAACGCGCCCTTCAGCCAGTTGGGCGTGAAATTCTTGTAGAAGGACATGTCGAAGTTGTTGAGGCCCGGCCCCAGACAGTCGCCGCGCGCGGAGTTGCCGGGCGTGCCGATGCGGTGGCCGACAAGGGTGTAGGCGGCGGGGTTGAGAATCTGCGTCGGGTCGCCGCTCGAAGCGCGGCAGGGCACACCGGGCACACGGTCGGGCCGCTCGTTGCCCGTGTTGGTGGCGATGCCGGAGATGCCGCCTTGCAGATTCGAGATCGAGCCGTTGGTGATGTTCGGCGTCAACGATGAACCCGACGCGATGGTGGCAATCGTGGCAAACTCCCAGCCACCGAGCACAGCCCGCGTCACCTCGTTCGACTGTTTGAACGAAGGCAGATAGACGATGGCATTGGCTACGAAGATGTGCGGCCGGTTGATGCCGGAGTTGCCGCGTTCGAGCCGCCCGTTATAGGTGTCCATGCGCGTGTTGGCGCTCTGCCCGCCGCTGGAATCGTCGAGCGGCGCATCGGAGATCGAGTGCGACCATGTGTAGGAGGCTTGAATTTGCGAGCGCCCCCACAGGCGGGTCTTGAACATCGTTTGCAGCGAGTGGTAGCTGGCCGTGCCGGCGCGCGCCCACTGAAGGATGTTGCCGAAGTTCGAGAATGGGCGGAAGGCGTTGGCGTTCTGAAGGAACGCCGCCTGCTGCCGGTTCGCCAGTCCGACGGGCTGGTTGATGTCGAAGTTGATCAACTGATGAAGGGCGCGGTTGCCGACGTAGCCGATTTCGATGACGCCCTCCTTCCAGAGTTGCTGATCCACGCTCAGGTTCCACTGCCAGGAGTTCGGGACTTTGTTCGACGCATCCCACGCGCGGTTGGGCGCACCGGCGGGCGGCCCGTCCACGTTGATCGTGCCGCCGTTGTCGAGCGTGCGCGTGCCGCTGACGGTGAGCGCAAACGGCGCGTTGCCGGCAAGGCCGAGCAGCGGCCCGACGCGCTCGCGCTGGAAGAACTGGCCGAGACCGCCGCGAATCGCAGTCTTACCGTTGCGGCGCGGATCCCACGCGAAGCCGAGGCGCGGCGCGATCAGATGATTGTTGTTCTCGCGCAGCGAACGATTGACGGCCGCTTGCGGCGTGCTTGCGCCCGCGATGCCGGCACAGGGGTTCGTGCCCGGCGGGACGACCAGCCCGTTGCAGGGGTCGGAAGAGGGGCGCGCCGGATTGTAGAAGCGCGGGTCGAAGGCGCTCAGCAGATCGTTTGCTTCGTAAGGCTCGCGCAGGAACGACCAGCGCGCGCCCAATTCGAGCGTCAGGTTCGAGCGCACCTTCCACGTGTCGCCGGTGTAGAACTCAAGGTTCTTGTAGCGCAGTTGCGCGTGCGGCTCTTTGTTGGTTTCGTTGTAGCCGAAGAAGCTGCCGCGCGTCAGCACGTCGGCCAGATAGTTGCCGGAGTTATTGGCGCAGCACGCGCCCCAGAACTGCGGCGTCTCGGAAGCGGCCGAGCCGCCCACGTCCTCGTTCTTGCCCGCCCAGTCGAAGAGGAAGCCGACCTTCAAAGCGTGGTTGCCTTTGATCTTCGAGAAGTCGTCGCGGATCGAATAGATGTCGAGCGAGTTGTGGAACGGCGCGGTGCTCCACAGGTCTGGCCCGCGATTGCTGTTGAAGGGTGCGATGCCGCCCCAGAAGACCGGGTGCGGGCGGTCGCTGCCGTAGGTCTTGACGCTCTCAGGGAAGAAGCTGGGCACGGCGGCGTTGAGTTGCGTGTTGATGTCGCCGCCGAGACCGGGCGTGACGTTGATGCGGTTCGCGGAGTAGGAGAACTGCACTTCGTTGACGGACGTGCCGGCCAGTGTCGAGGTCAATTTAATGGCGGCCTGTTTCGAGGGCTGCGCCCAACTGCTCTCGACACCGGGGAACGGATCGTCGCCCCACAAACCGGCGGGCAGCAGGATCGGCGCGGGGTTCTCCCAGTGGTCTTGCGTGTAGCGCCCGAAAATCTGGTGCGCTTGGCCGATCTTGTAGTCGATGCGGACGTTCTCTTCGCGGAAATCAATGGGCGAGGCGGTGGACTGCCGCCAGTTGTTGCAATCGCCGCCGACGAAATTCGGCTCCGGGTAGAGTCCGACGAGCAAGCGCCCGGCGGGGCTGAGTTGCGACTGCGGGATGATCTGCGTGTCGGAGCCGGGTCGCCCGTTGCCAATGGCGGGCCCGCTACAGTTGACGGTCTGCCCGTTGATGATCGCGGTGCGCGGGTGGCTGAAGTCGCCGCTGCGCTCGGCCAGCGTCGGCACGCTGCCGAAGCGGGTGAAGCCGCGAATCTCTTTGTTGAGTTCTTCCGAGAAGAAGAAGAAGAGGCGGTCTTTGATGATCGGCCCGCCGAGCGAGCCGCCGAAGTCGTTGCGCCGCAGTTTGTCTTTCGTGCCGCCCGTGCGATTGACGAAGAAATCCGACGCGTTCAGCTTGTCGTTGCGCCCGAAGTAGAAGAGGCTGCCGTGCAGTTTGTTTTCGCCGTAGTTGGTGGCGATGCTGATGACCGCGCCGGCCGCCTGCCCGTATTCGGGGCCGTAGCTGTTGCGCAGCATCTTGAACTCGCGGATGGCTTCGATGGACGGATAGAGCAGGACGGTGCGGTTCGAGCCGGTGTCGTTGTTGTTTGCGCCGTCGGTCAGAAACAGGTTGCTCTGCGTGCTGTTGCCGTTAACGGAGAAGTCCACGCCAGAGAAGAGGCCCTTGTTCTTGCTGTCGAAGTTCGAGGCGGGCGAGACGCCGGGCTGCAACTGCGTCAACTGCACGAAGCTGCGGCCGTTGAGCGGCAACTCGCGCACCTGCTCGCCCGTGATGACGCCACCGACCGCGCCCGTCTCAGTCTCGACCTGTATCTCGCTGGCGACGATGTCCACCTTCTCGCCGATGTCGCCGATCTGCATGGTCAAGTCCTGCCGGGTCGTCGTAGACACGTTGACCGTGACGTTGGCGACAATGGCCTCCTTGAAGCCGGCGTGCGTGGCGCTGATGTTGTAGATGCCGGGCGGTAAGTCCGGCACGGTGTAGTTGCCGTCCTCGTTGGTCTGCACCTCGCGCCTAAGCCCCGTGCCGACCTGCGTGAGGACGACCATCGTCTCCGGCACGGCCGCGCCCTTCTGGTCAACGACGGAGCCGGTGATCTGCCCCGAAGTCTTCTGCGCGTAGCCGGGCAGGGCGAGTAGTAACAGCAGACAGGGCACGAGGGCCCAGAGCGCCCGCGCACGCAGCCCACCCTGTTTGGCCGCCCCGAATGGCAGCGCCGGATTCCCGCACAGACTTACCTTACTCATTAGCCGTCTCCTCTCGTGGGGCAGACCTGCTGGACAGGGCGGCCTCCAACCGTAAACCGCAACACCCGAACGCGAAGCCGGGTAACCGGCCAAACTCCTTGCACGTTCGCCCGGCCACTTGCGCCCCGGCCGGGTTAAGAATTGCTCAAATTAATAAAGTTGTTGTTGGCAAGAAGCACTGACCGCCGCCTGCGTCCGCTGATTATGCTTTGCGCGTCTTCAGACTTAATTCGGCGACTGAATAAATACAGACTCAGACGTGGATACATTATAGTGAACGTTTTCCATCCTCCGCAGTTACCGCTCGTATAACACGGTGAAGTACAGGGATTCGGGCGACAAAGTTGCCGGCGGGCCGGGGGTTACATGATAGATGTAACTCGTTACAGCCGGAATTTCGCGGCGATCTCTACGCGGCCGCCGGTTTACGCCGCGTCTGGTGCGCCTCTGTTGTTGAAAACGGGGCCGGGGTTTATAATCCGCCGCAAGCAGCGGTTTGAACTTCCCGGCCTCTCCGGGACAATGCATAATCTTTTTCAAACCTGTACGAGCCGGGGCGGATACCTGCCCCGCCGGCTGCAAGTTCCGGCCTCTTTGCTCGCGTCGTGATGGCGAACTCTATGGAGTTGTCTAAGACAGAAAAGCTCGCGCAGTTAGAGAAAGTCCTTCAGAGTCGCGCGCTGCAAAACTCTGAGAGCCTCAAGGCGTTCCTGCGCTTCGTCGTCGAGCGGACGATTGACAACCACGAGGCGCAACTCAAAGAGTACACCATCGCCACAGAGGTTTTCGGGCGCAACACCGACTACGACTCGCGCATAGACTCGGTGGTACGCGTGCAGGCCGGGCGGCTGCGGACAAAGCTACAGGAATACTACGCCACCGACGGCAAGAACGATCAGATCGTGATTGATCTCCCGAAAGGGCACTATCATCCGGTCTTTATCAACGCCTGCCCCGCGACCGAGCCGGCGCTTGCCACGCACGTCCCGACCAACGGGCACGCGACCGACGCCACCGCCGCGCCCCCCGCGCCCGACATAGATACGAGCGTCGCCCCGTCGCCCACCGCGCGACCTTTGCCGAAGAAGTTGCCGCTCGTCTTAGGCGGCGTGGTCATCGTCTTACTGGCGGCGACGGTGTTGTGGCTGTCGTTCGCCAACCGCGAGTTGCGCCGGCAGGTGTCGGCCGGGCCGGCCTTTAATAAGACCGACGAGGTGCAGTCCGTCTGGGGCGTGTTCCTCAACGACCCCGAACCGCCGCTGCTCGTGCTCAGTAATCCTGCCGTCTATCGCTTCGTGAATCAGGCCGACCCCGACGCGCTGACCCGACGCGCCATCAAACTCAATGCCGATCAGGCCCGCGCCATGTCCGACTCGCCGGAGTTTAAAGGGCAATGGACGGGCGGCAGCGACACGCGCCTGCTTCCTTCGCTCGGCATGTACACAGGCATGGGCGAGGCCATCGGCCTCTCGCGCCTGACAGACCTGTTCCGCTCGGCGAACCGCGAGATACTGCTCAAGCAGAGCCGGCAGGTCAGCGCCGCCGATCTGAAATACCGCAATGTGATCCTGCTCGGCAGCATCTACGTCAACGAGTGGTCGCGCAAGCTGCCGACAAACGAAGTCTTCGCCTACACCTATTCCGCGACCATCGAGAACCGCAAGCCGCAGCCCGGCGAGGAGCGCGAATACAAACCGCAGCACAACGAGCAGACCGGCGAGTTGCAGGTTGACTATGCCCTCGTCACGGTGAAGCCGAACGTCTCCGGCGAGAACGCGGTGATGATCCTCGCCGGCATCTACAGCGAAGGCACGGAGGCGGCGGCCGAGTTCGTCACGACCAGAAACCACATGGCCGTACTCGCCCAACGGCTGCACCAACTGGGCGGGGCGGGCGCGCCGCCGAAATACTATCAGGCGCTCCTCAAGGTCGAGGTCGAAAACGGCACGCCGACCACCATCACGCTCATCGCGCTGCACCCGCTGCCCGCCACAGGAGAGTGACATGAACCGGCGCTTACTGCTGCCCGCACTCTTCGTGCTGTCGGCTTGGCCGATGCTCGTCGCCGCCCAGATATCGGGGCGCGGCGGCATCAGCACCGGCAGCCCGAAAGACAAGGCCATCGAAGACAAAATCCGCTCCGACGAGATCGAGCGCATCAAGCGTGACGCGGAGAAACCTGACCAACGCACTGACCCGCAGTTTCCACTTATCAAGCAGGACTTCGAGCGCATCCAGATCATCAACAACGAGGTGCTGCAAGCCGACGCACCGCCTACGCCCGCCGCGTCCGACTACGCGCGCATCGCAGCCGCCGCGAGCGAGATAAAGAAGCGGGCCGCGCGGCTCAAAGCCAACCTGTTCCCGGCGGGTGTCGCTGCGGACTCGAAGGAGAAAGAAGCAGCGCAGCAGGCGGCCCAGACGACCGTAGCAGCGCCGGAGGATTTGCGGTCGCTGCTGGCCGAGTTGGATAGTGCCATCGCCGGCTTCGTCACAAATCCGATGTTCCAGAACCTGCGTGTGGTCAACACGCAGAGTTCCGCACAGGCGGGGCGTGATCTGGAACGCGTGATCAAGCTGAGCGGTAAATTGCGACAGGCGGCTGACAGGAAACGAAAGAGCGGCGACTGAAAACTATCAGTTGAACCGAAAAGCCGCGCCGAAATTTTCAGCGAAATTTTCAGCTTAACCCGGCGGGTCAGGCCGCCGTCTCACCTATCTCTCGACTGACAGCCAGGCGTTGAAATGACGTGAGGGCGCGTTACGAGCGCACCTGAGAGTCCACGTAGCGTGGGCCCTGTCAAGGTGCGGCGCGCCCTCACGACGCGCGGCCGCGTTACCCTGCGCGTACAGGGGGCCCTTTAACGCGGCGGCGAAAGCGTGAACCGGCCCGTCAAACCGCCAACCAGCACGTCGAACTCGCCCGGCTCGACGACGGGCCGATTGTCCTGCCCCGTAAACGCCAGATCTTCGCGCGTCAGGTCGAAACTGAGCGTCTGCGCTTGGCCCGGTTCGAGATGTATTTTGGCGAACCGCTTGAGCCGTCGGTCGGGCGGCGTGATAGAGGCGACAAGATCGCGCAGGTACAGTTGCACCACCTCTTCGCCTGCGCGCGCCCCCGCGTTCGTGACCGTGACGGTGACGTGCAAGCTGTCCTGCTCGCTCATCGCCGGCCGGCTCAAGCGCAGGTCGCTGTACTTGTAGGTCGTGTAGCTCAGTCCATGACCGAACGCGAACTGCGGGTTAAAGGCCGTCAGCCCGAAACTCGTATCCAGCGTCTCGAACGTCTTGTGATCGTAGGTCAACAGCGCGTGCGGTTGGCGCGGGTAAGTGAACGGGAGTTTGCCGCCGGGGTTGTAATCGCCAAAGAGCACATCGGCGATGGCCTGTCCGCCCTCGTTGCCGGGGTTATAGGCCAGGAGGATCGCGCCCGCGCCGTCGGCGATGCGGCTGATGATGCGCGGCCGGCCTTCGGCCAGCACGAGGACGACCGGCTTGCCCGCCGCGCTGATGGCG
>DASVQA010000196.1:0-35108 GCA_036389375.1 Pyrinomonadaceae bacterium | reverse complement strand
GACTTTTATGACCGCCTCAAGTCCGTCTCGCGCGGCTACGCTTCGCTCGACTACCACTTCACGGACTACTGGGACAGCGATCTCGTCAAGCTCGATCTGATGGTCGCGGGCGAGCCGGTGGACGCGCTCTCAATCATCGTCCACCGCGACAACGCACAGAGTCGCGGGCGCACGCTCGCGGAGAAGATGCGCCAACTCATCCCGCGCCAGTTGTTTGAAGTGCCCATCCAAGCCGCCATCGGCAACAAGGTGATCGCGCGCGAGACCGTCAAGGCGCTCGGCAAAAACGTCCTCGCCAAATGCTACGGCGGCGACATCACGCGCAAGCGCAAGCTGCTCGAAAAACAGAAAGAGGGCAAGAAGCGCATGAAGCGCGTCGGGCGCGTCGAGATTCCGCAGGAGGCTTTTCTTGCCGTCCTCAAGGTGAATGAATAGAATGGCGCGGTCAGCGTAAACATCAACAGGTAAAACGCATGCAGATCGAACTGACATTCCCGCCCTGGTAAGCTGCTAACGAAAGGGCTGCACGCACCAGCGCCGCGTTTATCGCGCGCCGGTTGTGGCGTGCCCTGACCCGCTCGGCGGTTCCTCCGCCGGAAGATTGACGCGCAACTCTCAACGCCTAGCGTCAACTTTTCCGCCACCCAGAGGAATCCGCAAATGTCTCAACAAACAAGGGCGCACGCCGCCTTGCCGACGGCAGGCAAGGGCGGACGCAGTCTGCGCGCCTGCGCGCTCACGCTGCTCGCCATCGAATTTTTAGACGAACTGGTGGACGGCTCGCGTCAGGCGGCGTGGCCGCTCATCCGTTCCGATCTCCAACTCACTTACACGCAAATCGGGCTGCTGCTCACCGTCCCCAAACTCTGCGGCAACTTGATCGAGCCGTCGCTGTTCATCCTCGGCGACACGCACAGACGCCGCGCGGTCGTCCTGACGGGCGGCGGCGCGTTCATGCTGGCGCTGCTTTTGGTGGCCGTCAGCCACAGCTTCGCGTTGCTGCTCGTGGCGTTCGTTGTCTTCAGCCCGGCGTCGGGTGCGTTCGTCAATCTGTCGCAGGCGGCATTGATGGACAACGAGCCGGCGCGGCGCGAACAGAACATGGCGCGTTGGGTCTTCGCCGGCTCGCTGGGCGTCGTCGTTGGTTCGTTCATGTTGAACGCAACGGTGGCGCTCGGTGCGCGTTGGCGCGCGTGGTTCGGTGTGATGGCGTTGTTGGCGCTCGTCGTCGTGCTGGCGGCGCGGCGCGTGCCGTTTGCCGCGCCGGTTGTCGTAGAGGCCCAAGCGCCAGTCGGCTTCAAAGCGGGGGCGCTGGCCGTTGTCAGCGCGTTGCGGCGCGGGGCGGTCTGGCGCTGGCTCTTGCTGTTGGAGTTGGCCGATCTGATGCTCGACGGCCTGCACGGTTTTCTCGCGCTCTACTTCGTGGACGTGGTTGGGGCGCGCGCATCAAGCGTCGGTGTGATCGTCGCTGCATGGGCGGGCATCGGGCTGGTGGGCGACCTGCTGCTCATTCCGTTGTTGGAGCGCGTGCCCGGTCTCAAGTACCTGCGTTGGAGCGCGCGCATCATGCTCTGCCTGTTCCCCGCGTTCCTGCTCGCGCCGGGTTTGCCGGCGAAGCTGTTGCTGCTCGCTCTCGTCGGACTGGCCAACTCCGGCTGGTATGCGATCCTCAAGGCGCAGTTGTACGCGGCGTTGCCCGGTCAAAGCGGCACGGCGCTGGCGCTCCATAACGTGGCGGGTCTGGCGAGCGCGCTGCTTCCGCTTGGGATCGGACTGGCGGCGCAGCGGTTCGGGCTGAGCGCGGCGATGTGGCTGCTCGTCGCGGGGCCGCTGGCGCTCGTCGTCGCCCTTCCCCGCGCGGCAAAAAAGACGTGGACGTGATAGGCTATTGCTTCACTTTTGAGCCACCACCGGCCGCAAGGTTTGCACGCGCGCAAGGGGTGGCCGCGTCGGTTGTTGACTGAACGATATGCACGTCACGCGGGTTGAATTAGAGCACATCAAATCGTACGAACGCGGCGAGTTCGTCTTCGCGCCGGGCACGACGGCCATCGTCGGCCCAAACGGCGCAGGCAAAACGACCATCCTCGAAGCCATCGCGTGGACGCTCTTCGACGTGCTCGACTACTCGAAGGACGATTTCCTCCGGCGCGGCGCGAAGAAGGGCGTGGTGCGCGTCACCTTCGAGAGCGATCTGGACGAGCGCGAGTACACCGTCTACCGCGACACGGGGAACGGCTATTACGTTGTCGATCCGCTGCTCAACACGCGGCTGGCGGAGAAGAAGCAGGACGTGGCCGCCTTCCTGCGCCAACATCTCGGCATCGAACCGGGCACGGACTTGCCCGCTCTCTTCAAGTCGGCCGTCGGCGTGCCGCAGGGCACTTTGACGGCCGATTTTCTCAAGCCCGCGAGCCAGCGCAAGGCCGCCTTTGATCGGCTGCTCAAGGTGGAAGAGTACCGCGAGGGCGCGCAACGGCTGGGCGAGACGACGCGCCTCATCGGCGAGCGCGTCGCCGAAGCACGCGAGCGCATCGGGCGCGCGGAAGGGACGCTGGCGCGCTACGACGAGACGGTGGCGGAGCACAAGACGGTGGCGGCGCGCGCGGCCGAGTTGGGCGCGACGCTCGCCGCCTTGCAGCAAGAGGTCGAGACGCACGCGCGCGCCGTCGAAGCGTTGGACGAAGCGGAGCGGCGCGTTGGCGAGACGCGCGCCGCCGCCGACCGCGCCGACATAGAACGCGATGCCTCGGCGCGGCGCTTGGGTGATCTGCGCGGCGAGTTGGATGCCGCCCTTGCTGCGCGTGCGCGGCAGGAGGCGACCGAAGCTGACTTCCGCGCGCACGAAGCGGCGCGCGTCGAGTTGCAACGGCTCGAAGTCGAGCGCGCCGAGCGTGACCGCCTGCGCGCCGAAGGCGAGCGCGTCGCGCGGCTCGTCTTTAAAGCCGAAGCGGACGTGCGCCGGTTGACCGAAGCGCTCGACGCGATAGAGCAAGCGCACGCGGCGCTCGCGCAGATTGAACCTGAGATTAAACAACAGGCCGAGTCGGAGCGTGAGCGCGAACACCTGCGCGAGTTGCGCGCGCGGGCGCTGGCTGCGGGCGAACGCCTCGCGCGGCTCGATGCCGAACTCGAAGCGTTGCGGGCGCAACACACACAGACGCGCGACGCAGTCCGTCAGGCCGAGCGTGCGGCCGGCGCGCAGGAACGCGTGGCGCGGCTCGACAGCGAACGGCTGCACATCGAAACGGAACTCAGTAAAGCCGAGCAGGCCAGAACGACGCGCAAACACTTGACCGACCAGCGGCGCGAACTGGCCCGCGAGGTCAAACGGCTGCAAGGCACGGTCGCGGCGCTCGAACGCAAGGCGAGCGAGCTTGAACCGCGCGCGCGGGGGGCTGGGCGCGCCGCCGAACTTGAAGCGAGCGAGCGCGAGTTGCAAGAGCAGGCCGCGCACCTGCGCGCAGAGATCGCGCGCGACGAGAAGATGCGGCAGGAGGTCAAAGGCGGACTGTGCCCGATCCTCTCTGAGAAGTGCCTGAACATCGGCGAAGGCCAGACGCTCGACGGCTACTTCACAGACCATCTTGCGGCGAACAATGCGGAACTGAAGGCCGTGCAGACCGAAGCGGCGCGCGTGACCCGTGCGGTGCGTGCGGCGCGCGAGGCGGGCGTGGCGCTTGTGCAGTTGGAACGCGAGCGCGTGCTGCTGGCGCAGGAGCGCACGCTGCTCGGTGAACGCGCACAGGCGCTCGCCAGCGTCGAGCGGGCGCTTGAGGCGCTGCCGCCGGTCGCTTTGCTGGACGAATGGCAGAGCAAACATGCGGGCGTCAACGCCGAGTTGATCGAGGCGCGCGAGGCCTTGTTGCGTTACGCCGAACTTGAACCGCTGCGCCAGCGGCTCAAAGAGATCGAAGTGGAGGGCAAGCGCAAGAAAGAAGACCGCGACCAACTGGCGGCGGATGCCTCGGCCGTCGCCGTCATAGACAAGGACATCGCGGAGGTGGACGCGCGCCTGCGTGCCTTGAACGATCCACGCGGGCGCGCGCGTCTGCTGCGCGCCGAAGTCGAGCGCGAACCGGCGCTGCAAGCCGAAATGGAGGGTGCGCGCGCGGCGCACGCGGCGCTCGTGGCCGAGCAGCGCGACGTGAGCGAACAGTTGCAACGCTTCAGCGGCTTCGACGCCGAGTGGACGCGCACGCTCGCCGAGCGCGAACGCACGGCCGCCGCCTACCGCGACTATCTGGCAGCGGCGGCGCTCGCGGCGACGGTCGAGGCGCGCACGAGCGAAGTGGCCCGCGCCGCCGCCGAGACGGAGCAGGCGACGCGCGCGGCGCACACGGCCAGAGGCGCGCACGCGACGGCCGTTGCCGCTTACGATGGCGCGCGCCACGCGGCCGAGCGCGCGCAGTTGACGCTTGTGCGCGAGCGCGCCGCGACCTGTGCCGCGCAGCTTGATGCGGCGCGCGAGCGTGCGGCGTCGTTGGGTGCGGAGTTGGCGCGGCTCGACGAAGTGCGCGCTTCGCTGCGGGAGGAGTTTCGCGCGAAGGAGCGTTTGCAGGGTCTCGCGGAGGCAACGGATTTCATCCGCGACACGCTCAAAGCGGCGGGGCCGCTCGTGACGGAGAGTTATCTCTACAACATCTCAATTGAAGCGAATCAACTCTTCCGCGAGATCACGGGCGAGGCGGGGCGGGCGCTGCGTTGGACGCGCGACTACGAGATCGTGGTGGAAGAGGGTGGTTATGAACGTTCGTTCCCGAACCTGTCGGGCGGCGAGCAGATGGCGGCGGCGCTCGCCGTGCGCCTCGCGCTGTTGAAACAGTTGTCGGACATACGCATCGCTTTCTTCGACGAGCCGACGGTCAATATGGACGCCGAGCGCCGCGAACGACTCGCGCAGCAGATCGGGCAGGTGCGCCACTTCAAACAGTTGTTCGTCATCTCGCACGACGACACGTTCGAGGAGTCAGTCGATCACGTCAAGCACATCCCCGGCGATAATCTGGTGCAAGAGGCGCAAGGCGCGGCGGCGTGAACGAAGGCTGAGGAATGAAGGGAAAGGACGTAAACAGAGCGGTGCCGGATGAAGCGCGGGATCATATTCAGTCCGCAGCCCGCAGCCCGCAGCCCTCGTTGAAATCCGTCAGGATTTACTGCGACGGCTCAAGTCTCGGCAACGGGCAGGATACGCCGCGCGCGGCGGCTGTAGCCCTTCTTGGCTACCGCGACGTGTGGCGCGCGGTCGGCTGCTATCTCGGCGCGGCGACAAACCAGCAGGCGGAGATTGCCGCCGCGACCATCGGGCTGGAACTACTGCGCGAGCCGTGCCGCGTGCAAGTGCTGACGGACTCGCGCTACGTCGTCGAGACGATGAGCGGGCGCTTCAGGCGCAAGGCGAATCACGATTGGTGGGCGCGGCTTGACCGGGCCGTGAACACGCACGAGATCAGATGGCAATGGATCAAAGGGCACGCGGGCGAACTGGCGCAAGAGGCGGTGGACAAAGCCGCGCGCAAGATCGCCGCGCTCGGCCGCGTGGACGAAGGCGTGCTGCGCGAAGCGACTGATCGGGTCGGCAGTCTGGCTTCAAGTTGAATGCGCGCGCCGCGAGTTGTTGCCGGGTTAATCCGTCGCACACAAGAATCAAAAACTCCCCGACTAACACGCGCCCCGACCGCTGACAGTTTTTCGTTTAAGCGCATGTCTGTGTCTGCAAGTACCGCCGCGCACGTCTGGCGCATCTGCCTGTGTCTCTGTTTGACGAGCGCGGGTGCGGCGGCGCAGGTGCGCGGCTGGTTGTGGCAGAACCCGCTGCCGCAAGGGAACGCCATCAATGCCGTGCGCTTTGCGGCGGATAAGCGGCACGGCTGGGCGGTCGGCTCCGACGGCGCGATCCTGCGCACGGACAACGGCGGCTTCGAGTGGGAAGCGCAGCGCGCGCCCGTCGTGACGACGCTCTACGGGCTGTTTGTGAAAGATAAGAACGGCGCGGTCGCGGTCGGTGCGCGCGGCGCGGTCGTCACGACAGATAATGGCGGTGAACGTTGGGAGCGGCGGGCCACGTCTGTGCGCGACCATCTGGCGGCCGTCACCTTCGCGGGCAAAGACGCGCAGCACGGCTGGGCGGTCGGCACTTACGGCAGCATCATCGCTACGACGGACGGCGGGCGCACGTGGCGCGCGCAAAGTTCGGGCGTCCGCGCGCACCTCTTCAGCATCACCTTCGCCGACGAGCGGACGGGCGTGGCGGTCGGCGACCGGGGCACGCTGCTCGTCACGGCGGACGGCGGCGCGACGTGGCAGAACAAGACGCTCAACGACAATTTGCCACTGACGGGCGCGGCGTTCGTCGGCGCTGGCCCACGCGCCTTCGCCGTCGGCTATGGCGGACTCGTCCTGCGCACGGACGATGGCGGCGCGACGTGGACGCGCGTGGACATCTTCCAACAGGCCGATCTGCTCTCGGTCTTCTTTCTGGACGAGCACAACGGCTGGGCGACGGGCAGCGCCGGACTCGTCCTGTCAACGGGCGACGGCGGCCAGACGTGGCTACCCGTCAGCGTCAAGACCAGCCCGCGCCTCACCACCATCTTCTTTGCCGACGAGCGCACGGGCTGGGCCGCCGGGCGCGACGGACTGATCCTGCGCACGGACGACGGCGGGCTTGACTGGCGGCGTCTGACCGAAGGCGGGCGCGATGATCTGACCGACATTTTCTTTCTCGACGCGGCGCGCGGCTGGGCCGTGGGCGCGCACGGGCGCGTCCTCTTTACCTCGTCGGGCGGCCGGCGCTGGACTGTGCGCCCGACCGAAACGGACGCACGCCTCACGCGCATCTTCTTCCTCGACGAGACGCACGGCTGGGTGGTCGGTGAACGCGGCACGATCCTGCGCTCGCTCGACGGCGGGCTGACGTGGGCGAAAGCGTCTGCGCCCGACGTGGCGGTCGATCTGTTCGGCGTGCATTTCATAGACGAACAACACGGTCTCGTGGTCGGCGCACGCGGCACGCTCCTGCGCACGGAAGACGGCGGCGTGTCGTGGCGGCTGACGCCCACCAACACGCTCATGTGGCTGGAAGACGTGGCCTTCGCCGACGCACAGAACGCCACGGCCGTCGGCTCGCAAGGCACGATCATGCGGACGACCGACGGCGGCGAGACGTGGCACTTCAGCGAACTGCGCATCAAGGAGTGGCTCTACAACGTCACGTTTGCCGACAAGCAGCGCGGCTACATCGTCGGCGCGGCGGGTCTCATCCTGCGCACGGACGATGGCGGCGCGACGTGGAAGGATCAGGAGAGCGGGTTGAAGATCAACCTGTTTGCGATCTCCACCGCGACGCGCGACGACGCATTGGTCGTCGGCGATCAGGGGCGCGTGCTGCAAACGAAAGACGGCGGGCTGACGTGGCGCATGATCGCCGGCGCAACCAGCGTCCCACTCTTCGGCGTCGCCTATCGCGGCGGCACGGCTGCGTGGGTGGCGGGGCGCGGCGGCGTCATCCTTCGCCGCGCCGATACTGTTGACACAGTCTCCTTGCCGCGCCCCAAAATCCCTCTGCTCAAACGCGACAAACCCAAACTGCAAACAACCGAGGCGGCCCCGCCACTCTCGCCCACAGGCGGTGACATCCCCCGCGCCGTGCCGCCCGGCAGCAAGAAACCGCCGCGCTAAAGTAGAGCCGCGCCGGGGCGCGAAAAGCGCACAGGGCGCAGGACGATGGCCGCTTGCTCTGAATCATCAGCAGCACACGGCCCTATCGTTTGCGCCCTCTGCGCCTGCTTGTGCGTTTCCGTTTGCGCCTTACGGTTCTACTTCCATCTCCTTTGTGATGAAGTCAACGGCTAAAACTTCGCCGTCGAACTTGGCGCGCGCCTCTGGCGCGGGCGGGCGGAAGGTGGCGATGACGTAAGTTTCGGGCTTGGCCGGGCCGCAACCGATGTGACCGGACATCTGCGGGACGTAGGTGACGAACTCGACGCGGTCGAACGCGTCCGAGTGCAGCTTATAAAGCTTGTCGCCCGCCTGCACGTAGAGGACTGCGCTTGCGCCGCCCGTGCATTCGATCTTCGTGAGCAGGCCGCGCACCTGCTGCCCTTCGGTGCGCTTAGGAATGCGCGGCCGTAAATCTACGGGCGATGGCGGCTCGTCCGCTTGCGCCGCAGAGTCGTCGCCGCGACGTTTAAGCGCGGGGCGCGCCCCGGCCGCCTTCGCCTCCTCGTTGAGCGCCTTGATGCGCGCGAGTTGGGCGGCGAAATTATCAACGGTCTGAAGGGTGGCGCGGGCTTCGGCGCGCATCTGGCCGTCGGCGCTGCTGCTGCGTATGATCTGGTTGAGCACGTTGCGCGCCGCGTCGAACTGTTCGCGGCGCATGTAGACTTTGGCGAGCGTGATCGCGTACTGGAAGCGTTCCGGTTTGAGTTGGCGGGCGCGCAGCAGCAGCCCGGTCGCTTCTCCTAGTTCCTCTTCGTTGACCATGTCGAGGAAGCCGAGTAGGTGATAAGCCTCAGGGAAGTTCGGGTTCAACTGGATGGCCTGCTTCAACTCGGCGCGCATCGTGGCGGCGGTCGCCGTCTCGTAGCGCATGATCATGTTGTCGGGGCCGAGGCTTTTGCGACTCAGGGCTTCCGCCAGATAGTAGTGCGCGAGATAGTTCTGCGCGTCGGCTTTAACGGCCTGCTGCAACGATTGAACGGCCTCGTCGTAACGCCGCTGGCGCACGCGCACCATGCCGAGCGTAGCCTGCGCCGGGGCGAGGTCGGGCGCGAGCGTGAGCGCCTGTTGCAGATACTTCTCGGCCTCGTCCGCGCGGTTCGTGTGATAGAGCAGGTCGCCGAGATAGGCTTGCGCTTCCGCGTCGCTCAGGGGCGCGGTCTGCATTTCGGCGTCGAATTCGAGCGGCTGCTCGGTGGTGAAGTACTGCACGTGATACTGATCGTTCTGCACATACCGGCGCAACTCCTTCTCCATCGTCGCAAAATCCATTGCGAACGCCTGCCGGAAACTATCTTCGAGCGTCTGACCTGAACCGAGCAGTTCGCTGAAGCGCGCCAGTTGCGACACGCGCTGCCCCTTGTTGCCCTCTAACAGATAGTGTACGAGCGCCCACGATTCGGCGTAGAAGATGCCGGTCTTGTCGCCTTCGTTGTAGGCGGGCGAGTCGTGTGTGACGCGCAGCAGGTCTTCGAGGTGGATAAACTGCTGGCGCAGCAGCAGCACGTGATTGCTGATCGGTATGCCGAGCGTGATCTTCTTGTTGCCATCCGTTACGGCGAGCGTGCTGTAGTATTCGGCCAATCCTTCATTGAACCAGACGGGCGGGTCGCGCAACACGTTGTTGACGAGCAGGTGCGTATACTCGTGAAAGATCGTGCCGAAGGGGCTTTCGAGGCCGTGCGACTCAGGCGTCAGCGTGATGTAGTTCACGTCCTCACCCGGTTGGAAGTAGCCCGCGACGTGCTCCTGCGGTTTGCCCTCGTAGAGCGGCTTGAAGGGGCGATAAGAGCTATGGCTCTTGAAGACGACGACGGTCGTCGGGAGCATCAGCGGGTGCGCGGCGACGCCGGGGCGCAGTTTGAGGAACACGTCGCGGAACTGTTCGAGCCGCGTGGCGACCTGTCTTATCTCTTTCTCGCTCGCATTGCCGACGAGCAGGAAATTCTTCGAGCGCACTTTCAGCCAGGTGTCTTTAGCGGGCGTGGCGGGCGCAGACAAAGTGAGGGCGCATAGGACGAGCGCCGCCGCGAGCGACGAGGTCAGGCGTTTCATACTACAAAACTCCACTATCGTTTGGACTATTTGCGGGACAACGGCGCGGGTGCAGCGAGGATTTGCGGCACAACTGCGACGAACGAAGAGAGAGTATAAGGAGGCGCGAAATCGACTGTCAACGCGGGCTGCCCCGCAGGCGCGCACCGGGCTATGCGCGCCTCGCAGTTGGCCGGGCCGCGCAACTATGTTAACAGCGACGAGTTGAGCGCCGCCGTAAACGGCCGGTGTAGCTCAACGAATGGGATGCTCTTTGGCGTAGCTGTAGGCTGTGTAGGCCGCGACGATGTGGCAAATCCAACCGAGCAGGCCGGCCGAGCCGATCCACGAAAAACCAGTCAGCAACAGCCAGAGTATGCCCGCCAGAATCCGGCCGTTGTAAAGCTGCCCGACGCCGGGAATCAGGAAGCTGAGCACGCCCGCCAGCATAGGATTACGCATTGTTCCGTATTACCTCCGTGAGAGCCTATACGCCGCGCGGGGTGCATCGGTTCAGCCGAACAACGCTGCCGGTCACGAACCTTTGCCCTGCTCCGGTTCGACGCGGCGCACATCTATGATCTCGGCGCGGAAGGTGCGCAGCAGATGTTGCACGGCCGGATTCTGCTCGGCCAACTCGCGCAACTGTTGGCGCTCGCGCAACTCTTCGTCTTCGCGCGTCGGCGGCGCGTCCGTCTCGCGCGCGTCTTTGACGATGACGCGCACGCCCACGTCGCGCCCCAACAGTTCGCGGCAGACCTCGCGCAGCAGTTTCATGCCCTCCGGCTTGTTGAGCGTATCGCGCAGGTGCTTACGCTCCGGCGCAAACTCAACGTAGAACTCCTCGCCCTCCACGCAAGCACGCCGCGCGCCGTCGAGCGCCGTCGCCAGCAGGTGCTTGCGCCGTTCTTCGAGTACACGCTTGATCTGTTCCGTGATCGAGTCGGCGCGCCCGCCGCCGCTGCTACTGCCGCCGCCACCAAAGTCCGGCGGCTCGGCCGGCAGATCGTCGCGCCCCGGCACGCGCCATCCGCGCGCCGCGAACGACTTATGACCGGCGCCCGGCGCACCGGCCGTCGGCTTATTGACCAGCCGGAGCGGTGCGCCTGCGGGCGGCGCATCTGCCGGCACAGACGCGGGCGCACTTTGCATCGGCGCGGCGGCCGGTGTCTGCGCCGGCTCGGCCAGCGTCTCCCAAAACGGCGCATCTGGGACGGACGCGCCGACCGTGTGGGTTGACCAGTCGAGCGAATTGCCCGCGCGCACTTGATCGCTCGCGCCGCGCCCGACGAACGGCGCGGGCGGCGGTGTAGCCGCAGGCGTAGGCCGCGCAGCCGGCGGCGACGCAGACGCGGGCGGCGGTGTGGCGGGCGGCTGGTAGGGCGCGCTCTCGCTGGCGCGCGGCGTCGAAGCGCGCTGAGAGGTTGGAGGGGCAGAGCGGCCGCCGCTGCCACCGCGCGGCGTAGCGCCCCCCGTGCCGCCTGAAGGCGTGGGCGAGCCGACATTGCTGCCAAGCGGCGCGCGCCCCGTCCGCAGCGCCTCTTCGAGCGCGTGCAGGCGTTCGATGATCTGATTGATCGGCGCGAGCCGGCGCATCTCGATCAGTTTGATGAGGCCGACTTCGAGTTGATAACGCGGGTGCGCGCCCTCGCGCAGTTTCTGTTCCGTCTCGCTCAGGCTGTGGAAGAAACGCACGAGGTCGGATTCGGAAAACGGCTCGGCCGCTTGATAGAGCCGACGCGCAGCACTGTCGGCGGCTGCGTCCGCGCCGCCAATTTTAGCGGCGAGCAGATCGCGCAGGTGCGCGAGCAGGTCACGACAGAAGTTTCGCAGGTCGTGCCCGCGCATGACGAGATCGTCCACGACTGCGAGCGCCTCGCCCGGTTGCTCATTAGCGACCGCCGCGACCACGCGCGCAAGTTGCTCCGCGCTGGCGAGACCGAGCGCCGCCTCCACGTCCTTCGTCGTGATCTGGCCTTCGCTGAAAGAGATGACCTGATCAAAGGCTGACTGCGCGTCGCGCATCGAGCCATCGCCCGCGCGCGCGATCTCTGCGAGCGCCGCATCGTCCACCTTGATCTGCTCGGCGTCGGCGATGAGGCGCAGCCGCTCGGCGATCTTCGGCGCGGCGATAGTGCGAAACTCGAACTGCTGGCAGCGCGACAGGATCGTGTCCGGCACTTTGTGCGACTCGGTCGTTGCCATGATGAAGACGATGCGCGGCGGCGGTTCTTCCAGCGTCTTCAACAAGGCATTGAAGGCCGCGCCCGACAGCATGTGGACTTCGTCAATGATGAAGACTTTGAAACGGTCGCGCGCCGGGCGGACGGCGACCGTGTTGATGATCGCTTCACGCACGTTATCCACGCCCGTGTTCGACGCCGCGTCAATCTCAAGCACGTCAATCGAGCGCCCTTCGGCCACCTCGCGGCACGACGGACAGGCATCCGGGTCGGTGATCTTGCAGGGCGTGGGCGTCGGCTTGTCTGCTTTATGGCAGTTGAGTGCTTTGGCGAGCAGGCGCGCGGTCGTGGTCTTGCCGACGCCGCGTGCGCCGGAGAAGAGGTAGGCGTGGTGCAGGCGTTCGTGCTCAATCGCGCCGCGCAGGGTGCGCGTGATCGGCTCCTGTCCCGTGACCTCTGCAAACGTCTGCGGTCGCCATTTGCGGGCGATGACCTGATAAGCCATGTCGGTTGTTATTCGTTATGCGTTAGCTGTGCTCGGCCCGGCCGGTTTTTTCCAACAACTCGATGCGATTGTCGAAGGGATCGAAGAAGGAGAAACGCTTGACGCCTGCGGGCGCAACATCATCGCGCGTGCGGACGCCGTGGGCCGTGAGATAAGTCTTGATCGCTTCGATGTCTTCAACTTCAAACGCCGGATGGCGCTTCGACTTGCTCTGATTCGCCTCGATGCTGATGTGCAATTGAATGCCGGCGATCTCGAACCACATGCCGCCGTTGGCGCGCAGCGGGGCGGGCTTTTCTAGTTCGGTCAAACCGAGCAGGCGGCCGTAAAACTCGCGCGCCTCGGCTTCCGCGCCGGGCGGGATGCAGAGTTGGACGTGGTCGAGCCGGGTAAATTTGATCTTCATCGCGTGATAAATGAAAAGAGTTGCCGCCTTGCGCGACCGGGTTGTAGCAAGCGTCGGTGGATTGTGCTCCAACCGCGCCCGCTTCGGCAACCTCGCGCCGCAGAGACGACAACTCTTTCTACAGAATTGGCCAGACTCCGGACTGACCCGCAACACACGCGGCCGTCACTACCGTTGCTCCGTTCCCGGCCTGGCGGGGTTCGCGCGGCAAACGTTGTGCGGAGCCCGAAGTCTGATAAATTGTCAAACCCGTCGGATACGCTTCGCACGCATCTTGTCTGTCCGACGCCGTTTACTTTAACCCGTCCGGCGCGCGCTGGCAAACGGCGCGACCGTCAACGCGCAAACCCGGTTTCACGTTCCGTTAAAGCCGATGCTCATGCGGCGCAGGTTCGCGCCGGGAAATTTGCCGGTCGCTTGCACCTGCGCCAGCACTTTATCGGCCTCTGCGCGTGTCCGCCCGGCATAGACGGCCATGAAGCGCGCATCTGCGCGCGTGTTCGTGTAGTACGGCTCGCCCGGTTCGCCGCAGCCGCGCTCCGTAAAGACCTTGTTGTGCGGGAATAAGCCCTGCGCCTGTATGCGATCTGCTTCAGACACGAACTGCTGACAATCTTCGGCCGCCGCGCGCACGCTCTTGAGGATGACGGCGTAGAACGATTCGCTCTCCCAGATCACGGCGCGGGCGGGGATGCGAAACGGCAGGTCGTTGGGCTTGAAGTCGTAGCTCGTCGGGCAACGCACGGTCGGGTCGCCGCAGACCGCGCCCTTCTGCGGCGGTCTGCGCCGCGCCCCGCCGCGTTGCGCGAGCGCGCCCGTACTCGCTACCAACAGACCGATCAGGACGCCGCTCCATAGTGCTCGTCTGCTCATAAGCTATGTTGATCTTCGTCCGGCGCGGACTTTGGCGGCCGAGTTTAATTCGTGCTAACTGGCGGAGAGGGTGGGATTCGAACCCACGGTACGGTTTCCCGTACACAGCATTTCCAGTGCTGCCAGTTCAGCCACTCCTGCACCTCTCCGAAAAAGAGAGGTTAGAGGTCTCAGAGGTCAGAGGTCAGTTAAGCATATAAACTGACCTCTGACCTCTGACCTCTGACCTCTTGATCTGATGGCGGAGAGGGTGGGATTCGAACCCACGGTGGGCTTTCACCCACTCCGGTTTTCGAGACCGGTGCACTAAACCACTATGCGACCTCTCCGCACAGGCAACTGCGGCAGGCTGAAGCCGGAAAGCATGACTGAACCGCCTGCGCCGGTTCAATCATCGTGCATCATGCTGCGTTCATCGTTGGCTTTGCGGCGCTGGCGAAAGAACTCCTGCATCAGTGCGCCGCACTCTGCTGCAAGCACGCCCGGCGTAAGCTCCATCCGATGATTCAAAGAACTTGCATCGCAGAGGCGGAAGACCGATTCGACCGCGCCCGCGCGTTCGTCGCGCGCGCCATAGACGAGCCGTTTGATGCGCGCCTGCACGAGCGCCCCGGCGCACATCGCGCACGGCTCAATCGTCGCGTAGAGCACCGCGCCGTTGAGCCGGTAATTGCCGGCAGCGCGGGCGGCCATGCGCAGTGCGACGATCTCTGCGTGCCCGGTCGGGTCGCAGTCTGTCCGCGTGCGGTTGCCGGCACAGGCGAGGAGCGCGCCCTCTGCGCTAACGACGACCGCGCCGACCGGCACTTCGTCATGCTCAGCGGCGGCGGTGCGCGCAGCCTGAAGCGCCACGCGCATCCAGCGCACGTCCGCGTCCGCGACCGGCGCGGGCTGAAACTCCTCACGCACAGACATTTTCAAGCAGCCACAAACAAAAATTGAATATAGGGATGCCTGCGCCGACTGTCAACCGGACTCAAAAGCGCGGCGCGCTCGACGCGCACGCGCGCGGCCAAGACAACCCGCCGGGGCGTGTGGCGCGCAAGCAATTAGGCCCGGCGCGCATGAATTGTTCTTGCGCGGCGTGGGCTTGAAGTATTACAACAAAGAGTGTCGCCGGACACGCCGCCTGCACCAAGTTCAGCGGCGCGCGTGCTATCATCCGGCGCGAACAAGAGGCCGTGCCGCTCTCCCGCGCGTTGCGCACGTGGAATCGAACCGCCGCACATGAAACCTGACATCCGTCCCAGACCCGTCGGCCCGCTGATGCGCCCCGACCGCCCTTCGGGCCCGTTGACACCGCCGCAAGCGCCGCCGCGCGATGTGACCAAACCGCCCGTGCGCGACGCGACGAAGCCGCCGGAGCGCGCGGCGGCGGCCGACACCATTACGCTTTTGGGGCGCAAGATGTCGCCCGCCGAGTTCAACACGGCGATGGTGCATTTCTATCGCGGTGAGGTGCAACGCTCGAACACGTGGCGCAACCGGCTCGACACGACGACCAACTGGGCGGTCATCACGGCCGGCGCAACGCTCTCGTTCGCCTTCTCGTCCGCTGCCAACCCGCACTTCGTTATCCCGATCAACTCGATCCTCGTCGCCTTCTTCCTCTTTATGGAGGCGCGACGTTATCGCTACTACGAAATCTGGGCGAGCCGCGTGCGCGTGATCGAAACCGGCTACTTCGCGCCACTCTTGACCGGCAGCGTGACCGACACCGACTGGGCGCACCACATGGCGGAAGATTTACGCACGCCGCATTTCACCATCAGCGAATGGGAAGCGGTCGGACGGCGTCTGCGCCGCAACTACCTCTGGATTTTCGCGCTGCTCGCCGCGAGTTGGAATCTGAAAGTCTACCTGCACCCGACGCCGACGCCCGACTTCGACGAGTTCCTTCATCGCGCCGCCATCGGTTTCATCCCCGGCGAGTTGATGGTCGCCTTTGGCATCCTCTTCAATGTCGCGGTACTGGTCTTCGCCTTCGGCACGCTACGCTTGCGCGAGGCGACGGGCGAGGTGCTACCCGTCCACGAGTTCAACTTCCACCCGATCCGCAGCATGACGAACCTGACGCGCGCCGCCAAGCAGCGCCGCACCACCCTGCGCCGCACCAAGCGCGCCCGCGAGCGCACACGCATGACCCGCACCGGCGAGTTCAAACGCCCCGACTTCGACGACATACACCGCACACAGCTTCCGTTGAAAGAAGAAGAGACGGTTACGAAGTGATGCAGCGGGCGGCGAGCGGCGAGCACAGCGGGGCGCAGGCGGCGGAGCTAGATGCGCTGCCGGTTAAAGTCGCAGCCCTCATGCGCGATTTCCCGGCGCTCTGGTTTATCGCGGGCGGCTGGGCCATCGATCTCTATCTCGGCCGCGTGACGCGCCCCCACGCCGACATAGAGCTTGCCCTCTTTCGCAAGGATCAGCTTGCTTTACATAGACACTTTCAAGGCTGGCACTGGCAGCAAGTATTGAACGGCGCACTGTCTGAGTGGCGGGGCGAGCGTTTAGACCGGCCTGTGCATGAGCTTTACTGTCGCAACGAAGCGACCGAGCCGCAGCAACTCGAAGTCCTATTGAACGAGGCGCGCGGCGACGACTGGGTGTTTCGCCGCAACGACGCTGTGACCCGACCCATCGCCAAGTGCTATCTCACGTCGGCGGGCATAAACCTGCTCGCGCCGGAGATCGTGCTGCTCTACAAATCGAAGCAGCCGCGCGCCAAAGACGAACAGGATTTCGCCGCCACCGTCGAGCGCCTTGAGCCGGAGCGGCGTGACTGGCTGCGCGCCGCCATCGCCACGTGCGCGCTCGGACACCAATGGCTGGCCAGACTTTGACGCTGCCCACGCGCATCGCTCATCATTACCCGTCATGCTGGAACTGAACGGTCAACCGCTCACGCTCGCACAGGTCGCCGCCGTCGCCTCTGGCGACGAGCAGGTGGCGCTGGCTGCGCGGGCCCGCATGCGCGTCGAGGCGGGGCGCGCAGTGGTCGAGCGCATCGTCGCGGAGGAACGCGTCGTCTACGGCGTCAACACCGGCTTCGGCAAATTGTCGGACTACACGATCCCGCCCGACGAGTTGCGCGAACTGCAATTGAATCTCGTGCGCAGCCATGCGTGCGGTGTCGGCGCACCGCTGCCGGTGGCGGAAGTGCGGGCGATGATGTTGTTGCGCGCCAACGTGCTCGCGCTCGGCTACAGCGGCGCGCGCGCCGTCGTCATCGAAGCGTTGCTGGCGCTTTTGGCCCGCGATGTCATACCCGTTGTGCCGGAGAAAGGGTCGGTCGGAGCGTCGGGCGATCTAGCGCCGCTCGCGCATCTGGCGCAGGTTGTCATTGGCGAAGGCGAAGCGTTTTATCAGGGCGCGCGGCTGCCGGGCGGCGAGGCTCTGCGGCGCGCGGGGCTTCTGCCTTTGCAGCTTGAAGCGAAAGAGGGCTTGGCGCTCTTAAACGGCACGCAGGCGATGACGGCCGTGGGCGCGCTCGCCATCGCACGCGCGGAGCGTGTGGCGCGAGTCGCCGACGTGGCCGGCGCGATGACGCTTGAAGCCCTGCGCGGCACGCCCGTCGCCTTCGATGAGCGCATTCACAACGCGCGCCCACACGCAGGGCAGACCGAGGCGGCGGCGCATCTGCGCGCGCTCCTCGCCGACAGCGAGATCAGACGCTCGCACATCGAGAACGATCCGCGCGTGCAGGATGCTTACTCGCTGCGCTGCATGCCGCAGGTACACGGTGCGGTGCGCGACGCGCTCGGACATGCGCGCGCCGTCGTCGAGATCGAAACCGGCAGCGCGACCGACAACCCGCTCGTCTTCACAGACACGAACGAAGTCCTATCGGGTGGCAACTTTCACGGTGCGCCCGTCGCGCTCGTCTGCGACTATGCGGTGATCGCTTTAGTCGATCTGATGAGCATCACGGAGCGCCGCGTGGATCGGCTCGTCAACCCGGACACGAACGAAGACCTGCCACCGTTTCTGACGACGCATCCGGGTCTCGCGTCCGGTTTTATGCTGGCGCAGATCGTGGCGGCGGCGCTCGTCGCAGAAGCGCGCGCGCTTGCACATCCGGCGAGCGTGGACAACGTGCCGACCGACGGTGGCAAAGAGGATCATGTCTCGATGGGCATGACCGCCGCAACCAAACTCCGCCGCGTCGTCGAGAGCGCCGAGCAGATCCTCGCCATCGAACTGCTGACCGCCGCCGAGGCGCTCGAACATCGCGCCCCGCTGCAACCCGGTGTCGGCGTCCGCCGCGCTTATCAAGCCGTCCGCCGCCACGCCCCACGCCTCACGCGCGACCGCACGCTGACGCCCGATTTTGAAAAGCTGACCGAAGCGATCCGGCGCGGCGAGTTTGACGTTTAGCCGTGCGGCGCGCTGTCTCTTTAGTTTGCGCGGCGCGGGCGGGGCAAGTGTTCTGCCCTGACAGTCCGGCCGGTCGTTATCATTGTTGAACAAAGAATGAGGCGTTAACCAGAGTACGCACCTGCCGCGCGCATCCGTCCTTTCCTGTAGACACCCCGCCGCTTTGCTGAAAACTAAGACCTCTTTTTTCGCCTGAAAGAGAGCGAGCATGACAGGAGCGCCGCTGGCATGAGCATTGCTATCGTCTGCGCTGTTGTTGCCACTCTGCGCGCCCTTGCGTCGTCCGCTCTTGACTCGCTTCTGCCAAGTCTCTTTTGGCCGACTCACACAGACGACTTGAGCGCGAACCGTAGCTCCGTTGGTCTAACCTCTGCCAGCGCGCGCCGCACAGGTCTTTTAAGCCTCACGCAAGCCATCCGTGCCGGCGCGCGCATGCACGCAATGGAGGTCAAAGTTATGAACTGGACGATGTCACTTTTCGCTCTTTGCTCGCTGGCCGGGCTGCTCATGGTCGCGGGCAGCCTGTTGCTGCTCTGGAAGGGGCGCATCTATCTGGACAAGGAGGGCCAGAGCGTCTCGAAGGTCGAGTTGCCGCTGGGGATCAAGTTCGAGAGTCAGTTCCCGGTGCTGGTGATGTTCCTGTTCGGCGTCTTTATGTTGTTCATCCCGATCCACTATTGCCCGCAGTTGTGCGGCAACCCGGCGGCGCACCTCAAACAGCCGCTCGAAATGGTGGAACTGCGCGGCAAGGTCAACTCGGGCAAGCCGGTGCAGGTCAACGTCATTGCGGCCGAACGGATGACCGACACCAAACAGGGCGTCGATGTCTCTGTGCCCTACTTTCAGAACGGCCACTACGTCGTCAAGTATTACAACGCCAGAGGCGAGTATGCCTATTCCGAGAACGTTGATCTGCGCGCGGGCGAAACCAAGCGTGAACTGATTGGCTACGACGAGGCGGACACGCTTCACGACGCACAGCAACTCTACGGCGCGCCCCGCGATTTCGAGCGCCGCACGCTGTCCGGCGATCTGGTCGCTCAGTTCAAGTCACAGTAAGGAGGTGACACGAATGAGATACGGAAAACTGCCGGGCCTATGCCTGATACTCTGCTGCCTCGTCAGCGGCGCAACGAGCAGCGCGGCGCTACCCGTGCGGGTCAACCTCGCCGCGCAGATCACGATGGAGCCGTCGGGTCGCCCCCCGCGCCTGACCGCCCGCCTCTATTTCCCGAAGGAGACGGGGCGCAAGCCCATCGTCACCGTCACGGACGACAACGGCAGGTTCGCTTTCAATGCTCTGGACGACGGACAATATCTGCTTGAGTTGTATCAGGGCGAACAACTGATCCACCAGCAGATCGTCTATCTGCCCAGAGACCAGCAACTCAACATCCGATTGAGAGCGCGCAGCGACGACTGACGACAGAGCGCACGAGCGCGCATTGTTGGGTTCATAACCGGGCGCGAGAAAATAGCACGCGGGCCGCGTTGCGCGTCGCTAACAAGCGCGCAACGCGGCCCGCGTGCCTTGTGTCCGCCTCTTTCTTTTGTTACGCGCGCTTGGCCGCTTGCGCGGGCTTGCCCTTTTGGGGCGTGCCGCCGCCCGTGTCCAGATTGGCGGGCGCGGGGTAGCCCTTGCCCTTCAGGGCCGCCAGTTCGAGCACGATCTCTTTCTGCCCCTTAATCGTGCGCGTGACACGGGCGCTCTCCTTCTCATCCTTCTTATTCTTGTTGCCGGCCGTGTTTGCGTTGGTGTTCGTCATGCCGTCGCCCTCGGCGGGTTTGCCGGTCGCGTCGCGCGCCATCTGTGCGAGTGCGTCCGTGATCTGCTGGCGCTCCTGTTCGCTCAACTGATCGAACGAGACGCCGTACACGTCGAGCACGCG
Source organism: Pyrinomonadaceae bacterium (assembly GCA_036389375.1). Lineage (GTDB taxonomy): Bacteria > Acidobacteriota > Blastocatellia > Pyrinomonadales > Pyrinomonadaceae > QHXQ01. Next base: position 15,122 of record DASVQA010000196.1, on the reverse strand, counting down.
GCGCAGGTTCTCCGGCGTGTTCGTGCCGTGATCGTACACGTCGCGGTAGATGTGCAGCTTGCCGTCCTCAACCACAATCGTCTCATAGCGCAACTCGACCGGCACGGGCTGACTTAGCTGCACGTTCTTGGTCTCGGTCTTCTTCTGCGCGTAGGCGGTGATGTCCTGCGGGGTCAGTTGCGAACCGCTCAGGTCGGCGAGCACGCGCGCGAAGTCCTGCACCTGCGGACTGGTCAAGCCCACACAACCGTGCGACGCGAAGCCGCCCAGTTTCGCGGGCGACTTGCCGCCGTGTATGAGCGACGGTTGCCCGATGGGAATCTTGATCGGCCCCAGCGGATTCAACGGACTCCCGGCCTCGACCTTCTGCCCGACCTGCACCTTACTGCTGCCGGCCTCGACCCAAGGTTCGTCGGGCGGCGTCCACGTCGGGTTGAAGATGATGGTGCGCGCGCTGCGCATCCCGGTCGGCAGCGGAAACTCCGGGTAGCCGATGCCGATCTTGTAAGTCTTGACGAGTTGGCCGTCCTTGAACACGTCCATGCGATAGGCGGGCGCGTTGACGACGACGCGCGTGTCGGTTGGGACGGTGTTCGGCCGGTCAGGCAGCGCCGCGCCGTTTGCCTGCGCCGCGTTGCCGCCGCCGCTCGCCCAACGCTCACGCACGAGCGCGAGCAACTGCTCGGTCTTCTCTGCGCCGATGACGCCTTTGATCTTCTCGGTCGCCTGCGTAGTCGCGGCGCTCGTCGTGCGGCGCTGCTCGTCCGCCTGCCCCGACTCGCGCAAGGCTGCCGTCTCCGTGCGGGCGACCTCGCGCAGCCGCGCCACCTGTTCATCATTCAACTGCAAGCGCGTCTTCACGTCGCCCGCGAACGATTCGTCGGCGAAGAACGCATCGAGCACGGGCAGCGTCACCGGCAGGTTGCCCGCGCCCGACGTGGCCGGCGACGGCGCGGGCAGAGGCGTCGGCTGTTGCGCGGCCTGCTGCGGCGAAGCACTCGCTGGTGCGCTGCCGCTCTCGTTGTTTGACGGCGCAACCTGACAGCCGAACAGCACGGCGCTGCCAAGCAAAACGATCAGCGCGAACCGGGCGCGCGAGAAAACCTTCATGCTAACTGCTCCTCTAGGTCTGGATTCTCTGCCTGTCCGTTGCGGGAGAGACGAACAAGCGACATGTTAAGAGCAACCGCCATACCGGCCCCCAGCCTGCGCCCCGACCCGCACTTTTCGCGCCCCTGCCTGCAACTGCGCCCCGCACCTTTGCACCGTAAACGAACGCCGCAGGCACGAAAAGACAACAGAGCAGCGGTCAGAGGTTAGAGGTCGGCAGCAGAAAAGTTTTGACTGATCTCTGACCTCTAACCCCTCAGTAGTGGGTAGGGGTTTACGTTCTCGCCGTCCCAGTAGCGTTTGGGATCGGTGATGAGCCAGATGGCGAAGTGGAGGTGGCAGTTGCCGGGGCCGGCGTTGCCTGTGTCGCCGACGTAGGCGAGGGTTTCGCCGCGCCGGGCGGCGTGCCCTTCGCTGAGACCGTCGGCGTAGGCTTTCAGGTGTGCGTAGTAGTAGATAACCTTGTCGTCGGGGCTGCGCTGGTAGATGGTCGTGCCGCCGCGCTCGCTCTGGAAGAGTTTGACGATTGTGCCGTCGGTGGCGGCGAGGACGGGCGTGCCGCAGGGCGACATGATGTCAATCGCGTTATGGACGCGCCCTTCGGAGCGCGCCTCCGTGTAGGTATCGTGCAACTGCTCGGCGCGCACGCCCGCGACCGGCAGCAGCAGTCCGCTCGCGCTCGGTGGGAGTGCCTGCGGCGGCGCACTGCGCGCCGGTTCGTTTGTGTTACCGGGCGGCGGCGTGGGGAGCGCCGAAGACGCGGGCGTGTTGGCGGGCGTGGGCGTCGGCGTTGGCGTCGCGTTCTCGTGGCCGGGCGGCGTAGGCGACGCAGGCGACGGCGTGGCGGCGTTATTTGTGTTCGCGGCGGGCAGCGCAACGGGCGTGACGGGCGTGGTGCGATAACGAATGCTCAGCCAGCCGACCAAAGCGCCGAGCGCGAGCAGAACAATGACAGCCAGCAACAGTATCCGCGCGCGCGTGCTCAAAGCCATGCCGTCTCTTTCGCCGTCCGGGTTGATTTAACTTGCGCTCTGACGGGCGAGAGCATAAGCAGGCCGCGAATAGAAAGGCAAGGCACGGCGAGCAAACAGCAAGCGCCGCTCAGTGGCACGGAGCCGGCGTTTTCTGCTATTACAATATCCGCATGAGTAATTAAAAGCGTGACGGGCGCAGGCGGCGCGCTGGCAAAGTTGGCGCGCGGCCGCTCCGCTTGTCAGCCGCAGCACAAAGGAGCGACGAGGCATGTCGGAAATCTTCGACGACCGCAGGAAGGCGCTGGAAGAGGAATACTTTCGGCGCAAGGAGCAGGAGACGATTGAGAAGATGCGCGAGCAGATGGCGGCCGAAGCTGAAGCGGCGGCTGCGCCCAAGTGCCCGCGCTGCGCGACGGCGCTCACCGAAATCGAGCATGATGGCGTAAAGGTCGAACGCTGTCCCAACTGTCACGGCGTCTGGCTCGACGCAGGCGAACTCGAACAACTGACCAGACGCGAAGAGGGCGGTTGGCTCAAATGGCTGGCGGGCGAGTGATGAGTCTGACCGCTTATGGTTGGCGCGTTGTTAAGTTTGGCGGAAGAGATCGAACGTGAGTAACGCTAGAGTGGTGCGTGCGCCGCGCGGCGCGACGCTGAATTGTAAGGGCTGGCATCAGGAGGCGGCGTTGCGCTGCCTGATGAACAATCTCGACCCCGATGTGGCCGAGCGCCCCGATGATCTGGTCGTCTATGGCGGGCGCGGCAAGGCTGCGCGCAACTGGGCGGCGTTCGACGCGATTGTGCGCGAACTGCAACAACTCGAAGCCGACGAGACGCTGCTCGTGCAATCGGGCAAGCCGGTCGCGGTCTTTCGCACACACGATTATGCGCCGCGCGTCCTCATCGCCAACTCGAACCTCGTCGGCGCGTGGGCGAACTGGGAACACTTCCACGAACTCGAACGACGGGGCTTGATGATGTACGGGCAGATGACCGCCGGCTCGTGGATTTACATTGGCACGCAAGGCATCGTGCAGGGCACGTTCGAGACGTTCGCTGCGATGGCGGACAGACATTTCGGCGGCAGCCTGCAAGGCAAACTCGTCGTCTCCGGCGGCATGGGCGGCATGGGCGGCGCGCAGCCGCTCGCGGCGACGATGAACGGCGCGGTCTTTCTCGGCATTGACGTGGACAGGGCGCGCATCGAGCGTCGCATCCAGACACGCTATTGCGACCGCGTCGCTTTTGATCTGGACGATGCCCTGCGCATCTGCGCCGACGCGCGCGAGCAGGGGCGTGCGCTGTCGGTCGGCCTCGTCGGCAACTGCGCCGAAGTGCTACCTGAACTGGTGAGGCGCGGCGTCGAGGTTGATGCCGTGACAGATCAGACGAGCGCGCACGATCCTCTGAACGGTTACGTGCCCGCCGGTTTGAGTCTCGACGAAGCGGCGGAGTTGCGCGCGCGCGACCCGCACGTTTACGTCGAACGGGCGACGCAATCAATGGCGCAGCACGTCGAAGCGATGCTGGCGCTCAAGCGCGCAGGCGCGGTCGCGTTCGACTACGGCAACAACATCCGCAAGTTCGCTTTCGATGCGGGCTGCACCGACGCGTTCGAGATACCCGGCTTCGTGCCCGAATATATCCGCCCGCTTTTTTGTGCGGGCAAAGGCCCCTTCCGCTGGGTCGCGCTCTCAGGTGCGGCCAACGACATTCGCCGCACGGACGATCTCGCGCTCGAACTCTTCCCCGAAGATTCGACCTTGAGTCGCTGGCTGCGGCTGGCGCGCGAGCGCGTGCAGTTTCAAGGTCTGCCCGCGCGCATCTGCTGGCTCGGCTACGGCGAACGCGCCGAGTTGGGCGAAGCGATCAACGAACTGGTCAGACGCGGCGACCTGCAAGCGCCCGTCGCCATCGGGCGCGACCATCTCGACACCGGCTCGGTCGCCTCGCCCTTCCGCGAAACCGAAGCGATGAAGGACGGCTCGGACGCCGTCGCTGATTGGCCCATTCTGAACGCGCTGCTCAATACTGCGAGCGGCGCATCATGGGTCTCTTTTCATCATGGCGGGGGCGTCGGCATCGGTTACTCGCTCCACGCCGGTCAAGTCTCCGTCGCCGACGGCACGGACGAGGCCGCGCGGCGCTTGAACCGCGTGCTCACCAACGATCCCGGTCTCGGCGTGGCGCGCCATGTGGACGCAGGCTACGAAGAGGCGGAAGCGACCGCACGCGCCAAGGGCCTCAAGATTCCGCTCCTGTCTGCGCCGCCGAAGTGAATGAACCGGCCGACAAACTTGCCCGAACAACCGCCGCCCACGCCCGACGCGAGCAGCCATCTCACGCCCGATCCGGCCGCGCCGTTGGCGACGAATGAACTAATAACACCGGCCCCGCCCGATGCGCGGCGCGCGTGGTGGGCGCTGACCGTTGACGTGTCGCCGCTGCGCGATTCGCGTGAGTATCGGCTGCTCTACGCGGGGCAGTTCATCTCGTTCTTTGGCTCGATGATGACCTTCGTGGCGCTGCCGTGGCAGATGTATCAACTCACGCGGTCGTCGTTGGCGGTGGGTCTTTTGGGCGTCGTGGAGTTTGTGCCGATCCTGTTGGCGGCCTTTGTCGGCGGCGCGTTCGCCGACTACGTGGACAGACGACGCATGGTGCGGCTGACCGAAGCCGCGCTCGCGTGCAGCACGCTTGTCCTTATCATCAACGCGCGCCTGGCATCGCCGCACGTGTCGGTGCTCTACGCCTGTGCTGCGCTCTTGGCCGCGCTCAACGGTTTGCAGCGCCCTTCGCTCGAAGCGCTCACGCCGCGCCTCGTCAAGCCGGAGCAACTGCCGGCCGTGGCCGCGCTGCAAGCTCTGCGCGGCAGCATCGGTCTCATCGGCGGCCCCGCGCTCGGTGGGTTGCTCGTCGTTACGTTCGGGCCTGCCTTCGCTTACGCGATTGATCTTCTGACCTTCGTCGCTTCGCTCGGCGCGCTCTGGTTGATGCAGGCAGTGCCGCCGCCGCCCGATGCGGAGCGACCGAGCATGAAAGCGGTCGTCGCGGGGCTGCGTTATGCGCGCAGCCGGCCCGAACTCTTGGGCACTTACCTGATCGATCTAAACGCGATGTTCTTCGGCATGCCGATGGCGCTTTTTCCGGCTATCGCCGAAGGCTACGGCGGCTCCTCGGTCGGTCTGCTCTACGCCAGCCCGGCCGTCGGCGCACTGTGCGCGACGCTCTCTTCGGGCTGGACGAAGCGCGTCAACCGGCATGGCCGCGCCGTCGCCATCGCCGCCGCGTGTTGGGGACTGGCGATCATCGGGTTCGGTTTCGCCGGTCGTTTGTGGCTCGCGCTCATGTGGCTGGCGCTGGCGGGCGCGGCCGATATGTTGAGCGGTCTGTTTCGCATGACGATCTGGAATCAGACGATCCCCGATCACCTGCGCGGACGACTCGCGGGGATAGAACTCGTGAGCTACACTACAGGGCCGATGCTCGGCAACGCGGAATCCGGCCTTGTCGCCAGTCTCTTCAGCATACGCACTTCGGTCGTCTCCGGCGGCGTGCTCTGCGTCGTCGGGTCGGGACTATTAGCGCTCGCGCTGCCCGCATTCCTGCGATATGACGGGCGCGCGGGCCGCGCCCGCAAGCAAGCGGAAGACAGCACGCGGGCGCTGGGCCACACCGCGCCGCCGTCTGCACCGACAGCAGAGGGATCAGAATGAAACCTGCACGCCGTTTACTTCTCTTCTTTGCGTTGCTCGTGCCGCTTGCGGTTTACGCGCAGCCGAGCGTGCGCGTCGAGCCGGTCAACTTCGAGAGCAAGCTGGTTGGGCAAGCCTTGCCGTACTACGTCGTTCTGCCGCCCGATTATGACGCGGCGCAAACACGCACGACGCACTATCCGGTGCTCTATCTCCTGCACGGTCTCGCCGGTAGTCATAACGATTGGGTGTCGAATCGCGCGCACCTCGCGGAACACGCGGCGCACTATCGCATCATCATCGTCACGCCCGAAGGGCATGACGGCTGGTACACGGACAGCGCGACCGCGCCGCGTGAGCAGTACGAAAGCTACATCATGCAGGAGTTGCTGGCGGACGTGGAGCGCCGCTATCGCACCATCCCGACGCGCGCGGGGCGCGCGATTGCCGGTCTTTCGATGGGCGGCTATGGCGCGTTGAAGTTCGGCGTGAAGTACCCGGACAAGTTTATCTTCGCGGCTTCGATGAGCGGGGCGCACGGTGCGCCGCGTTGGGACGCGCAGGACAAGGAGTTGATCGATTTTGTGAAGCCCTCCATCGCGCGCGTCTATGGCCCGATGGACAATCCTGTGCGCCCGGCCAACGATCTCTTCAAGCTGCTCGGCGACCTGCCGCCGGAGCGCATCGCGCAACTGCCCTTCCTCTATCTCGATTGCGGCACGGAAGATTTTCTGCTCGCCTCGAACCGCGCGCTCGCCGACCTGTTGCTCAAACGCAAAATCCCGCACGAGTTCCGCGAGTTGCCCGGTGGGCACACGTGGCCTTACTGGGACAATCAGGTGCAGGAGATTTTGCGGCTCGCCGCGCGCCGTTTGGCCGCGCCACAGGGCAACGCGGCGGCGCGCATGTGAATTGCCGGCTCCGCTTGCGCGCGGGGTTCTGTCTTTGCGTGCGCCACTCTGTTACGCGAGAATAAGGCGCTAAAGATGCACAGCCGGCCGTAGAGGCTTTCGTTCACAATAACGGGAGAGAAAAATCATGGCGCAAAATAATCACCGGATCGATCCGGCCGCGCGCGTCGCGGCGATTCAGGCGGCGCTCGGCGAGGCCGGGCTTGCGGGCTGGCTCTTTTATGATTTTCGCAAGAGCGACCCGCTCGCTTATCGCATCCTGCAACTGCATCTGCACAACATCACGTCGCGGCGCTGGTGCTACTACGTGCCCGCCACGGGCGAGCCGGTGAAGATCGTGCATGCGATTGAGCGCGAGAAGCTGGACGCGCTGCCCGGTCGCAAGATCGTCTATCTGCCCTGGCAGCAACTACACGCGGCCTTGCGCGAAACGTTGACGGGCGCGGCGGACGGCGCGGCGGGCAACGGCGCGGCGCGGCGCGTGGCGATGCAATACTCGCCGGAGAACGCGATCCCTTACCTGTCGCGCGTCGATGCTGGCATGATCGAGTTGGTGCGCAGTTTCGGCGTCGAGCCGGTGACGAGCGCCGACCTCGTGCAAGTGTTCGAGGCCGTCTGGACACCGGAGCAGAAACGCACGCACGACGAGGCGGCCAACAAGATTCACCAGATCATCATGGACGGCTTTGCCGAGGTCGCGCGCCGCATCCGCAATGGCGAGCCGACGACCGAGTACGACATACAGCAGTTCATCGTCCAACGCTATGAAGACGAGAACATGACGTGCGACGGCGACCATCCAATCGTCTCCGTCAATGCCAACAGCGCCAACCCGCACTACGGCCCGACCGCAGACACGCACGCGCCGGTCAAACGTGGCGACTTCATTCTCTTCGACGTGTGGGCCAAGCTGAACGAGCCGGAAGCGGTCTATGCCGATCAAACTTGGACGGGCTACATCGGCGAGACCGTGCCGGCGGAGAACGAACGCATCTTCCAGATCGTGCGCGCGGGGCGCGATGCGGCCATCGAGTTTGTGCATGAGAGCGTGCGCGCGGGGCGCGAGTTGCGCGGCGCGGAAGTTGACGACGTGTGCCGCAAGGTGATCGTGGACGCAGGTTACGGCGCGCAGTTCATCCACCGCACGGGCCACTCAATCGGCGAAGAGGTACACGGCAACGGCGCGAACATAGACAATCTTGAGACACGCGACTCGCGGCGGCTCATCCCCAACACCTGCTTCTCCATCGAGCCGGGCATCTACCTCGAAGGCAACTTCGGCGTCCGCTCCGAAGTGGACATGTACATCGGCGACGGCACGGCGGAAGTGACCGGACAGCCGATCCAAACGACGGTCGTGCCGATTCTGGCGCAGTAACGGCACAGTTAAGGAAACCAGTTTGCTCGACTTTGCCATCCAGACGGCGCGCGATGCCGGGCGCATTCTCGCGGAACGCTTCGGGCGTGCGTCCTTGAAGGTGCAGCACAAGGGCGAGATTGATCTCGTGACGGAAGCCGATCTGGCGGCCGAGCGGCTGATCGTCGAGCGCATACGCGGCTATTACCCGCGCCATGCGATCCTCGCGGAAGAGGCGGGCGACGCGGGACGCGCAGAGAGCGCGAGCGATTACAAGTGGATCATCGATCCGCTCGACGGCACGACCAATTACGCGCACGGTTATCCGTGCTTCTGCGTCTCCATCGGGCTTGAATACAAACGCGAGTTGGTGCTCGGCGTCGTCTACGATCCGGTGCTGGACGAGTTGTTCGCGGCCGAGCGCGGCGGCGGCGCGACGTTGAACGGGCGGCCGATTCACGTCTCGGCAGTTGCAGACCTGAACCGCGCGCTGCTTTGCACGGGCTTCCCCTACGACGTGCGCGGGCGCAGCGACTTTGCGCGCCACTTCACCAACTTCATCATGCACGCGCAGGGCGTGCGGCGCGACGGTTCGGCGGCGCTCGACCTCGCCTACGTCGCCTGCGGGCGCTTCGAAGGTTTCTGGGAAGAGGGCTTGCAGCCCTGGGACGTGGCCGCCGCCTGCGTCATCATTGAAGAGGCGGGCGGGCGCGTGTCGCGCTACGACGGCTCGCCCGCCACCATCTACGCGCCGCCCATTATGGCCAGCAACGGCCTCTTGCACGAAGAGATGATGCGCGTGCTTGCGCTCTAAAGTCGTCCGGTTTGACAGCCCACACACATGCCGCTAGATTAGCGCCCGCGTCTGCCACTTCGAATTGCATTAGCCCAAACCCAACTCCGGCAAGGCAGCCCCATGATGAACTCAAGGATCAGGTTTACGCGCCCCGATATGCGCGGCGGACGCGCGGCGGCGCAGGCGTTCGGTCTGTGCGTCGCGCTCATATTTTCGCTGGCCGGTGCTGCACCCGCGCAGCCGACGGCGCGCGTGAACGGTCAAAGCACGACGCGGCCCGAGTTGGTGTTGCAAACCGGCTACCCGCTCGGCGGCGCAACCGGGTTGACCTACAGCCCAGACGGCAGACTGCTCGCCACGACCACCTTCAACAGCAACCAACTCAAGCTCTGGGATGTGGCGAGCGGGCGCGAGTTGCGCACGCTGGCGATTGGCGGCGGCACGGTCAGTTTCTTCAGCGTGAGCCTGACGGGCATCTCGGCCGTCGCCTTCAGCCGCGACGGGCGGCTGCTCGCCGCCGGCGGGCGCGACAACGCCATCACCATCTGGGACACGAAGACCGGCCGGACGCTCCACACGTTGCAGCCCGGCTCTGAAGCTACGGCGCTAGCGGGCGTTGCGGCGCTCGTCTTCAGTGCCGACGCGCGCCAACTCGTCGCGTTCAGCGATGCCATCCGGGCGTGGGATACGACGAGCGGACAGGTGTTGCGCGAAACGCCGCTCGACCAGACGAGCCTCGCGGGCTTCACCTTCAACGGACTAACGGGTGGCGGCGGGCCGGCGCTCAGCGCCGACGGCAGCCAGTTGGCGCTGCTCGCGGGCGGCAACGGGCAGAAGCGCGCGGTGAAGATTTATGATCTGGCGAGCGCACGCGAAGTGCGTACCCTCAACGTGCCCGACGATTTCGCTACGTGCGCGCTTACGACGCTCGCGCTCACGCCGGACGCGCGCGTGCTGGGCGCGTGCCTGACGACGGACAGCGGTGGCCAGAGCGCGAAGTTCAAGCTGTGGGATTTGAGCGCACGCGCGGCGGGGCGCGTGCTGACGGAAGGTAAACGCACGGACTTGGGGCTGTTTGGTTTCAGTCCCGGCGGGCGCTGGCTCGCGCTCAGTACCCCGCAGAACGTCAAAGTGTTCGACACGGCGAGCGGCGCTGAGCGGCAGACTTTTGCATCGGTCAAAGCGCCGGGCCAAGCTGACCTGTCGAGCATGCCGACCGCATTTGCGTTCAGCGCGGACGAGAAATTTCTGGCCGCCTCCGGTTTCAGCACCGCGATTACCGTCCGCGACATAGAGAGCGGACGCACGATGCAGACGCTCGCGGGGCACAGCAACTTCGCCTTCGGCGTCGCCTTCAGCGCTGACGGCACGCGCCTCGTCTCCGGCGGGCGCACGATCTGGGATTTGACGACGGGGCGCGGTCTGCGCGCCGCGCGCTCGGCTGAACCGCTCGGTCTGATGAGCCGCGATGGTCGTCTGCTCGCCGCCGCCACGTTCAACGACAGCCGCATCACGCTCTACGACACGAACACGCAGCGCCGCCTCTTCACGCTCACGCCGGACGACCCGCCCACGCTCAAGGTCGCGCCAGCCAACGCGCCGCGCGCCGCGCAGGCCATCGTGCAACCGCCGGCCTTTAGTCCCGACGGTCGCCTGCTGGCGACCTTCTACACAGTGCCGGCGGACAACACGCAGCCCGCGCAAGTGGATGCCAAAGCCGCGCAGAAGGCCCAGAAAGAGATGCTCAAAAACATGAGCAGGAACCCGGCCGCCGCCATGCAGGCTTACAACGACGCCCTCGCCAAAGCGAGCGGGCGCGGCGACAGTCTGGCGAATCAGATCAAGCTGTGGGACACGCAGACGGGACGCGAGGTGCGGACGCTCGTCGTCGCGGGCGGCAACGCCTACGCGCCCGCGCAGATCAAGGCCGTGACGTTCAGCGCGGACGGGCGTCGGCTCGCGGTCGTCGCGCACAACAGCGCGGTCGTCACGCTCTGGGACGTGACGACGGGCGCGCAGGTTGGCATCATCGGTGCGCCGCCCGCGCCCGCCGCCGGCGCAAATCCTTATGGCCTGCCGGGTGCGGGCGGGCAGATGCCGGACATCGCGCAGTTGCCCGGCATGCAGCAGATGTTCGGCGGACAGGCCAACGTCGAGGCCGTCGCCTTCAGCGCCGACGGGCGCACGCTGGCGGTCGGCGGGCAAGAGGTCACGCGCAGCTTCGACATGGCAGCCATGATGGGCCAGATGAGCGCCGCCATGCGCGACCCGAAAGCCGCGCAAGCCAACGCCGCCGCGCTCCAACAACAGTTGCTCAAGCAGATGAAGCAGACCACCGCCGGCACGCTCAAACTCTACGACGCGGCGACCAGGCACGAGTTGCGTGCGTTCGCCGGGCTCGCATCTGAAGTTAAAGTCATCGCCTTCAGCCCCGACGGGCGACTGCTCGCGTCCGCCGCGACCGACAACGCGATCAAGCTGTGGGACACCGGGAGCGGCCGCGAGTTGCGCACGCTCAGCGGGCACACGGCGCAGATCAACTCGCTCGCCTTCAACCCCGACATCAGCCTGCTCGCGTCCGCCAGCAACGACGGCAGCACGCTCCTCTGGGACGTGGCGCAAGGGCGGCAACTCGCCACGCTCGTCTCGCTCTACGACGGCGACGATTGGCTCGTCGCCACGCCCGACGGCCTCTTCGACGGCTCGCCGCAGGCGTGGAATCAAGTGCTCTGGCGCTACGACACGGACACGTTCAACGTCGCACCGATTGAATGGTTCTTCAACGAGTTCTTTTCGCCCGGCCTGCTCGCCGAGTTGGTGGCTGGGCATCGCCCGCGCGCCGCTGCGGACTTTGCCGACAAAGATCGCCGCCAGCCAACCGTGACCATCGCGCTCGCCGACCCGGCGGCCGCAAACGCGCCGCTTGCGACGCGCAACGTGCGCGTCCGCATCGAAGTGCGCGACGCCGGCCCGGATGCGACGCACACAGGCGGGAGCGGCGCAAGCGACCTGCGCCTGTTTCGCAACGGCTCGCTCGTCAAGGTGTGGCGCGGCGACGCGCTCAAAGGGCAGCCCGCGAACGTCTTCGAGACGACGCTCCCGATTGTCGCAGGCGTGAACCGTCTGACCGCTTACGCCTTCAACCGCGATAACGTCAAGAGCCGCGATGCGCTGCTCGTCTTAAACGGCGCGGACGCGCTCAAACGCGCCGGCACGGCCTACATACTCGCCATCGGCGTCAACGAGTATGCGAACCCGCAATACAACCTGCGCTACGCCGTCGCCGACGCGCGCGAGTTCGGCGCGGAGATCGAGCGCCAGCAGTCGAAGCTCGGCCGCTACGACCACGTCGCGCTCACGACGCTCACCGACCGCGAGGCGACAAAGGCCAACATCACCGCCGCGCTCACAAAACTTGCCGTCGAGACGCAGCCCGAAGACGAGGTCATCGTCTATTTCGCCGGGCATGGCACGGCGCACGAGAATCAGTTCTACCTGATCCCGCACGACCTCGGCTACGACGGCAGCCGCACGCAACTCAACCTCGCGGCCCTCAAGTCGATCCTCGCGCACAGCATCTCCGACAAAGAACTCGAAGCGGCCTTTGAGGGTGTCAACGCCGGTCAACTCATGTTCGTCATAGACGCCTGCAATTCGGGGCAAGCCCTCGAAGCCGAAGAGAAGCGGCGCGGGCCGATGAACTCGAAGGGACTGGCGCAACTGGCCTACGAGAAAGGCATGTACATCCTGACCGCCGCGCAGAGTTTTCAAGCGGCGCAGGAGGCGGCGCAGGTCGGGCACGGGCTGTTGACTTACGCGCTGGTGGAAGAGGGTTTGAAGCTGGCCGCAGCGGACGACGAACCGAAGGACGGCGCGGTGCTCGCGCGCGAATGGCTCGACTATGCGACGAACCGCGTGCCTGCGATACAGATCGAGAAGGTCAAACAGGCGCGCGACCTCTCGTTTGTCGAAGGCGACGAGCGCGGGCTGGACATAGGCAAGCGCATCGCCCAACGCCCGCGCGTCTTCTACCGCCGCGAACTCGAAACGCAACCGCTCGTCGTCGCCCGGCCCTAAAAGAAGCAAAAAGAAGTGCTGAGTCCTGAGTGCTGAGTCAAAGCAAGGCTGTCTGTCACTCAGGACTCAGGACTCAGCACGCAGCACTTCTGCTTCCGCCCTTCTGCTTCCGCCCTTCACAGCGCGTCGCCGATGATGCGCGCGAGTTCTTCGGTTTCGCGGCGGGCGCAGGCGCGTGCGTCTTCGCCGGGGAGCAGTTGTACGCGGCGCAGCGGGTGGTAGATGATCTCGACGCGCCCACGCAGGCGCGGCCAGCGTCGCCCGCGTGGCCAGACCTTGTGCCCGCCGCGTATCGTCACCGGCAGCACGGGCGCACCTGCTTCGAGCGCGATGCGCGCCGCGCCCGCCTTGAACTTGTGCATGTCGCCCTCTGAATAAGCCCGCCCACCTTCGGGGAAGATGACGAGCGCGCCACCATCGCGCAGCCATTGGAGCGAGCGCCGGATGGCACGCGGGTCGCCCTTCTCGATTTGCAGCGGCCACGCGCCCAACCAGCGCATCACCGTGCCCACGACCGGCCAACCGAAGCTTACGTCCCACGCGAGATAGCGGATCTGTCGTTTGACAGGCACGGAGAGCCAGAAGGGATCAAAATAGGTCTGATGGTTGGCGGCGATAATGAGCGGGCCGGCGGGCGGGATGTGCTCCGTGCTGACGTAACGCATGCGCCAGAGCAGGCGGAAGATGATGCGCGCCGCCGCGCGCAGCAACTCAAGCGCCCAACGCGGCAGCAGAAACGCTTCCCGGCCGTCGTCGTCGCCGCGCTGACCCTGTTCGCGGCGGGCGATGCTCGCGCTCGTCTCGCTCACTCGTCGCTCGCTCCCGCGCTCGCGGCGGCGGCAGATGAATCGGCCGCCGACAACTCACGCGCGCGCCACGCCGCGCTCATGCGCCCGACAACGCCGCTCGCGTCATCCGTCGCAGGGCCGGCGGGCGCGTGTCCCGTCAAACGCGCACGCAAGCCCGTCAGCCCCGTCACCGCCAACTCTTCCCACCAGTCGGGCACGTCGCGCTCGGTCAGCACGTCTTCGTGTTGCTGCTCGCAGCGCACGCAGGTGTAGCCGCGATAGACGCGCGCTTCTTCCTTTGTCAGCCCGATGCGGTTCTTCGCGTTGCAACGCGCTACGGGGCAGCGCCGCTCGATCTCGACGAGCAGCACTTCGCGCGGGAAGACAAGCTGTGGTCTGCTTTTCCGCATCGCCTGACTAATTCAACTCAAGCGGCCACTCACGCTCAATGAATTCAAGATGGAGCCGCGTGATGCCGTCCGCCCCCTTGCGGCAGTTGCGCGTGACGGCCAGCACCTCTAACGGGTAGCGCGCGCTGCGCACACGCACGAAGCGCCCACGCTCGACCATGAGCGAGGTGAAGACGGCCGTGCCGTGCCGACTGATGTTCTCCGTCACGGTCTGTTCCGATACTTCCACCTGCCCGCGCTCGTCCAGCAGTTCGATCACGACATCAACCGGCACACTCAGGCGCGTCTCGCGCTGCACGGGCGTGTAGGGCGAAAGCTCTCGTTCGCGCACGCGCCACAGATCTGCCACCGTCTGCTCCTGCGCGATCTCGTAACGCTGGGTCGGGTTGGCCGCGAAACTTGCCGGCGGGTGCTTGCCGACGAAGGCGACGCCCAACTCGAAGCGCGGCAGCCCCGTCGCGGCCTGCGGCGGTGTGACGCGTACGTTGCGCACAATCGCCCAGACGCGATACTGCTCCTCCACGTGATCGAAGCAGCGCAGTTGGCGCGGCATCGGCAGCGTCAGGTGTATGAGCCGGCCGCGATCCACCAGTCGCGCGAGACTAAAACGCGCACCGAACGGCGTCAAGTCGAGCACGCGCGTCACCTCCGCCCACTCTTCACGCGGCGCTTCGCGCACGACGACGCGCGCGGGCAGTTCAAGCCGCACTCGCTCGCGTCGTCTCTGCTCTTTTCCGCCCTGCCTCATAGCTCTTTTCGCGCCGTGCGCGCCCCTGTGGGCGGCGCAATATATTGTGCTCGCAGAGGTGCGCTCCGGCAGCCTCAAAAAACAGCTTGAACCCGCGTTTTTATTGGGCTTTTACGCTGGCCGCGTGGTTGCGCCGGGGACTGTTTCAGGCTACAATATGTCGTACTTCGATCCGGCCAGTTGCTCACTGCCGAAGCAGTACAAATTTAAGTTGATTTCGGGCTGTCCGGGCTGGCCTTGCAGTCTGCAAGCGCCG